>JASJBK010000047.1 GCA_030066555.1 Halieaceae bacterium
CCCACCCTGCTGGGCATGCTGGGGGGCATGGTGGCTATCGTCGCGGGTGCCGGCGATGCGGGCATGGCAGCGATATCCGGCACCCAGGCGGCGGCCCAGCAGAACCAGCTGCGCTTCAGCCGCGCCCATGAAAAAGAGGCCGACCGGGTCGGCATCCAGAACCTGGCGCGGGCCGGGCTGGACCCCAACGGCGCCGCCAATATGTTCACGGTCATGCAGTCTCAGTACCGCGGGTCCAGGCGGCCGCCGGAGTTCCTGATGACCCACCCGCTGACCGAGACCCGTATCGCCGACGCCCGCAACCGGGCGCGTCAATACCCGCGCCGGGTCTATGCCGACAACCCGGACTTCCAGCTCATGCGCATGCGCGTACAGGCCTCGAGCTTCCGCACCGATGAAGAAGCGGAAGCCTGGTTCCGCAAGCGCCTCAAGCGCAAGGGCCGCAACGCTGAGTCGCAGCAGTATGGACTGGTGCTGGTACTCACCCGGCAGCGCAAGTTCGCCGAGGCCATGGAGCTGCTGACGCCGCTCAGGGAATATCGCCCGGACAATCTTCCCTACCTGCTGGCGGAAGCCGATATCTATATCGAATCCGGTGAGTTTGACGACGCCCTGTCGCTGCTGGGGCGGCAGTGGATGTTGATGCCGGGCAACTACCCGCTCACCATGGCGGTTTCCAAGGCCCACCTGCGGGCTGGCCGCTACACCGAGGCCGAGGAAATCCTCACCGCCCAGGCATCCAGGCGCCAGAACGACCCCTACGTCTGGTATGTGCTGGCGGAAACCCAGGGCCTGACGGGCAACACCTATGGCCTGCACCAGTCCCGTGCCCAGTACTTCTATCTCAACGGCCGCATGCTGGAGGCCCGCAGCCAGCTCGGCTACGCCCTGCGGCTGGCGCCGGACCCGGTGGCCCAGGAGCGAATTCGCACCGAACAGCGCTATGTCGAGAATGCAGCGCGGGCGCTGGGACAGCTCAAGTAGGCGCCTCGCCTAATCCTGGACCTTATCGAGATCGACGCCGGACGGGGGCAGGGGCTCGCCGTCCAGTAGCGCGCGGTCACCCTGCAGGGCCAGCCGGCCTTCTACAAACCAGCGCGCGGCCTGTGGATAGAGCTGGTGTTCCCGCAGTTGTACCCGGTCGGCCAGTAATGCGGCGTTGTCGCCTTCCACAATGGCTACCTGTGCAAACAGGATCGGCGGGCCGCCGTCCAGTTCCTCGGTGACGAAGTGCACGGTGGCGCCGGCTTCGGTGTCGCCCGCATCGAGCGCGCGCTGGTGGGTGTGTAGCCCAGGGTACTTCGGCAGCAGCGACGGGTGGATATTCAGCAGTCGACCGCGGAAAGCGGCGATAAATGCCGGCGTCAGGATGCGCATGAACCCGGCCAGTATCACCAGGTCCGGGGCAAAGGGAGCGAGGGCGGCCACCATGGCGGCGTCGAACGCCTCGCGTGACTCGAATTCACGGTGGTCGATCACCAGGGTCGGGATATCGGCGGCCTCGGCCCGGGCCAGCCCACCCGCCTCGGACTTGTTGCTGAGCACCACGGCGATGTCGGCGGGCAGGGTACCTGCCTCGCAGGCGTCGATGAAGGCCTGCAGGTTGGAGCCGCTGCCCGAGATCAGTACCGCGAGCTTCACAGCCCGGACAGCACCACCGCCTGCTCGGCGTCCTGCTCAATACTGCCCAGTCGCCAGGCGGTCTCGCCACTGGCTTGCAGGCCCGCCAGCGCCGCTTCGGCGTCGGCCTCCGCCACGCACACCACCATGCCCACGCCACAGTTGAAGGTGCGGTACATCTCGCGGGTGTCGACGTTACCCGCGCCCTGCAGCCAGTCGAAGATCGGCGGCCACTGCCAGCTCCCGGTGTCGATCACCGCGCTGGCGCCGGCGGGGATGACCCGCGGCAGGTTTTCCAGCAGGCCGCCACCGGTGATGTGGCACAGGGCCTTCACGTCTACGCTCTTGAACAGCTCCAGCAGCGACTTGACGTAGATGCGGGTCGGCTCCAGCAGGGTGCGCCCCAGGCTGTCTCCGTTGAAATCCGACTGCAGGTCGGCACCGGCAACCTCGACGATCTTGCGAATCAGGGAGTAGCCGTTGGAGTGCGGTCCGCTGGACGCCAGGCCGATCAGCACGTCACCGCCCTGGACAGCGCTGCCGTCGATGATCCCGGACTTTTCCACCACGCCGACGCAGAAGCCCGCCAGGTCATAATCTTCGCCCTCGTACATGCCGGGCATCTCGGCAGTTTCGCCGCCGACCAGGGCGCAGCCCGCCTGTTCACAGCCGCGGCCGATACCTTCCACCACCGCCGCCGCGGTGTCCACGGACAGCTTGCCGGTAGCGTAGTAATCGAGGAAGAACAGCGGCTCGGCGCCGGCCACCACCAGGTCGTTGACACACATGGCGACCAGGTCGATGCCAATGCTGTCGTGAATGCCCAGGTCCATGGCCAGCTTCAGCTTGGTGCCGACGCCATCGGTACCGGATACCAGAACCGGCTCCCGGTAGCCCGCGGGGATTTCGCAGAGAGCGCCGAAACCGCCCAGGCCGCCCATGACTTCCGGGCGATGGGTGCGTTTGGCCACGTGCTTGATGCGCTGGACCAGCGCTTCACCGGCATCGATATCGACGCCTGCGTCTTTGTAACTCAGCTGCTGGGACTTGGCGGGGTCGTCACTCATGTTGGCAGGGGGGTGTGGAAAAAGGCGCTATTCTATCCTGTCGCCGCGCGCCCCGGTACTGCTAAAATCCGCGGTCCATGACCCGCTCGAGTCCGACCACGTGAGGCTTCGCAAAGCCCTTTTCTGTCTGCTGATCCTGCTGTCGCTGCCCCTGCAGGCAGTGGTGGTGGAAGACCTGCACCGCGCGCTGGTGCCTGTGGATGATCACTCCCAGCGGGAGCTGTCTCGCGCCACCAGGGCCGGGTTGGCGCAGGTATTCGTCAAGATGTCGGGCAGCCCCCAGGTGCTCGAGAACCCGCTGCTGCAGACGTCGCTGGACAGTGCATCAAGCTACATGCAGCGCTACCGCTACCTGCGACCGGATGCCGACAGCCTGCAGCTGCAGGTGCATTTTGACCCGGAACTGGTCAATACCCTGCTGCTGGAAGCCCGCGCACCGCTGTGGACTGCCAACCGGCCGCCGCTGCTGGTGTGGCTGGTGGTCGATGACGGCAGCGAGCGGCGTTTCGCTACCGCGGAAAGCGACCCGGCCGTGTTTGAACAACTGGCCCTGGAGCTCGAGCGCCGGGGTGTGCCGGCGGTCTACCCTCTCTACGACCTGCAGGACACGCTGGCGCTGGACGTGCACCGACTGTGGCGTATGGACGAGCTGGCGATTTTCGGTGCCTCAGAGCGCTACGGTGTTGCCAACGTGCTGGCCGGGCGGCTGACGGTGCTGCCCGGTGAGCGCTGGATGGGAGACTGGACCTATCTTTCCAGCCAGGATTCGGCGACCGGCAGCTTCTATGGCGAGGCCGCACCGGTATTTACCGCCCGGGCGGTCGATTTTGTGGCCGATCGCATGGCCGAGCGCTACGCGGTCGCCGCCGGTGCCAGCACCGGCCAGGAAGTCCTGGTGCGGGTGGATGCGGTGGCGGACTTTGGCCAGTACCAGGCGGTGCTGCGACTGTTCGAGGAAATCGAACTGATTGACGATGCCTGGCCGGCCTACCTGGAGGGTGAGAGTGTGGTGTTCCGGCTCTCGGCCCAGGCGGAGCCGGAGCAGCTGGATCGTATCGTTTCCCTTAACCGCCGCCTCGAGCGCCTGGAGTCAGCGACGCCGCTGCGCCGCGGCCCCATAAACCTGGACCTGGTGTATCGATGGAATCCATGATGCGGCCCAGCCGCCAGTTCCTGGGCCTGCCGCTGCTGATTGCCCTGGGGCTGCTGCTGTGGCTGGCCTACGAACTGCGCCCCATCCTCTCGCCCTTCGTGGTCGGCGCCCTGCTGGCCTACCTGGGCGACCCGGTCACCGATTGGCTTGAGCGCCGCGGTGTGAGCCGCGGCCTGGCGGTGACCCTGGTATTCCTGGGGCTGACGATTCTCCTGCTGGGCGCTGCGGCGGTCATGTTGCCGTTGCTGCTCAGCCAGGTGAACGTGTTGTTGCGCGGCATTCCCGTGGCCTATGAATGGGCCACCACCAGCGTGCTGCCCTGGCTGCGGGCCGCCCTGGACCTGCCGCCAGAGGCGGTTCCGAAATTGCAGCTCCGGCAGACACTCACGGAAAACTGGCAGTCGCTGGGCAAGATGCTGGCGGCCCTGGGCCGCTATGTCGGCAGCTCCAGCGCCAACCTGGCGCTGTCGCTGGGTAACGCAGTGCTGATTCCGGTGGTGGCCTTCTACCTGCTGCGGGACTGGGACAAGATCACCCCCAAGGCAATGAGCCTGCTGCCGGAAGACTGGCAGAACCCGGGCTACGCCCTGGCGCGTGAATGTGACGAGGTGATCGGCGCCTTCCTGCGCGGGCAGCTGCTGGTAATGATGGCGCTCACCGTCATCTACTCCGCGGGCCTGATGATCCTGGGCCTGGAGGTGGCCGTCGCTATTGGCGTGTTCGCCGGCCTGTTCGCTATCGTGCCGTATCTGGGCACCGTTATGGGAGTGGGCGCCGCGGCCATTGCCGCCTGGATCCAGTTCGGGGAATTCAGTGCCCTGCTGGGCGTGGCGGCGGTGTTCTCCGTGGCGCAGATGATCGAGAGCTACATCCTCACGCCCTACCTGGTAGGCGATCGTATCGGCCTGCATCCGGTGGCGGTAATATTTGCAGTCCTGGCCGGCGGCCAGCTGGCGGGTTTCGTGGGTGTACTGATTGGCCTGCCGATGGCGGCGGTGGTTGCGGTGCTGCTGCGCCACGTCAAGGACTACTACAAGGCCTCTGACTTCTACACCGGTGAGACTGACTGATGGCGGCCGACCTGGCACAGCTGGCGCTGCCGGTTCACCTGAGAGACGATGCGACCATCGACAATTTCCTGTTCAGCGACGCGCTCGGTCCGCTGCGCCCCATGCTGGAAAACCAGCTCGGGCCGGACGGCGAGCCGTCCATATTCCTGCACGGTCAGCCCGGCAGTGGCCGCAGCCACCTGCTGCAGGCCGCCTGCCATGCGCTGCCCTCGGGGCATGCCCTGTACCTGCCCCTGGACCAGCTCTGTGTCATGGCGCCCGACCAGGTACTCGACGGTGTCGAGGCCCTGTCCCGGGTATGCCTGGACAATTTCCACGCGGTGGCGGGGGCCCCTGACTGGGAGCTCGAGCTGTTCAACTTCATCAACCGGGCCCGTGAGCGTGGCTGCCGACTGCTGATCAGTGCCGAGGCAGCACCCCGCCAGCTGCCCATCACACTTCCCGACCTGGCCTCGCGCCTGAGTTGGGGTGTGGTGTTCCAGCTGCCGGCGCCGGCTGACCCCGACAAGCTCGCCATTCTCAAGTTTCGCGCCGCCCGTCGTGGCCTGCTGCTGGAAGACGAGGCGGCGCGCTATATCCTGTCACGCGCACCCCGGTCCATGTCGGCGCTGATGGGCATACTGGAGCAACTGGATCGCGATTCCATGGCGCTGCAGCGCACACTCACTATTCCATTCATCAAGGACAGGCTGGGTTGGTAGGCGCCAGAAAAGCTGCACAGAGCTTTGCCGCAATAGTGAATTACCTGTGCCGTTGTTATGCTTGGGGCGCACGGCTTCCCTAAAACAGAAAATAAAGTACAAACTGACAAGGAGTTCGCCCCCATGCAAAGTTCACACGCTCCCCTGGCCCTGCTGCTGGCCATGCTGCTGACCGTGGCATCCACGGCATCCGCCGACGGCCCGCCCATCACTTTCTCGGCCGGTGGTACCTACAACATCTTTGACGATGACCGGGAGGTCGACGACGACTTCGGCTACTACGGCGCCCTTGAATTCCGCTTCACCGAGCGCTGGGCCGCTGAATTCTGGCTCAGTGACGGCGAGGCCGACGGCGATATTGGCTTCGACGTGGACACCCTGCGCTGGCACCTCGACGCGCTCTACTACCTCAAGCCTCGTGGCAATCTACAGCCCTACCTGGCGGCCGGTTACGGGGAACTCGAGCGGGACTGGGACGTACCCAACGGCAACCTCGACGATGTCGACAACGAGACCAACTTCGGCGGCGGGGTGCACTGGTATTTCACCGAGAACTTCAGCCTGCGCGGTGATGCCCGCTACCTGTTCGGCTGGGATGACGACACCAGTGATTTCACGGTCTCTATCGGCCTGTCATACCGCCTCGGGACCCCCAAGTCGCGCCGCGTAGCGGCAGCGCCGGAGCCTGCGCCCGCTCCTGAACCCGAACCTGAGCCCGAGCCGCTGGACAGTGACGGCGATGGCGTCATCGATGAGAAGGACGCCTGCCCGGGCACGCCTGCCGGCCGCAGCGTCGACGAGCGTGGCTGTGAGCCCCGCTTCGTGCGCGGTGAATCGGTGGAGCTCAAGGTGAACTTCGGCTTTGACTCTGCCAATGTCGATACCAATTACCTGGACGACATCAAGGCGCTGGCAGACTTCCTGGGGCGCCACCCGGACGTGGTGGCGGAGATTGAGGCCCACACCGACAGCATGGGTCCCGAGGCCTACAACCAGGGCCTGTCCCAGCGCCGCGCCGAGGCGGTGATCGATGTGCTGACCAGCCGCTACGGTGTAGACGCCGGCCGACTGGTGGCGAAGGGCTACGGGGAATCGCAGCCCATCGCCAGCAACGACACCGAAGAAGGGCGCGCCGCCAATCGGCGGGTGGTGGTCAGCCTGGCCACCGAAGACCGCATGGAATAAGGCCTGATCCACTATCCCGGGAGTGGCGGCGTGACGGCGTTGCTCCCGGTAGTTCCACCCTCCCACCGACTGCCGTCACAGTCCCCATAAGCCACTTTCAGCGACTGTGACCGCGGTCACAGTCTGCCGATTCGTGATTGGCGCGTTGGCCTCCGCCCTGCCATCAATAGGGGATATCGGAGGGCTTTACTATGAGCTGGTCGGACGTTCTGAGCATTACCCCCTACCCGGGGCTATCGCTGCTACTGCTATTCCTGATGCTTTCGCTGGTGGTGTATTTCAGCCGCAGCTCGCTGCGCGCGGGTTTCCTGCACGCCGCCAACACCCTGTACCGGGCCTGCCGGATGGGCAGTGTGGCACTCAAACACGCCGAGCGCTCCCTGCAGGAGCGCAACCGTGAGGTGCTGCTGGAGCAGGGCCGCCAGGCGGCGGAGCGGGCAGTAGAGCGTGAGTTCGAGCGCATCGATCACACGGTGCGCAAGGAGCTGGGCGATTACCCGGCCCTGCATCGCCAGGTCAGTGAGGCCATCACTGCCATCGAGGAAGACTACCAGCGCAGCCGCGAAGTGCCCCCGGCACCCCACGCCTGGACCGAGGCAGTTGCGGCGATTGCACAGATTCCCAAGGCCGAAGGCATGGTGGCCACCATGCTGGAGAGCGTGCACCAGTCCATCCAGGACATGGAAGAGCGCGCCATCGATGAGTACCGCAAGGATTCCCGCGAACGCCACCGCCTGCTGAGCAGGGCACGGCCCCACTGGCAGGAACTGGTGCGCCGACTGGGCGGGGCGGAGACCCGCCTGCAGCGGCTGCTGGATCGCGCCGGTGCTATCGACAACCACATGAAGGACTACGCCGAGATCAACCAGAGCTCGGACGCGGCCCTGCGTCGCCTGTCCTCCTCGTCGCTGACCCAGTTCTTTGTGTCCAGCTTTGTACTGGCCATCGCCGTCGGCGGCGCCATTATCAACTTCAACCTGATCGCCCGGCCCATGGCCGAGATGGTCGGCGGCACCAGCACCATCGGCACCATGCAGGTGGCGGACATCGCCGCACTGGTGATCATCATGGTGGAGATCTCCATGGGCCTGTTCCTGATGGAGTCACTGCGGATTACCCGGCTGTTCCCGGTGATCAGCGCCCTGGACGACCGCCTGCGGGTGCGCATGGTCTGGATCTCCCTGGGTATTCTCACCTCGCTGGCGCTGGTAGAGGCGGGTCTGGCCTTCATGCGCGAAATCCTGGTACAGGACGAGCTGGCCACCTCCGCCATGCTGCGGGGCGAGGAACTGGCGGCGGGACCGCCGCCCTTCATGTGGATTACCACGGCAGCACAGATGGGCATGGGCTTCATCCTGCCGTTTGCGCTGACCTTTGTGGCCATCCCGCTGGAAACATTCATTCACTCCCTGCGTACTGTGCTCGGCATGTTCACGGTGGCATTGATTCGCGTACTGGCGACCGTTCTGCGGATCTCCGGCGCCCTGTTCCGCGGTCTCGGCCCGTTCCTGGCCGAAGTCTGCGATGCCGTGGCCTTCCTGCCCCTGTGGCTGGAAACGCGTTTCAAGACCCTGCCCGAACCCGAGCAGGACAACAAGAAGGCGCAGGATGACGGGGTAACGGGGCTATGGAAAAACTCCTTAGAGCAGCACTGATTGTCCTGATCGGCTTCGTGCCGCTGAGTTGCTCGGCGCCGGACGGTCCGAGCAACAGCAACCGCGGTGTCTATATGTTGCTGGACACCTCCGGCACCTATACCGCCGAGTTGCAGAAGGCGCGACAGATCATCGCCTACCTGCTGACCCAGCTCGATTCCGGCGACGCCTTCGCGGTGGCCCGTATCGACACCGGCAGCTTCAGCGAGAAGGACATCATCGCCAAGACCACCTTCAGCGATCGGCCGAGCACGGCCAACCAGGAGAAGCGTGCTTTTCTGGACAAGATCGACGAATTCATCGAGAGCACCCGCTCAGCGGCCTACACGGATATCTCCGGCGGCCTGCTGCAGGCCGACGAATACCTCACCGAGCACGAGGTGGGCGACAAGACCATCCTGATTTTCTCCGACATGCAGGAAGAGCTGCCCGCGGGCTACAACCGCGATATCGATCTGTCCTTCGACAATGTCGAGGTAGTCGCAGTGAACGTCACCAAGCTGCGCACCGATAACGTCGACCCGCGCGAATACCTCGACCGACTGGCCCTGTGGCGGCAAAAGGTCGAAGCGGGCGGCGGCCAATGGCGCGTCGTCAACGACCTCGATCGCCTGGGTAAGCTTCTCTCAGAACGCGGCTGATTTGTTAGTGCCTTCGTTCTGGGGATCACTTCTGATCGCAAGCTCAGAAGGTTTTCGCTGCCACCGATAGTGCTTTATTACCGTGGGATTTCACCTGACTTTTTCCTCTGGAAAAAGGCAGGCGATATCCCTCACGTCCTTCGTCGGAAGTGATCTGTGCCTGATCCGAGAGCTGATCACTTCCTATCGCAAGCTCAGAAGGTTCTCGCTGCCAACGATAGTGCTTGAGTACCGTGGGATTTCACCTGACTTTTTCCTCTGGAAAAAGCCAGGCGATATCCCTCAAGTGCAGCGTCGGAAGTGATCATCCGAACTCCACTGGATAGCCACCACTGCTTTTGTAGTTGAGCCGCCTCGGCCCAAATCACCGCGGTGCGGACAGGTCTGATGTGGCATTTTTCAGAGTAAAAATGGCGCATCAGGCCTGATACTCAATGCTGACCTGCGAACGCACCGCTGACGCTAGTCGATAGAAAAGGCGTCCGAGTCTGGCAGGAGAGGGAACTTTGACCGGTAGGTGTCTAGCGGCTCTCGTTCCAAAGTGGTGGTGAATACGCCGGCGCGATCCTCGCAGTCGAGGAGGAGCTTGCCGTCTGCGGCGTAGGCCAGGCTGTCGCCTGAGTAGTTGAGGTTGTTGCCGTCGGTGCCGACACGGTTGAGACCGACGCAGCAGGCCTGGTTTTCGATGGCGCGGGCCAGCAGCAGGGCGCGCCAGTGGTGGGCGCGCTTGTCGGGCCAGTTGGCGACGATGGCCATCAGGTCGTAGTGGCCGGGATCGCCTTGCGGGCGATTGCGCATCCACACCGGGAAGCGCAGGTCGTAGCAGACCATCGGGCAGATACGCCAGCCGCGCCAGTCAACCACCAGCCGTTCATCGCCGGCGGCGTAGTTCTCGTGCTCGCCGGCGATGGTGAACAAGTGGTGCTTGTCGTAGCGCTGGGCGTTGCCGTCGGGGGTGACAAACAGCAGGCGGTTGTAAATGTTGTCGCTGTCGCGCACCGGCAGAGAGCCGATGATGGCGGCGTCATGTTCGCTCGCCAGTGCCTTCAGCCAGGTCTCCGTTTCCCCGTCCACCGGTTCCGCCAGCACCTCGGCGTTCATGGAGAAACCGGTGCTGAACATCTCTGGCAGCAGCACCAGGTCGATCTCTCTCGGCAGGTCTTCGAGTGCTCGCTCGAAGTGCTCGCGGTTGGCGGCGGCGTCTTCCCAGGCCAGCTCGCTCTGGACCATGGCGATATGTAAGTCACTCACTGGCTGATACTCCGGGTAGTGGCCGTCAGATGCTGCACAGGATCTCGCCGGCCTGCTTGAGCACGGCATCGGTCTTGGCGAAACAGAAGCGCAGGTAATGGCCTTGCAACGGTTGCTCGCAGAACACGGAGACCGGGATCGAGGCAATGCCGTGTTCCCGGGTTATGCGCTCGGCCAACTCGCGGTCGTGTTCTTCACTGATAGTGCTGTAATCCAACAGCTGGAAGTAGGTGCCTGCGCTGGGGGTGAAGCTGAAGCGGGAGTCGGCGACGGAATCGCAGAACAGGTCGCGCTTGGCCTGGTAGAAGTCCGCGAGGGTGGCGGCGAAGTCCGGGTCCTGGGCCATGAAGTCCGCCAGTGCCAGCTGCACCGGCGTTACTGCGACAAAGGCAACAAACTGGTGCACTTTCCGCAGTTCGGCGGTCAGCGCCGGCGGCGCCACACAGTAACCCGTCTTCCAGCCGGTGATATGGAAGGTCTTGCCGAAGGAGAAGGCGGCAAAGCTGCGCGCTCGTAGCCCAGGGTACTGTAGCACCGAGCAGTGGCGCTCTCCGTCGAACAGCAGGTGCTCATAGACCTCGTCGCTCACCACCAGCAGGTCGTGGGCCTCCGTCAGTGCTTCCAGGCGCTTGAGGTCGGCGTCCCGCAGAATCGCCCCGCTAGGGTTGTGGGGCGAATTGATAATGATCAGCCGCGTGCGCTCATTGATGGTGGCCTCAACCTGGTCCCAGTCTATGGAAAAGTCCGGTGTGGTCAGCGCAATGTGACGAGTAACACCGCCACTCAGGCTGATGGCGGGCTCATAGCTGTCGTAGGCCGGGTCGAAGACGATGGCTTCATCGCCGGGCCGGATGCAGGCCGTGATCGCACAGTAAATTGCTTCGGTTGCGCCGGGCACCACCGTGATCTCGGTGTCAGGGCTTGCCTCTACGTCGTAGTAGCGCGATAGCTTGGCGGCGATCTGCTCCCGCAGCGGCAGCGCCCCGGCCATCGGCGCATACTGGTTGTGCCCCGCCATGACATGGCGTCCCAGCGCCTCGCGCAGGGCATCGGGCCCATCGTAGTCGGGAAAGCCCTGGGACAGGTTAATTGCGTCGCACTCGTTGGCCAGTGCCGACATCACCGTGAATATCGTGGTGCCGACGTCGGGGAGCTTGCTGGCTGGCAATGGTGTCTGCTGATTCATGCGGCGAAGTAGGGCCTGTCACCGGCGATCGTCACGCGGTCCATTTTCCTGACTTTTGGAAAGTAGTCTGATGCGGCGAAATGCTGGCAGGCGCGATTGTCCCAGAACGCCACGGAGCCGGCGCGCCACTTGAAGCGGCATTGTACTTCCGGGTTCCAGGCAGACAGATAGAGTTGCTGCAGCAAGGAGTCGCTCTCCGCGGGATCCATATCCTTGATATGGCTGGTGAACGCCACGTTCACGTAGAGCACAGGGCGACCTGTTTCCGGGTGGGTGCGGACTACCGGGTGCTCCATCGGCGGGTACTTGTCGTGTAATTCCTCGGGCGCCTTGTTCAGCCGCGCGGCGAATACCCGCGCGATGTCGTGCACCGCTACCAGCCCCGTGATCTTTTCCTGCAAGGCCTCCGGCAGTCGATCGAAAGCGACCGCCATATTCGCAAACAGGGTGTCGCCACCGACTTCGGGCACTTCAACGGCCTTCAGTACCGAGCCGAGCGACGGCTTCTCACGCCAGGTGACGTCAGAGTGCCAGGCGTTCTCGGCTCCTCGCGACTCAGGCCCGTGTTCTATGTGAAATACCTCCGGGTTGGCCTGCGAGCGTGGCGTGGCGGGGTGAACCTCCAGGTCGCCGAAAAAGCGCGCGAACTCGATGTGTTCTTGCTCGGAAAGCTCCTGGTCACGAAAGAACAGCACCTGGTGCTCAAGCAGGGCGGCCTTAACTTCCTCGGCCTGGCCTGCGCTGCAGGTTTTCAGGTCCAGGCCCGTGATTTCGGCGCCAATAAAAGGCGTCAATGGTGAAACTGAAATACTTGTCGACATCGCCGGGGAATACTCCGTAGAGCGCTGTGACGCTCATTGTTGGCCAATGGCTAATTCATGCTTGCGAGTATAGCGGTATAAAAAGCGCAGCTTGAGTTTTCCCACTATTACGGATAAATTATATCCGTAATAGGGTGAGCCAACGTCACCCTGATCAGCTGAGGGTGATAGATGAAGATTGGCAAAGGGGTCGAATGGGCGGCGCACACCTGTGCACTGCTGGCGTTGCTGCCACCGGGCGCGGTTCTGCCGGGTGAGGCCCTGGCTGACTTCCTCGGTGTGCCGCCACCTTACCTGGCCAAACAGCTGCAGGCGTTGAGCCGCGCCGGCATCGTATCGGCGAAGCGGGGCGCTGCGGGCGGTTATCGGCTCTCAAG
>JASJBK010000263.1 GCA_030066555.1 Halieaceae bacterium
GCCGCCCGTGGCGTGCCTCTCTGGAGGATAGTGGCTTATTGTCGGTCGGCAAATGCAGCGCAGGGATCCTCCCGCGGCGCCGGGTCTGCTACCAGCCATAGGTCGAAAGGCGCGCCTGCTTCCGGGATTGCTTCCAGCTGGCCCAGGCTCGCAACCTGCACCGAGGGGGCGGCGAAGTGCAGCGCTGCGGGCATGCCCCAATCCCGGCGTGCGTGTCCCGAACCCGTGATCACTACCACTGGACCGCCGGTTTCAGAAAAAGCCTGGAGTGAAGTGCGCGCAAAAGCCGCGTCGCGCAGTCGCTGGGCCTCGACCATGCCAGGCAGCATCTGTGGCGGCAGCATGTTGCAATGCGCTTCCTGCTGGTGCGCCTCCCTCTCCGCCTGCTGGCCAGCGGGCAACGGGGCGGCAAGGCCGAAGCGGTCGGCATCGGGGCCGAACACGGCAGCGGCCCCTTCGCTGACGGCGCGGTTCACATCGGCACGGGGTAGCGCCATCCCGTAAACCGGCGTCTCACCCAGCGCCGCAAACAGTGGTTGGTAGAGGGACCAGTCGGGCCAGCCGCTCTCGTTCCAGGCCAGCGCCTCGCGCAGTGCCTGGTCCCGGTCGCTCATGGCGTTGACCGTTGCGGCCTGCTCGGGGCTCAGCATCTCGAAGGCGACGGCAGCGGGCGATAACTCGGCAATTAACGCCGCCTGGCTGCGATGATGTTGGGCGTTATCGTGTACCTCGCCGAGGATCACGATATCCGCACCCTCGAAGGAACCAGCGACATCGGGCACCTGATTGGCGGCACAGGCCACCAGTGCCAGAAACAGGGGTGAAAGGCTCGCTAACGGCAGGCGCATCATGGCAACGTATCTCGCTGGGGGACTTGTATATACGCCGGGACCGGCAGAGCGTATTCACGGTTTCCGACACAGGCGACACTTTGGGCATAGAATGGAGCTCCATCCATGCCTGGAACCCAACCATGAACCCTCTTTGCAAGGCCGCTGTTGCGCTGGCATTCAGCCTGCTGGCTACCACTGTCGCGGCCGATGACGTCACCGACATTACCAGCCTGCTGAACGACTTTCTCGCCAATACCGGCGCTGCCGAGGCCCACGATCGTTTCTGGGCGGACGAACTGGTCTATACCTCGTCCAGCGGAATACGCAGCGGGAAGCCGGAGCGCATGGCCGCGTTTGCGGCCGGCACGCAGCCCGCCAGTCTCTCCGACACTCTCTACCGCGGCGAAGAGGTCAGGGTGCAACTGTATGGCACGACTGCCGTGCTCACCTTCCGGCTGGTGGCCGAACCGCGGGACGGTGGCGCAATCCGGCATTTCTACAACACCGGCACCTTCCTCAAGCGCAACGGGGAATGGCGTGCCGTGGCCTGGCAGGCCACTGTCATTCCACCGGGCTGACACTATTTCGCTGGGCCATTTCCGCTGCCGGCGCGTAAGACAAGCAGTCGAATCGCAAAGTTGTAGAGGTAGCGCGAAATGTCTCGCACGGTACAGATAGTATGTGCACTGGCGACCCTGCTGCTGGCCAGCCTCGGTGCCACAGCCGAACAGGATGAGAATGCCGCCGTCGTAGCGGCGGCCGCAGGTGTTCCCACCGCAGCGGGCATGCGCCAGGCCGGCTGGCGCAGCCAGTGGGGCCTGGGGACGATCGTCAATCCAGAGACCGTGGGCCGCGACGACTACAACACGCAGCCCATTCCCTACTTCGACTTCCGCTACATGGACGGCAAAGGCACCAAGTACTTCGCCAACGTGCCTCAAGGCCTGGGCGGTTTCTTCTATCGCAACCGCAGCGCCGAGTCAGACCGCTTCTTCAACGTCGGTGCCGCCGTGGCCCCCGGCTTCAACCAGCGTGAGGACATCGACGGGCTGGACGACGTCGATATCTCGGTGGAGGCACGCCTTTACGTCGAGGCGGGGTCCCGGCGCTGGGTGGCGTCGGCCACCCTCTCACAGGACTTGGGCTCCGGTCACGAGGGCGCCTACCTGGACCTGTCGCTGAACCGCCGCGGCCAACTGGGCTCCCGCAGTGGCTTCTACGCGGTAGGACCAGTTGTCAGGATCGGCGATGACAGCTACCAGGATGCATTCTTCAGCGTCAACGCGCGGGAATCACTAGCCAGCGGCCTGAATGAGTACGATGCCGATACCGGGGTCGAGCGCGTCGGCCTGCAGGGCCTGGCCAGCCTGCCCCTGGGGCAGAGCAAGTGGCGTGTTACCACGCTGCTGCGAGTGAGCCAGCTCATTGGCGACGCCGCCGACAGCCCCATCGTTGACGAAGAGACCCAGTTCTTCTTTCTCACTGCCTTTACACGCCCGTTCTGAACGGGCGCATCTTCCGCTGATCCTCGGTCGGTGATACCTTCACCGGCTTACCTGTATCTGGATGTTTCACCATGCGCCTCGCCGTACCCACTCTTATTGCCTTCATAACACTTCTGCCCTTCGCGCCCGCACAGGCAGAGGGCTGGGATGCGCTTGAATACCGCAACGTCGGGCCCCTGCGCGGCGGCCGCGTGACCGCAGTGGCGGGCACAGTGAAGGAGCGCGGGACCTTCTACCTGGGTGCCTCAGGCGGCGGTGTCTGGAAGACCACCGACTATGGTGAGCGCTGGGACAACATCTCCGACGGCTACTTCAGGACACCCTCCATCGGCGACATTGCAGTTTCCCAGACCGACCCCAACATCGTATATGTGGGCACCGGCACCGATGGCCTGCGCAGCAACATCATCGTTGGCAAGGGCGTCTACAAGTCGGTCAATGGCGGCGACAGCTGGGAGCACATCGGGCTCGAGGAGACCGGCCATATCGGGGCCGTGGAGATCGACCCGCGCAGCAACAACACGGTCTGGGTTGCAGCCATTGGCCAGGCCTTCAACCCGAACCCGGAGCGTGGCGTCTACAAGACCACCGACGGCGGCCAGAGCTGGCAGCGCATGCTCTACAAATCCGCCGCGGTGGGTTTCTCGGACGTGGAACTCCTACCGGGCAACCCGGACGTGGTATTCGCCACTGCCTGGCGCGCAGAGCGCAAGCCGTGGACGATTATCAGCGGCGGCAAGAACGAAGACGGCGGCCTGTACAAATCCGTAGACGGCGGCGCCACCTGGCGCCGGATTACCGACGGCCTGCCGAGCGGCACTATAGGCAAGATGGACCTGGCAATCTCGCCGGCGGATTCCAGCGTGGTCTACCTGCTGGTAGAAGCACCCGGCGACAAGGGCGGGCTGTACAAGTCGGTCGACCAGGGCGAGAGCTTTGAACAGGTGTCCAGCGACGAGGGCATCCGCAAACGCCCCTTCTACTACACCAATGTCGATGTCGACCCCACCAACCCGGACATTGTCTGGGTCATGGCAACGCGCTACTTCAAGTCGGAAGACGGCGGCAAGACCTGGAAAAAAGTCCGGCCGCCCCACGGCGACAGCCACGACATGTGGATCAACCCGGAAGACCCGGACCTGTTTGTGCAGGCCAATGACGGCGGCGCCAATGTCACCCACAATGGCGGCGAGACCTGGTCCACCCAGTTCAACCAGCCCACCGCCGAGCTCTACCAGGTGGAAGTGGACGACCAGTACCCCTACTGGCTGTACGCCGGCCAGCAGGACAACTGGTCGACCATTGCCGTTCCCAGCCGCGCACCCTGGGGCGCACAGCACCCGCAGGCCTGGCTGATGCAGACCGGCGGCTGCGAAACCGGCCCGGCGGTGCCCAAGCCCGGCGACCACAACACCGTTTATGCCAACTGCAAGGGTCGCTTTACCGTGTTCGACAAGCGCACCGGCACTGAACGGGGATACTACGTCGGCGCCGCAGACATGTACGGTCACAACCCGAGGGACCTGCGCTACCGCTTCCAGCGTGTGTCGCCGGTGCACGTCTCCCCTCACGACCCCAACGTGGTCTACCACGGCTCACAGTTTGTGCACCGCACCACTGATGAGGGGCAGACCTGGGAGACTATCTCACCGGACCTGACAGCCTTCGAGTCCGACAAACAGGTGATCTCAGGTTCACCCATCACCCGGGACATCACCGGCGAGGAGTTCTACAGCACCCTGTACTCGTTACGTGAATCGCCGGTCACTGCCGGCGTGATCTGGACCGGCGCCAACGACGGCCCGGTGCACGTGACGCGTAACAGCGGCGAAAGCTGGGAAGATGTCACACCCCGCGGCATGCCGAAGGGCGGTCGGGTCGATTCCGTGGAGCCCTCGCCCCACGATGCGGCCAGTGCCTATATTGCCGTGTTGCGCTACCAGCTCGGTGACTGGAAACCCTACGTCTACAAGACTGAGAACTATGGCAAGCGCTGGCGCCTGCTCACCAACGGTCGCAACGGCATTCCCGCCGACCACCCGGTGCGCGTGGTGCGCGAAGACCCGGAACGCCCCGGCCTGCTCTACGCTGGTACCGAGTACGGGCTGTACGTTTCCTTCGACGACGGCGACTCCTGGCAGGCGTTCCAGCAGAACCTGCCGGTAACGCCGGTGACCGACATCAAGCTGCATCGCGGCGACCTGGTGCTGTCTACCATGGGTCGCGGTTTCTGGGTACTGGACAGCCTGGCCACACTGCGGCAGGCGCCCTGGCCTGCTGCACCGGACGCCCTAACGGTTTTCGAGCCGGCACAGACCATTCGCTACCGGCAAGCCTTCCGCAACCCGGACCCGGACGCTGTACCTCAGTACCCGCCGCCCTCGGCGATTATCGACTACTACCTGCCGCATGCCGCCGGCGACAGCCTGCGCCTGGAAATCCTCGACGCCGACGGCGAAGTGGTGAACGCCTTCCAGAGCGCTGCGGAAGGTACCGAAGAAGCCGAGGTGGAAGTGGTCGAGGATATGGCCATGAACAAGACACGCTTTATAGAAAATGACACGCTGAGCGCCGAGGCGGGTCTCAACCGCTTCCACTGGGACATGTCCTGGCGCGGTGCCTGGCGGACATCCAAAGATGGCAGCAAGGATGCCGGCGATAGTTTCGACGACGGCCCCATGATCGCGCCCGGCAGCTACACGGTGCGCCTGTCGGTGGGCGACATGGTGAGCGAGGCGCCCCTCTCCATCGTGATGGACCCGCGCTCGGTAGCCAACGGCATCAGCGCCGCCATAGTGACCGACCAGGTAGCCTTCCTGCGCCGCACGACCGAACTGCTGGATCGCGCCCGGCGCCTGGCGGCGGCTCTGGAGGAAGAGCGCAAGGCGGTGGACGACGACAGTCCGCGGGCGGTCGCCATCGACACCGCACTGGCGAAGCTGGTGACCGAGGAAGGCAACTACCAGTTACCCACCCTGATCGACCAGGTGGACTACCTGTACGATATGCTCAAGGAGGCTGACCAGGCGCCAGGGCAGGACGCACGCGAGCGACTGACGGCGCTAACCGGGCAGTTCCAGGAGATCCAGGCAGGCCTGTAGGCGTCAGGCGGCAAGCGCGATGCAGTCGGCTCAACCGCGTATTGCAGTCATCGGTTCCGGCATCGCCGGACTGTCCGCAGCCTGGCTATTGCGTAACCAGGGCGAGGTTACCCTCTTCGAAGCGGGCGCCCGGGCCGGCATGGGCGCCTATGCGGTGGACTACGAAAGCCGCGGGCGAGTCGCCAGAATTGATATTCCACTGCGCATCTTCTGTCGGGGTTACTACCGCAACCTGTTGTCGCTGTACGACGCTATCGGCGTTCGCACAATCCAGAGTGACCATGCCGGCGTGTTTACCGATGAGGCCGGGCGCGTCCTCCTCCACTACGGCACCCTGCGTGCGGGCCGCTTCCGATTACCGTTCCTGAAGCCCGACAGCGTATTCAGTCCGCGGGCGTGGCGGCTGGCAGTGCAGAGCCGGAAATTCTTCCGGCGTGTCAAATCCGACGCGTCAGCAAGCGCCAGCTTCGCAGACCGCAGCTTCGCCGACTATCTCGAGGCACTGCGGACTCCCCGGGAGTTCATAGATACCGCACTGCTGCCCATACTCTCCGTCACCTGCACCTGTGACTACGCCAGTGTTTTGCGCTACCCCGCTGACATCATGATCGACTACCTGGCAGGCGGCATTAACGACTTCGGTGTCATGTACGCAGAAGGTGGCGTCGACAACATCGTGCCACGCCTGCTGGAGGGCACGCGCTTGCATACCGAGTCACCCATCGCCAGGGTCTCCGCGGTGGGCGAGAGTATGCGTGTCGAACAGCGCGACGGCAGCACCGGGGACTACGACCACGTGATCGTCGCGGCGCAGGCGCACCAGGCCGCCGCGATGCTGGCACCCTTCCACGAGCACGTGGGCCTGCTCGAACGCATCCCCTATGAAACCTCCGAGCTCTGTATACACACCGACAGCCGCGTGATGCCCAGCAGCTTCGTACCCCGTTCGCCGGTCGGCT
>JASJBK010000264.1 GCA_030066555.1 Halieaceae bacterium
ATCGCCTCCTACGCCCTGCTCACCCTGATGATGGCGCAGGTTTCGGGGCTTGAGCCCGGCGAGTTCGTGCATACCTTCGGCGACGCCCACCTTTACAGCAACCACTTCGAGCAGGCGGAGCTGCAGCTGTCCCGCACCCCGGGCAGGCTTCCGATCATGCACCTGAACCCGACGATCGACGATATCTTCGGTTTCAGCTATGACGATTTCACCCTGGAGGGCTACGAGGCCCAGCCCCACATCCCGGCGCCGGTGGCGGTATGAGCCTCGCCCTGATCGCCGCGGTGTCCGACAATGGCGTCATCGGCCGCAACAACAGGCTGCCCTGGTATATCCCCGCTGACCTGCGCTACTTCAAGCAGGTCACCCTCGGCAAGCCGGTCATCATGGGTCGCAAGACCTGGGAGTCAATGAATCGCGCCCTGCCGGGGCGAACCAATATCGTCATCACCCGCCAGCCCGACTACGTCGCCGAGGGCGCCCGGGTGGTGCCCGACCTGAGTGCCGCCATTGAACTGGCCGAGAGCGTTGCCATGATCGATGGGGTCGACGAAGTGATGATCATCGGTGGGGCCGAGATCTACCGCCTGGCCCTGCCCATGGCCGACCGCCTGTACCTGACGGAAGTCCACGCCGAGGTCGAGGGCGATACTTTTTTCCCGGACTGGGATCGTGAACAGTGGCGGGAGGCCTCACGGGAACAGCACGAGGCGCCCGGCAGCGACGGCTACCGCTACAGTTTTACTGTCTACGAGCGGGCCTCGGGCTGAGGCACCGGAGTGAGGCATTGAAAAACCAGTGTTACCAATGCTGCGACAAGATGGTGCGCTTGTAACCTTTCTACACACTGCAAACAAGCTGCCTACATCAAGGAAACTGTGAAAAAGCCCATTCTTTGCTTAATTTTCTTCAATAGTATTAAATTGCCCTCCCTTGTTTTACCGGTCTCGCTTTTTCTTCTATAAGTAATAAGTTAGCGGGGTCGCCCTCAAGTGGCCAAGTCACACTCTGTTGTTGGTTATAGGAAACGCTCATCCATGAATAAGCATCGATTGAAAACATTAAAAATCGCTGCACTGGTGCTGCTCGGGTCTCTCCTGGGTACGGCATCGGTCGCAAGCGCTGATGAGACGCTGCAAGCAATCCTCAAGGTTAGTGAGGACAAAACGGACGCAGCTCGTAAATCTCAGGTGAAGATTGACAAGCTGGCGGAAGAAACTCGCTCTCTGCTGGGCGACTACAAGACCGTGCTCAAGCAAATCGACGGTCTCAAGGTCTACAACGCGCGTCTGCAGAAGCAGATCGATAACCAGGAGCGTCGCCTGGTCTCCATCGACAAGTCGATCAGCGACGTTACTGTTATCCAGCGCCAGATGACGCCGCTGGTGATTCGCATGATCGACGGGCTCGAGCAGTTTGTTGAACTCGACGTGCCCTTCCACATCGATGAGCGCCGCCAGCGTATTGCCTTCCTGCGTAACAACCTGGACCGTTCCGATGTCACCGTGGCCGAGAAATTCCGCCAGGTGCTGGAAGCCTACAAGATCGAAAACGAATACGGCCGCAAGATTGATGCCTATAAAGGCAGCGTTGAAATTGAGGGTGTTGAGCGTGACGTCAACTTCTTCCGGGTCGGCCGCGTCGCACTGCTGTACCAGACGACTGACACTGAGCGTTCAGGCGCCTGGGACCAGGCCAGCCGCAGCTGGGTATCACTGGATAGCGGCGAGTACCGCAATGCCATCCTCAAGGGCCTGCGTATCGCCCGCAAAGAGGCGTCCATCGACCTCCTCAACATTCCCGTACCCGCGCCGGAGGCTGCTGAATAATGAAACAGACAATGCTTAAAGCCGCAGCCTTTACGCTGGGCACCGTACTGAGCCTGGGCGTGGCCACCAGCTACGCGCAGGAAGACGCCGCCGCGGCAGCCCCCGCTGAGCCGCAGGCCAACTCCCTTGACCAGCTTCTGGAATTCGTGCGCGAAGGCAAGACCAGCGAGGCCCGTGAGAACCGCCAGCGCGAGCAGCGCTTCCAGGCGGCCAAGGCCGACCAGCAGCGCCTGTTGCGTGAAGCGGAAGCCGAGCGCGAGCGCCAGGAGCAGATCTCCACGCGCCTGGAAAACACCTTCGAAGAGAACGAACTGCGCATTGCCGACAAGCAGAAGCAGCTGCGTGAGCGCCTGGGTACCCTGGCGGAACTGTTTGGTCACCTGACGTC
Organism: Halieaceae bacterium; assembly: GCA_030066555.1. Taxonomy (GTDB): domain Bacteria; phylum Pseudomonadota; class Gammaproteobacteria; order Pseudomonadales; family Halieaceae; genus JANQIO01. The sequence goes on from JASJBK010000264.1 coordinate 2,218, forward strand.
TACCGCCGGTGACGCTGCGACCAACTTCGAATCCTCGCTGATCAGTGTGCAGTTCCCGAATCGCGAAGCGTTCCTCAACGACCTCATCGGCAAGATGGCCGGGCAGGACGAGCTGCCGAGCATCGAGGAAATCGAGCGCGTGTGGTTCGAACTGCAGCGTGAGATGACCGAGTCCGGCAGGGTCGCCCAGTTCTCCAAGACGGTCTCCAAGCCCGACGGTGAAAAAGTCGAGCAGCAGGTGATTCGTGTTGGTACCTGGAACGTGGTCTCCGAAGACGGCAAGTACCTGACCTTCGTACCCGGCAAGGGCAGCCTCGAAGAACTGGCTCGCCAGCCCTCTGGCCCCTACCAGGGCTGGGCCCGCGGCCTGTTCGGCGCCACTGGCCTGTCCAAGTTCGGTGTAGACCCGACCGGCCCGGCGGGCGGTAGCTTCCTGTCGGCGCTGATCAACAGCCCGACCCTGGAAGAGCGCTGGCACCAGGGTGGCTACATCGGCTACGCGATTACCGCGGTGGGTGTGATCGCCTTCCTGATCGCCATCTGGCGCCTGGTAGTGCTGTCGGCCATGAGCTCCAAGGTTAGCGCCCAGCTCAAGTCCACCAGTGCCAACACCAACAACCCGCTGGGCCGCGTCCTCAAGGTACACGAGGACAACCCCAAGATGGACACCGAGACTCTCGAGTTGAAGCTGGAAGAAGCGATCCTCAAGGAGACCCCGTCGATCGAAAACAGCCTGACCCTGCTCAAGATCATCTCTGCGGTAGCCCCGCTGATGGGTCTGCTGGGTACGGTGACCGGTATGATCATCACCTTCCAGGCAATCACCATCTTTGGTGCGGGCGATCCGAAGGCCATGGCCGGCGGTATCTCCGGCGCCCTGGTGACCACGGTACTGGGCCTGCTGGTGGCGATTCCGACGGTACTGCTACACACGATTGTGAATGGACGCGCCCAGCGCATCATCCACATCCTCAACGAGCAGTCCACCGGTATCATCGCAGAGCACACCGAAGCGAACCTGGGACAGCAGTAATATGTACTGGTTCGACAATGCCTACGAGGCCGTTGCCCGCTTCATGGACATGGGCGGCAACGTTCTCTGGCTGATTGCGATCCTGCTTTTCGTGATGTGGGCGCTGATCTTCGAGCGCGCCTGGTATTTCTATTCCGGCTGGAAGAAGGATGCCGCCGAGGCCATCGCCACCTGGGAGGGCCGCGCGGAGCGCAAGTCCTGGGCCGCCCACCAGGTGCGCCGCAAGCTCATCGCGGAAGCAGAGATCAACATCAATACCTTCCTCCCGGTCATCAAGACACTGGTGGCCCTCTGCCCCCTGCTGGGGCTGCTGGGCACGGTGACGGGTATGATCGAGGTGTTCAACATCATGGCGGTCACCGGTGGTGGTGACGCCAAGTCCATGGCAGGGGGTGTGTCGCGCGCGACCATCCCGACCATGGCAGGCATGGTGGCTGCGCTGTCCGGTGTATTCGCCAATACCTACGTCACGCGGACAGCGGCTCGGGAAAGCCAGTTCCTCGCAGACAACCTAACTACAGATCACTAAGAGGCCCAGTATGCGATCGAAAAAGCCCCAGGCCGCCGAGGACGAAGCAACAATTGACCTGACGCCCATGCTGGACGTCGTGTTCATCATGCTGATCTTCTTTATCGTGACGGCATCCTTCATCAAGGAAGCGGGCGTGGAAGTGAACCGACCGGAAGCTTCAACGTCTAATCCCAAAGACAATGTGAACATCCTGATCGCCATCACCGGTAACGATGAGGTGTGGATGGACGGCCGTCGCATCGATGTGCGCGCAGTGCGCGCCAACGTTGAGCGCCTGCACGCGGAGAACCCTAAGGGTGCCGTGGTTATCCAGGCTGACAACACGTCCACCACCGAAACCGTCGTGAAGGTGCTCGATGCCTCTCGTGAGGCCGGCGTTCTGGACGTTTCACTGGCAACTGAAGACGAATAACGATCATGGCACGTAATTCAACAGTCAGGCTGGCCGTCGGAGCGGCGCTGGCCGTCCCGGTGGCCGGCGGCCTGTTCTTTATCATGCAGTACCTGATCGCCACGGCTAACCCGCAAATCGATGACGAGAAAACTCGTAAGCTGCCCGACATTTTCATGCCGGAACGCGATATCGAGACCAACCTCGCCGAAGTGAAACCGGACAAGCCGGAAGATCCGGAGGAGCCTCCACCGGAGCTCGACACCCCGGACCTGGACATGGACATGAACCTGGACGCGGTCAATATGGCGCCGGCGGCTGGTGTTGATGTCGCCATTGCCGGCGGTGGCGGCCTCGGTGCGTCGGACGGCGAATACCTGCCGATCGTGAAGGTCGCGCCGATTTATCCGCGTCGCGCCCAGACCCGCGGTATCACCGGCTACTGTATTGTTGAGTATGTGGTGACCAAGAGCGGCTCCATCCGCGACCCGGCGCCGATTGATTGCCAGCCGGCGGGTATTTTCGAGCGCGCTTCCGTCAAGGCCGCACTCAAGTTCAAGTACAAGCCGCGCGTTGTGGACGGTGAGCCTATCGAGGTCGCAGGCGTCCAGAACAAGTTCACCTATGAGCTCGAGCAGTAAGGGCCGGGGTAGAACACAGGTAGAACATCGATAGAGACTGCCGCTGACCCGCGGTCAGCAGGTAACGAGGTAGCTCCTATGAACATGATGAACGTGAATTCCGACAAGCTGACTATTGCTCGCTGGTGTCGAGGCGCACTGCTGGCGATACCGGTACTGGCCCTGCAGGTGGCGTTTACCCAGGTGGCGGTGGACGCTGGTCAGCCTGGATTAGGCTCCGCCTTCGCCCAGGAAGAAAAGAAGGAACAGCGGGAAACCCGTCGCACACCGGCGCTGCGCAACAAGGTTTACGAGCAGCTCTCAGAGGCACAGACCTTTATCGAGGCCAAGCAGTACAACGAGGCCATCGGAGTACTTGACCGCATGCGTGACGCAGGCGGCAAGAAGGCTCTGAACTCCTATGAGCTCGCCAACCTCTACAACCTCTACGCATTCGTGTACTACTCCATGGAGGATTACCCTAATGCGCTGCGCTCCTACCAGGAGGTTGTAAACCAGCCGGACATCCCGCTGGCGATGGAAATCAACACCCGCTACACGGTGGCCCAGCTCCACTTTGTGATGGAGGACTGGAAGCGCGGCATCGACGCCCTGAATGAATGGTTTAAAGTCGCTGATACCCCATCTGCACAGGCATACGTTCTGCTCGGCCAGGGCTACTACCAGCTCAAGGACTACGACAGCTCACTGAAAAACACCCTGATCGCGGTCAACATGTACAAGGACAAGGGCAAGGTCCCCAAGGAGCAGTGGTACAGCCTGCTGCGCTTCCTGTACTTTGAAAAGAACGAGATCGACAAGACGATCGAGACCCTCGAGGAAATGATCGTCTACTACCCCAAGAAGCAGTATTGGATTCAGCTGTCCCACATGTACGGCGAGGCCCGTGATGAGGGCAAGCAGCTTGCCGCCATGGACACGGCCTACGTGCAGGACTTCCTGGACAAGGATCGCGAGCAGGTCACCATGGCCTACCTGTACCTGAATGCCGAAGTGCCCTACAAGGCCGCCAGGGTGCTGGACTCTGGTCTCAAGGCCGAGTCGGTGGAAGCATCCTCCAAGACCCTGGAGATCCTCGGCAACGCCTGGCGCCAGGCCCAGGAGCTGGAGAAGTCGATTCCGGTAATGGAAGAGGCTGCCGCCAAGGCTGACACGGGCGAACTGTACTGCCGCCTGGGTAGCGTGTACCTGGACAAGGAAGAGTTCCGCAAGGCGGTTGACGCCAACAAGAAAGGCCTCGCTCGCGGCAAGGTCAAGCGTCCCGACCAGTGCCACCTGGTGAAAGGCATGGCCCACTTCAACCTGAGCCAGTACGACAGCGCACGCAAGGCCTTCCGCGAAGCGGCCAAGGACAAGCGTTCCAAGGAGTACGCCGACCAGTGGATGAAGTACATGAACAACGAGATCGCGCGCCAGAAGGAACTCGAGAAGGACATCGACGTCGCCTCTCTCGACCTGAGCGGCGACTAGTTATAAGACCGCTTGTGGCTTGAGCCTCAGTCACTACCGAGGCGCTACGTCACCGGCCGATCAGGTCTGAGCCTCAGGCACTATCGAGGCGCTACGTCACCAGCAAATCAGGTCTGAGCCTCAGGCACTATCGAGGCGCTGGATCACCTACGAAAAGCCCCGCAT
>JASJBK010000042.1 GCA_030066555.1 Halieaceae bacterium
CCCATTTTTTCTTCTTGTCGCTTTCCCCAGAACCGCCCGTTAAAGCGCCTGCGGCGGGTTCTTTAAAAATCCCAGAACAGACCGCCGTAGACCCCATCCACGGTAACGTCAGCGAACTCGTCGTCGTCATCGTATTCAAGGTCCATATAGCGGTAGCCCGCCTCGACGCCGAGCCCGAATGCAAAGGTGTAGCCGACATTCACCTTGGTGTCGTAGAGGGTGTCATCGTCATAGCTGACGTAGTTGCCCTCAATGCCCACGGAGAGCCCGGAGAACGGCAGGTCGAATCGCGCCTGGCCGTAAAACATGGGCACCACGTGGTCGATGTCCAGCCGGCCCGCTTCCTGGGTGGTGAGATCACGGATCTGGATGCCGTCGTCGAAATAGCGGCCGGTGAGACCGACATCAAGGTTCACCCAGTTATCGAGAATCTCGTAATAGAGCGTCAGGTCGGTGTGGGTGAGGTCGCTTCTAGAAGACACATCTCCGTTCAACTCGATCCCTTCAAAGTCAATGCCATCGACGCTGCCCACCGCTGCGGCCTCCATGCTGGTATGGCCCAGCATGATATTCGGCAGCACGGGAATGGGGTGTTCGAGCTGCAGATAGAAGCTGTAGTCGTTTTCGTCGTCGTAGTTGAGATTGTCCTCGACATCGATCTCGGTCGTACCAGATCTGACATCCCCCTCAAACTGCTGGCCCCACAGGTTGGCGCCGGCGCGCCAGCCCACCACGTCAGCCTGGGCTGAGGACGCCAGCAGAGCACCGGCCAGCAGCATAATTCGCGAAGTCTTCATGGTGTTACTCCCCTCATTGGTCTGCTGTCACTGTAACAGTGGTGGTCCCGCCAACCCTGTGACCGCTGTCAGAGAATTGCAGTGGCAGCATCGAGGGTGGTATTAAGCCAATAAAAAGCAGGTCATCCGGTTTTATTTACTGGCCGCAATGGACTAAGCTATCCGGTTAACAGCGGCAATACCGCCGCTATAATCGAGGGTTCCCTCTGACTACCGGCCGCAGCCTGTCTGAGACAGGACCGCCCATAACAATATTGCGAGGTCACTATGAACGCGCCCCAGGAACTCAACGTCGACAACGATCCGATCACCGAAGCCATGATGAAGGTGCTGCTGGCGCAGCGCGAAGACTACATCGCCGAAGGCTTCGTGAGCGCGGAAACCCGCATCGACCGCATGCGCCGCGGCATGAACTCGGTGTCGAAATTCCAGGATCACCTGGTTGACGCCCTAAACAAGGATTTCAGCTGCCGGCCCCGTGAACTGTCGATGCTCACGGACGTGGCCGCCGCCATCCAGCCCTTCAAGAGTGCCTCGAAGCAGGTGCGCAAGTGGATGAAACCCGAGAAGCGTAAGTCCACCTTCCCCCTGGGCCTGCTGGGCGGTCGCTCCCGCATCGAGTACCAGCCGCTGGGCGTGGTGGGCGTCATCAGCCCCTGGAACTTCCCGGTGAACCTGGCCTTTGCACCGCTGGCAGACATCCTGGCCGCGGGCAACCGCGCCATGATCAAGCCGTCGGAGTACACGCCAACCGTCTCCGAGGTCATGGTTGAGATCGTCCAGGATGCCTGGGACGAGAAGGAAGTCGCCATCTTTACCGGCGGCCCGGAAGTGGGCGCCGCCTTCTCCGGCCTGCCCTTCGACCACCTGCTGTTTACCGGTGCCACCAGCGTGGCGCGACACATCATGGCCGCGGCCGCCAAGAACCTGGTGCCTGTGACCCTGGAACTCGGTGGCAAGTCGCCGGTGCTTATCAGCCGCAGCGCCGACATCAAGCAAACAGTCAGCCGCATCATGCTCGGCAAGACCATGAACGCCGGCCAGATCTGCCTGGCGCCGGACTACCTGATGGTGCCGGAAGAGAAGCTCGATGAAGTGATCGAGGAAGTCCAGAAGGCCGTGGCGGAGATGTATCCGAAGCTGCTGGACAACTCCCACTACACCTCCGTGGTCAACAACCGACACTACCAGCGGCTGCGCGACAAGATTGCGGACGCAAAAGAGAAGGGCGGAGAGGTTATCCCCTGCAACCCGGCCAGCGAGGATTTCGACAGCCAGACCGAAACCTTCAAGATTCCGCCCACCATCATCAAGAACCCCACTGATGATATGCGGGTACTGCAGGAGGAAATCTTCGGTCCGCTGCTGCCGATCAAGACCTACAAGGACTTTGGCGAGACCATCGATTACGTCAACCACAATCCGCGCCCGCTGGCGCTGTACTACTTCGGCGAAGATGCGGGCGAGGAACGCGCGGTACTGGATCGCACCACCTCCGGCGGTGTCTGCCTCAACGACGTGATCATGCACATCATGCAGGAAGACCTGCCCTTCGGCGGTGTCGGCCCCGCGGGCATGGGCGCCTACCATGGCTATGAGGGTTTCAAGACCTTCAGCCACGCCAAGTCCATCTACAAGCAGAGCAAGCTGGACGTGGCGGGCCTTGGCGGCATGCGTCCGCCCTACGGTGACAAGACCGAGAAGACCATCAAGATGCAAACCAAGATCTGATTCGTCAGATTGAGAATCCTGCGGCCGCCTACGGGCGGCCGCGTCATTCTTCTTACAGGACAGGAGCAAGCAGGTGGGTGATTTGAAACTGGGCCTGGCCCAGGGCTACTGGGGCGCAGGCCCCCAACCGAACTTCGTTGAGATGGCCGTCGAGGCGGAAAAGCTCGGCTACGACTCCGTCTGGTCTGCCGAGACCTACGGCAACGACGCCTTCACCCCCCTGTGCTGGATCGGCGCCCACACCGAAAAGATCAAGCTGGGCACCGCCGTGGTGCAGCTCAGCGGCCGCACGCCCACCTCCTGCGCCATGCATTCACTGAGCCTCGACTACCTGTCCAACGGCCGCTTCATGCTCGGCCTTGGCGTGTCGGGCCCGCAGGTGGTGGAAGGCTGGTACGGCCGACCCTTCCCCAAGCCGCTGGCCCGCACCCGCGAGTACGTGGATATCATCCGCCAGGTATTCGCGCGCGAAGCCCCGGTCACCAATGACGGGCCCCACTACCCGCTGCCCTACCCGGGTGACGATGGCATGGGCCTGGGCAAGCCGCTGAAGCCGATCGTGCACCCGGTGCGCAATTCGATTCCGATCTACATCGGCGCCGAGGGCCCCAAGAACATCGCCCAGACGGTGGAAATTGCCGACGGCTGGCTGCCGCTGTTCTACAACCCATACGACGAGAGCATGTACGCCGAGAACCTCACCGGCATGCGCGACGACTTCGAGATCGCCCAGATGGTGACGGTGAACATCACCGACGACATCCCGGCGGCGCTGCTGCAAATGAAGTACTTCATGAGTTTCTATATCGGCGGCATGGGCGCCAAGAGCACCAACTTCCACAAGGAACTGTTCATCCGCATGGGCTACGAGGAAGAGGCCGAGAAAATCCAGCAGCTGTTCATGGAAGGCAAGCGCGACGAGGCGGCCCAGGTGCTGCCCGACGAGCTGGCTGACAACATGTCGCTGGTCGGGCCCAAGGACCGCATCAAGGAGCGGCTTGCCGCCTGGCGCGACTCCAAGGTGACCACCATGCTGGTGGCAACCACCAACAAGGACACGCTCAGGGAAATTTCAGAGCTGTTCTAGGACAAACCGAAGATCCATCAGTTAAGACCCAGGCATGACTGTGAATAACGAGCTTACCCCGATCATCGTCGGCGCAGGCCAGTGCGTCGAGCGCGAGTACACGGAATCCTCTCCCATGGACCTGGCGGGCCGCGCCGCGGCTGCCGCCATCGAAGCCAGCGGCGGCAGCGGCATCGCCGAGGCCATCGACACCATTGCCATGGTCAAGATCTTCGCCGACTCGGCCCCCCTGTGGGCCGGCAAGCTGGGTCGCAGCAATAACCCGCCGCAGTCGGTGGCCAGCCGCATCGGCGCCAACCCCAAACACCGCATCTACTCGGAAACCGGCGGCGACCAGCCCCAGGGCCTGCTGATGGAGTTCTTCGCCGACCTGCAGGCAGGCGAGCGCGACTGCGTGCTGCTGTGCGGCGCTGAGGCGATCAAGAACCAGCGCAACGCCGAGCGCAACGGCCTCGATGTCGACTGGAATGAAGAGTTCGAGGAAGAGCTGGAAGACCGCGGCTTTGGTATCTGGGTGGTAAGCCAGCAGGAGCGCAACAACGGCCTGATTGCGCCGATGTACTACTACTCGATCATGGAAGACGCGCGCCGGCTGCGCCAGGGCTTCGACCCCGAAACCTATGCAGGCCGTGAGTGCGAGATGCTTGAGGCCTTCAACCAGGTGGCGGCCGCGAACCCGAACTCACAGTTCCCCAACCCCATGAGCGCCGACGAGATGATGGCGGCGGAGCCCCTGACCCACCTGTACACCAAGCGCATGGTGGCCCAGGACAGCGTTAACCAGGGCGCCGCCCTGTTACTGACCACCGTGGGCAAGGCCAAGGAGTTGGGCATCCCGGAGTCCAACTGGGTCTACATGCACGGCGCCGCCAAGGGCATCGAACACGACATGACCGTGCGCCAGGACCCGAGTGTGTCAGCCATGGCCCACGAGGTCGTGCAGCGCGCCTTCGACATGGCCGAGACCACTATCAAGGATATCGCGCTGATCGACATCTATAGCTGCTTCCCGGTGGCGGTGAGCGCCATCGCCGAGGAACTGGGCCTGCCGTTGGACGGCTCGACGCCGCTGACCCTCACCGGCGGCCTGGCCTTTTTCGGCGGCCCCGGCAACAACTACAGCATGCACGGCCTGGCCGAGATGTGGCAGCAGGTGCGCCGCGACCCGCTGCAGTATGCCTTTGTGCACGCCAATGGCGGCATGCTGTCGAAGCACGCCAGCGGTATTTTCTCCTGTGAGCCCAGCATTATCGACTGGAGCGTGACCGACACAATGGTCGACCAGGACAGCATCCCGGCGCTGGAAAACGACCTCAAGCCCGACCACGGCACCGTCATCGCCTGCACTATCAACTACATGAAGGGCGAGCCGGTGCAGGGCATCGTGCTGGCGGAAACTGACACCGGCGCGCGCTTCGTCGCCCACACCCGGCCCGACGACCAGGACACAGCGAAGGCTATGCTGGCGGACGAGCCTGCCGGCCGTCGCATCGCCGTTATGCCGGTGGCCGACAACGAGTACGCTCTGCACTTCCAATTTGACGAGTAGTCCACCAACCATCCCTACCCTGAGAGGCACCCCATGAGCTGCTGGAATTTCGCCGAGGCCATCTACCAACTTGCGAACAGTGACTGGGGTGACAAACCGGCACTCATCCACGCGGACAACAGCATCAGCTACAAAGAGCTGGTGCAGCGCGCCGAGGGCATTGCCGACTACCTGGACACGCTGGAGCTGCCCGCCGGCAGCCACGTCGGCCACTACTTGCGCAATACCAACGCCTACATGGAGAGCTTTGTCGGCGCGGGCCTGGCGGGCCACAGCCACGTTAACGTCAATTTCCGCTACACCGACGAAGAGCTCACCGACCTGTGCAACGGCCTCGACATCCGGGTGCTGGTGTACGACAGCGAGTTTGCCGACATCGTCGCCGCCATCCAGCCCAAGCTCACCGAGACCCGCGCCTTTATCGAAGTGAATGGCGATGCCGTGTTTGCCAGCGGCGGCAAGGTCAACGACTTTGCGGTGGCACTGTCAGACCTGCAGGCGCGGCGCCCGGACAACTACCAGCGCCGCACCTCCAGCGATGACCTGGTACTGATCGCCACCGGCGGCACCACCGGCCTGCCCAAAGGCACCCAGTGGCGTCACGAGGACATGTTCCGCAAAACCCAGACCGCCACCGGCAATGCCCTGAAACTGATCCTCGGCATTGAGGAGCACCCGGCCACCATGGAAGAGCACGTGGCCAACGTGAACAAGCTGCCCGGCGGCATGCCCTTCCTTAGCCTGAGCCCGCTGATGCACGGCGCGGCACTGATCACCGCGCTGATGATGATGGGCCAGGGCAATTCCGTGGTGACCCTGCCAGGGCGCCGCTTTGACGCCGACGCCACCCTCGATGCCATCAAGCGTCACGGGGTCGGCTGCATGGTGCTGGTGGGCGATGCCTTCGCCATGCCCCTGACCGAGGCGCTGGAACGACGGACAGACGAAAAGACCATCGACAGCTTGCTGATGCTGGTGAGCTCCGGTGCCGCCATGAGCGACGCCAGCAAGAACACATTCCTCAAGCACAAGCCCGACCTGTTCATGATGGACACGCTGGGCTCCTCCGAGGCGATCGGCTACGGCATTTCCACTCCCGAGGCCGGTGTGTTCAGCCCCCTGCCCACCACCCGGGTGCTGGATGAGGACCTCAAGGATGTGGTTCCCGGCAGTGACACCATCGGCATGATCTACTCCGGCGGCTTCTCACCGATCGGCTACTACAAGGAACCGGAGAAATCCGCCGAGACCTTTTTCGAGATCAACGGCACGCGCTTCGTGAAAACCGGCGATCGCTGCACCGTGCGCGACGATGGCATGATCGTGTTGCTGGGCCGCGACTCCACGGTAATCAACACCGGCGGAGAAAAGGTCTATACCGTGGAGGTGGAAACCGTGCTGGTGCAGCACCCCACCATTACCGACGCCCTGGTGGTGGGACTGCCCCACGAACGCTTCGGCAAGCAGGTGGTGGCCGTGGTAGAAGGCCCGGCACTCAGCGATGCCAACCTCGATGTGGCCGGCATCCAGGCCCACTGCCGTGAACACCTGGCGGACTACAAGGTACCGAAGCTGATCTTCGCCATCGACGACCTGAAACGCGCACCCAACGGCAAGCCGGACTATCCTTTCGTGACGGATTACGCCGAGACCCAGGCCGCTGCATGCTGACACCCGCTGACGACTACCCGTTACACCAGACACCTGAACCCTTCGCCTACGCGGGCAGCGACCGCAATTTTTACGATCGTTTCTTCTACAACGCCCAGGCCGATGACGGCAGCTTCTTCATCGCCGTCGCCTTCGGCGTGTACCCCCAGCTCGACATCATGGACGCATCGGTATCGGTGCTGCTGGGCGACCGCCAGTACAACCTGCACGCGTCCAAACATATGCAGGGTGACCGACTGGCCCTGAGCGTGGGGCCCATCTCCGTCGACATCGAGGTGCCCATCCAGCGCACCAGTATTCACATCGCCGAGAACGACGGGCCCATCACCGGTCGCATCACCATGACGGCGCGGCATTTTCCCATCGAGGAACCCCGCTTCACCCGGCGGGTGGGCACCCGCCTGCTGATGGATGTAACTCGCATGACCGGCAACGGCGATTGGGAGGGCGAGCTGCAGGTGGATGGCCAGACCCTGCGCCTGGAGCCCGGCAAGGTTCGCGGCACACGCGATCGCAGCTGGGGCATAAGGCCGGTGGGCGCCGGCGACCCGCAGCCGCCTCCGGGCGGCCTGCTGCGCCAGTTCTACTGGCTGTGGACGCCCGCCAACTTCGACCAGCATGCGGTTTACCTGCACACCAATGACGATGAACACGGGCGGCCGTGGAATCGACGCGCCGTGATCGTGCCGGTAGGCGGAGAGCCCATCGAATACGACAAGATCGATGTCAACATCGAGTATCGGCCGGACAGCCGCCGGGTAAGCCGGGCTCGCATGCTGCTGGGCGATGGCGACGCCGAGTTGACCCTGGATGTGCAGCGCCACTTCTATATGGCGGGTCTCGGCTACACCCACCCGAGCTGGAGCCACGGCAACGACCACGGTCCGTTGAAGGTCGAGAACGAGGTCTATGAGCTCGCCGAGCTGGACGATGACAACCCGCAGTGGATGCACATCCAGGGACTGGCCAACGCCCGGCTGGACTATGAAGGCACGACCCACCAGGGCCTTGCGGTGGTGGAACAGCTATTCGTCGGCCCACATGCGCCCAGCGGCATGGCAGACCTGTTCGATCCCGCGGATTCCCAGTGAGCGACATCCCAGCGAGCCCGGCCGACTTCACTACCGCCTGGCTGGAGCAGGTGCTGGGGGCGCCCGCCGGCAGCCTGGCAGGCTTTGACAGCGAAGCCATCGGCACCGGGCAGATCGCCGACAGCTTTCGCATTCAGTTGCGCTGGGACGCCCCCGTGACCGGTCTGCCCGACTCCCTGGTCGCCAAGTGCCCCAGCCCCGACGAGACCAGCCTGGCGTCCGCCCGCCTGATGAATCTCTACGTGAAGGAAGTCAGCTGGTACCAGCAGCTGGCAGGTCGCAGCAGCGTGTGCGCGCCCGCCTGCTACTTCGGCGCGCTGAATGACGCCGGCGACCAGTTTGTGCTGCTGCTGGAGGACTGCGCCCCGGCCCGGCAGGGCGACCAGCTCGCCGGCGCCGATCTGCCGGCACTGCGCGCAGCACTGGAAGAGGCGGCTCGCCTGCATGCCCCGTTCCTCAACGAGCCCGGCTTCGAGACTCTGGAGTGGTTGCGTATCGACCCGGAAATGGCGGCCATGCGCAAGCAGTTTATCGCCCAGTTCTGGCCCGCCTTCCGCGAGCGCTACCAGGACAGGCTAGCCACTGAGCTGTTCGAGATGGGCGATAGTTTTGTCTCCGCGGTGATGGCGAGGGACGACCCCGAGCCCCAGCTACTGAGCGTGGCCCACGGCGACTTTCGAATCGACAACATGCTGTTCGGCCGCTCTGACGGGCGTGCGGTGATCCTCGACTGGCAGACCCTGTACCCGGGCCACCCGCTCACGGATGTGTCCTACCTGATCGGCACATCGGTGGCTGAGCCGGAGCAACGCCGCAGCGTGGAAGAGGAACTGGTAGGTTTCTACTGCGCACAGATGGAGTCGCTGGGTGCACCGCTCGACTGGCAGGAAGCCTGGACAGCTTACCGGCTGTACGCGTCCAGCGGTTTTGTGATGGCCATCACCGCCTCCATGCTGGCCCAGCGCACGGATCGCGGGGATGAGATGTTCGCCGTCATGGCCGAACGCCCGGCTCAACAGATGATCGACCTGGACACGCTGGCGCTGCTCTAGGCCCGGTGGCGCCAACAAACAATTGAGAAAAAGGCATCATTTATTGCCGCCATGGTCTAGACTTCCCAGCAGTAGTTGGAAGTGCCTTGATTATTCCCCGCTGTTCGCAGATTTATCACGTTTCGCAGAGTCTCAATTTTGGTCTTACTCACTACGCGTTCGTCCGCGGCAGGTGCCGTGGACGAAACAATTTCTTTAGTTAGCAAGGACTGAATCATGTCAGAAACAGTAACCGGAACGGTTAAGTGGTTTAACGAGAGCAAGGGCTTCGGCTTTATCGAGCAGGAAAACGGCCCGGACGTATTCGCACACTTCAGCAATATCGTGGGTAGCGGCTTCAAGACCCTGGCCGAGGGCCAGAAGGTCGAGTTCACCGTCACCGACGGTGCCAAGGGACCGCAGGCGAGCAACATCGTCGCCCTGTAGTCAATTTGAAATAGCCAATTTGTAAAAACCCCGCTGTAGGCTGAACCGACTATGTATTACGGCGAACGCCTCAACAGCATCAGTCACCTGGTCGGCGCAGTGCTTGCACTCGTCGGCCTGGGGGCACTCCTTACAGTCGCCATTCAGGTGGGCCGGCCGCTGGTGATCACCGGCTTCAGCATCTTCGGATTCACCCTGGTGCTGCTGTACACCATGTCCACCCTCTACCACAGCTTTCCATTCCCGCGCCTGAAGCAACTCTTCAAGGTGCTGGACCATATTTCCATCTACCTGCTGATCGCCGGCTCCTACACCCCGTTCATGCTGATCAGCATGCCGCCGGAAAGCGGGCTGCGCATCCTGGTGCTGGTTTGGGTGCTGGCGGTGCTGGGCACGTTATCTGAGGTTTTCCTGCGCGGGCGCGCGGTGAAGGTTGCCCAGGTCACGCTGTTCCTGGGCATGGGCTGGTCGGTGTCGCTGGACCTCGACGGCCTGCGCGATGGCCTGCCGCCGGCAGGCTACCTGTGGGTGCTGATCGGCGGGCTGGCCTATACCGGCGGCGTGGTGTTCTACGTGCTGGACAAGCTGGGCAAGCTCGACCACGCCCACGGCATCTGGCACCTGTTCGTGCTGATGGGCTCTGTCAGTCACTTCATCGCCGTGATCGGCTTCGTGCGCTGAGCTACAGCTCGACGACGGTCTTGCCGAAGTTGCGCCCGGCAAACAGGTCCGCATAGGCGCGAGCCACGTTGTCGATACCCTGCAGGCGATGTTCCGGTGACACCAGCTTGCCCTCTCGCAGCCAGGTGGCAAGCTGCTCGCGGGCCTCGTCGTAGCGTTCGTGCCGAAAATGGGTCATAAAACCCTGGATAGAGAGCTCCCTGGTCACCACCTCAAACATGTTGCTGGGGCCCGGCGCCGGCTCCTCATCGCCATAACCGCTGACAGCGCCACACAGCACCAGGCGACCGCGGTGGTTCATGGCGCTGATGGCGGCCTCCAGCAGCGTGCCGCCCACATTGTCGAAGAACAGGTCGACGCCGTCGGGGCAGGCGCTGGCGATCCAGGCGGCCAGGTCATCGCCGCGAATGACCGCAGCGTCATAACCGAGCTCTTCAGTAATCCAGCGTGCCTTGTCCTCGCTGCCGACAATACCCACCGTATAGGCGCCGCGCATTTTCGAGATCTGCCCGGCAATGGAACCGACACCGCCGCCGGCGCCGCTGATCAATACCGTTTCACCCGGCTGAGGCTGGCCCAGTTCGGTCATGCCGAAATAGGCCGACATGCCGGTGTCGCCGAGCACGCCCATGTAGGCACTGGGCGGAAACTCCAGGTTGCCCGGCAGCACCGCGATAAAGTCGCTGCCGTCGCTGACCGAATACTCCTGCCAGGCAAAGCGCGCCATCAGCCAGGTGCCCACCGGGTAGTCGCCGTTCAGGCTGTCGACCACCTCCGACAGCACCAGCCCCATCACCGGCTCGCCGATGGCCATGGCGGGCAATACCTCGTCGCCCGAGCCCTCGTTCATCCACTTACGAAAACCCGCGTCCAGGGACACGAAGTGGTTCTTGCAGAGAAACTCCCCCTCCCCGAGTAAGGGCAGGGGCGCCGACTCGACGCGGAAGTCCTCTTCCACCGGATTGCCATCCGGGCGGCGCGCAAGCACCACGGAGTGATTGAGTATTTCCATAGCTGGCGATGTCCTCTGCTGGTTTCGTCCGCTGCACATCCTGTTATAGCAGCCGGCGGACACGGTGGCACACCGCAGTTAGCGGCGTGCGGATCAAGTATCATGCCGGGATGATCTCACCTGCACTCAAGACCCGCTATCTGGACCTGCTCAACCGTTGCCAATACCGGCTCACCGGGCATCCGACACTCTCCATGGCCGAGCAGCTCGCCGATATCAGCCGCTGGGCCGAACACTATGACCGACAGGACCTGTACGGCACCGGTGAGTTGATCGAATCTTTCCAGCGCGATATCGCCCAGCTGCTGGGCACGCCTGCGGCGGTGTTTCTGGTCAGTGGCACCATGGCCCAGAACATCGCCCTGCGCTGCTGGGCGGACCGGGCCGGCCACCGGCGGGTGGGCTTCCATGCCACCAGCCACCTGCAGCTGCACGAGAAGGGTGCGTACCAGTCGCTGTATGGACTGGAGGCAACACTGCTTGGCTCGCCTGAGCGCGTGCCGGGCCTTGCCGACCTCGAGGCCGCCGGCGATCTCGCCGCCGTATTGCTGGAATTACCGATGCGCGAGATTGGCGGGCAGCTTCCCGAGTGGGAAGAATTGCTGGCCATTCGCGAGTGGGCGAATGCCACCGACACGCGCCTGCATATGGACGGCGCGCGGCTGTGGCAGTGCACACCCTATTATGGCCGCTCCATGGCGGAGATTGCCGGGCTGTTCGACTCGGTGTACGTGAGCTTCTACAAGGATATGGGCGGCATCGCCGGCTCTGTGCTGGCGGGGCCTGAAGACCTGGTCGACGAAGCAAAGACCTGGATCGCCCGCGCCGGAGGAAACCTGTACGCGCACTTCCCCTATGTGTTGGCCGCAAGAGCGGGCATGGAACGCAACCTGGCGGCAATGCCGGGGGCAGTGCAATCCGCCCGGTGGCTGGCCAACGTATTCAGGACACTGGGCTTTGCCACCACGCCTGAGGCGCCACCGACCAACCTGTTCCACCTGAGGCTGGCGCTGGACCCGGATACCCTGGTGCAACACGCCATCGACTGGAGCGAGGCGCACGACGCGTTCCTGATGCCGGCACCGCGGGCCTTCGTGGACGGTCACAGCGTGATGGAGTTCAGCCTCGGTCGCGCCGTGCAGGCGCAGGGCCGAGACCAATGGGAGCGCTGGATCAGTGACTTCTATACATCACTGCCAGTGAACTGACAGCTCGAGGTAAATTGTGAAGCTACCTGCCTTCCTCCCCAAGGACCTGCGCCAGCTGGCGCGCTTTGTTCCCACCAGCGGCTGGGACGCGATCGAGTGGACGCCGCTGCTGGGCGCCATGCGCGAGGTAAGCACCCGGTACGTGACCGGCCGTGGCGTTGGAAAGCTGCGCGCAAGCCTGGCGGATACCGTCCCTGACATCGAATGTACCTCGACCCTGCGCGGCATTGAGCGCCTCAACAGCGTTGCAGATACCACGCAACTCACGGCGGCGGGTGATGCCATCCTCAAGCTGTATTTTGCCCAGTGGTTGAGGGAGGACGGCCTGTTCATCGACCTGCGCAGCGTTCACTTCGGCCTCGATGAAACAACCCTGCACTTCGCCCCCAACGGCCTGTGGATCCAGCTGCGACCGGAGTTTCGCGAGGGCATGGTAGCGCTATACCGGTCTTTCTATACCGATGACGAGAAAGCCTTCGACCGTGCGCTGAAGCAGATGGGCATGCTAAAGCCCGGCATGGACAAAGATGCAGCAGGCCCTTCAGTTCGGCCTCTGCAT
>JASJBK010000265.1 GCA_030066555.1 Halieaceae bacterium
ACGCCCTTGAGCGCCAGTGAGATACTGCGAGCGGCCATCAGCCGCTTGATCTGTAAATCAAGGCTTTCCTCCTCATCTTCCCCGTTCAGCGCGCTCCAGAGCGTGATATTGATCTCGTAAGGTGACTCACCCCCCTCGCGATTGGTCTTGTAGGAGATCATGCCGCCGTGGCGACGGGCTCGCTCGACAATTCTGTCGATATCCGCCTGCGGCAGGAGATCCCTGACGCCCATGAGACCGATCCCGTCGTGAGAGTCAAGGAAGTTGAAGAAGTGGGTGGTTTTCGAGGGGGTTTCCAGGCTGTCTGCCCAGTCGGCAAGGGCCGTCGAATCCCCGGTATAGAAGGTGTGCAAAACCAGCGGCGGCAGCGCGAAGTTGTACACCATGTGGGCCTCGTCGTGCCCATTGCCAAAGTACGACACGTTTTCCTCGTGGGGTACGTTGGTCTCAGTGATCAGGGCTACACCAGGCGCCACGAGGTCGACAACATCGCGGAAGATCTTGATGATTTCATGGGTCTCCTCAAGGCTGGCGCAGGAGGTGCCGGGCTCCGTCCACAGGTAGGTGACGGCATCCAGACGCAAAATGTCAGCACCCTTGCGGACGTAGAGCAGCAGTAACTCGATGATGCGAATGAGTACATCGGGGCTCTTGAAGTTGAGGTCGACCTGGTCGGGCGAGAAGGTCGTCCAGACATGCACCGGCCCATCAATGGACTGAAACTCGGTGAGGATGTCCGAGGTGCGCGGCCGCCTGATGCGCTCGCGCTGTTCAGGGGTGAGCTCGTCGCGGGACCGGTAGGCGATGAACAGATCCCGATAATGGGGGTGTCCGTTCAGGAACTCCTGGAAGTAACGGCTCTTGGCGGAGACGTGATTGAAGACCGCGTCGAACATGAGCTGGACGCGGGTGTCGAGTCGCTCGATATCGTCCCAGGTGCCGAGGCTGGGATCCACCTGCTCGAAGTCGATAATTGAAAAACCCCGGTCGGATGAGGAGGGGAAAAAGGGCAGGATGTGGAGTGTATTGAACCCGGGCAACATGGTGACGCAGAGCTTGACCAGGGTATCGAGGGGTTTGTGGCCATCCTCCTGCACCAGGTCCCCGTAGGTGATCAGCACAGCGTCTTCCTGGGTGAAACGCTCCTCGGGCACCAGGTGCTTTTCGCGCTCGATAAGGTGCTGTGGCTTATGGGCCCAGTAGACACGGAGAACCCGCTCCAGTTCGGGCCAGCATTGGCGCGCCCCATCGTCACCGTACAAGGTCTGCAGGCGCCCCAGGATGCGCTCCCGGGTCGCGGTCGGGATTTCGAGCCGCGGCCGGTGGAAATCTGGTTCGAGGTGATGGGCCGTGTCGAAGAGGCCGTTGCGCGCGACGCGCGAAGCATCCTTGGGGGGTTGCTCAGGGGGCATGAGCTAGTATTCCTCGGGGATGAAGTTCCTGCCCTCAATGCTGGCGGCATCGTCGTAGGCCTGGCTTTCGTCACGATCTGGCAATTTCACGATGGTGGTGCCGGTGCTCTCGTAGGGTATTTGCGAGAGAAGATGCTTGATGCAGTTGAGTCGACCGCGTTCCTTGTCATCATTGCGGACGATAAACCAGGGGCAGGTCTCCGTGTCGGTGGCTTCCAACATGGCGTCCCGAGCCCGGGAATAGTCGTACCAGCGACGGCGCGCTTCCAGGTCCATGGAGCTTAGCTTCCACTGTTTGTGCTCGTTCTTGATGCGCGACTTGAAGCGTTTCTCCTGCTCGTCGTTGCTG
The DNA here is from genome assembly GCA_030066555.1 of Halieaceae bacterium. GTDB lineage: Bacteria > Pseudomonadota > Gammaproteobacteria > Pseudomonadales > Halieaceae > JANQIO01. The sequence goes on from JASJBK010000265.1 coordinate 1,762, forward strand.
ACTTCAAGCCAGTACTTGAGCAGGATGATGCCGTCGCGCACCAGCTCTTCTTCGAACTTCGGCACGACATTGAGGAAGTGCTCGACCTGCTCCTCGCTGGCAAACCCCATCACGCGCTCAACGCCCGCCCGGTTGTACCAGCTGCGGTCAAAGATAACGATCTCGCCCGCCGCCGGCAGGTGCTGCATATAGCGCTGCGAATAGAGCTGGGTTTTCTCGCGGTCACTGGGCGCCGGCAGCGCGATGACCCGGAATACACGGGGACTGACGCGCTCGCTGATGGCCTTGATGACGCCGCCCTTGCCGGCGGCGTCGCGGCCTTCAAACAGCACGACGATGCGTTGACCGGTTTCCTTGACCCAGTCCTGCAGATTGACGAGCTCTACCTGCAGCTTCTTCAGTTCTTCTTCGTATTTGGCTTTTTTCATAAGGTCGCTTCTTTGATGCTTGCTGGAAAGCATAGTCAAAGCGGTGTGACTTGTCCGGAGCAGAAATTCAGGACCGGGAAATGAGCAGGGCTTCTTTTCGCCAGGCCCTCGGCGAGCAGCCGTACCAGCGCCGAAAGCTACGCGAAAAGGCGCTCAACTCGCTGTAGCCCAGCATGTGGGCAATCGCGCTTAACTGCATGTCGCCTTGCAGTAACTGCTGCTCGGCCTGCTCTCTGCGCACCTTGTCCAACAGTAGTTGGAAGCTGGTGTGTTCAACACTGAGCCGATTCTGCAGGGTGCGTGTGCTCAGCGACAGGAAGCGGGCGATATTCTCCAGCGTGCACTGACCGGTGGGTAGAAACTCGCGGATCATGGTTTCTACCCTGCGACTATAACGGTGCCTGTTGCTGGCCTCGAGCTGATCCAGGTATTCGGAAAGGATTGACTGCAATCGGGGGTCGGCCTGCTGAATAGGGGAGTTGGCTATTTCCCGGCCAAACACCAGCGAATAGGGCGTGGCCCCAAAACGCATGCTGCGAACGGGCAGCGATTCAAAGGGGGCGAGATCCTCAGGTTCCGGGTAAGGGAGCTGGAGTAGCTCGGCTTCAAATGCCGCGCCGTACATCATCCTCAATACGTTGACAGTAATAGCGACCGCTACATCGATTGACTGGCGCGCGCCGGGTAAGGTGTGGTCCGGAATGCTGTAGGTTACCGTGGCAGACGCGGCGCCGACGTGAAAGCCCACATGCCCATAGGTGTCATGCACATGGTAGAAGCGGGCAAAGCTATGCCAGGCCTCGGCGATGGTCGAGCCCTGCGACAGCACAAAACCGGTAACGCCGAGGTTCGCTGCGCCCAGGTGACGCCCCATCTCCAGCCCGAATTGCGGGCATCCCGTGTGTCGGGCGGCGCTGTCCAGCAGCGCCAGATAGGTGCGGTAGGGGATGAAGCTGTCGGGGTTGTCGAACACGTCAGTGCTGGCGCCCGCAGCGGCGATGGCCTGGTCGGCGTCCCCGCCGAGCGCGGCGATTGTCGGTCGATACTGGGTCAGCAGTCCGGCACGGATCTGGGGAAGCATACGCAGATTGTCAAAAGTATTTCGTTATCTGTCAATTTTATTGCGTCAATAGTCAAGTAATTCTAAACATCATCCCGTAAATTGCCCCACAAAAATAACGTGAATAACTCGAAACGGGGCCCGCATCGCCCTCCCGGGCACATCCTGCTCCGCCAAACCATGGGTGATCGCACCCCGGAGAAAAAAATGACTTACCTGAACAAGACCCGCCCGGCAGCACGTCGCAGTGTACTCGCCGCAGCCGTCAGCTCAGCTCTACTGTGCATGGCCACGGGTGCCGGCGCCCAGGCCACTCTAGAAGAAATTGTGGTTACGGCCCAGAAGCGCACCGAGAGCCTGATGGATGTGCCGATCTCGATTTCCGCGGTATCCGGGGAGAAGATTGCCGACGCCAATATCCAGCGCGCCGAGGAGTTGACGGCCTACGTCCCCAATTTCCAGGTCAACCAGGACCCAATCGGCGACAAGATCAATATTCGCGGCATCCAGTCGGGTAACCAGGCGGGTTTTGAGCAATCGGTCGCCACCTTTGTCGATGGTATCTATCGCGGCAGGGGCACCCAGTCGCGTTTTTCATTCCTGGACGTCGCCCGTGTCGAGGTACTGCGCGGTCCGCAGCCGGCGCTGTTCGGTCGCAATACCATTGCCGGCGCTGTGAATATCAGCACCAATCGCCCCACGGACGAGTTCACCGCACAGGTGCTGGGACAATACAATCCGGAGTTTGATGAGACCGAGCTGCAGGGCTTTATCTCGGGCCCTATCACCGACAGCCTGCGCGGCCGGCTGGTACTGCTGGACCGGCAGATGGACGAGGGCTGGGTAGACAACAAAGCCTACAACGAGGATAACCCGGATTCCGATGAGACCTTTGGTCGTATTTCGCTGGAATGGGACGCGACTGACGCCACTCGCGTGGCACTGCGCGCAGAGTGGGGCGATTTTGAGATCAACGGCCAGCCCTGGGTCATCGCCGAGGGCGGCCCCATCGATGGCCTGCTAGCAGACGCCGGTATCCCTACCGGCAAAAATGACGAGACCTTCATGGGCAACAACGGCTTCGGGCCGTTTGCCGGTGACGACACCATCGACCTCGGTTCGGTCGGCATCCTCGATGGCGACTCGGCAGAGTACGGCCTGACCATCGAGCATGAGCTTGCCTCCGGCGCGCTGATTACCGCGATTGCGGGCTACTCCGAGTACGACTTCGAGCGTTTCCTGGACGCGGATTTCAATCCGCTGCCCATCGTGCGCTTTGACGATACCGAAGACTATGAACAAACCAGCTTCGAATTGCGCCTGACCTCCGACGTGGGCGGCACCTTCGAATATATTCTCGGTGCCTACTACCAGGACAACGAGATGTACGTGGATGGGCTCACTCAGTTCAACCTGCCCAACATCGGTGGCCTGCTAGGTGGCAACTGTGCACTCGGCGGCGGCAGCGGCGCTATCGTGCCCGGCGACCCAGGCACCACCGCGGCACTCGTGGCAGCAACCGTGCCGGGCAGTACCGCTAACCTCGCCAACGCCTGCGCGCAGACTTCCTTGACCGAGGTACTGGTGCCTGCTGGGGTGCTTGGCGCATCGCGCTACGCTTTCCTCGACCAGGATACGGAGACCTGGGCCATCTTCACCCAGGCCACGTGGAACGTGAACGACCGCCTGCGGGCTACAGTGGGCCTGCGCTACACCGAAGAAGAGAAGGACGCGGCTCAAGGCGCATACGCCGCTGAATACGTGGCCGAAAGCAACACACCACTGGCAGACCAGAATCCGGAGACCAATCCTGAAGCGCTCGCAGCGGTACTGCTCGGTGAGTTCACGACGCACTCCTTCACCAGCAATGATCCGGGCATGTCCCGTGATGATGAGGCCTTCACCTGGTCTTTCAACGTCCAGTATGACCTCACCCCGGACGCCATGGTCTACGGCAGTGCAGCGACGGGGTTCAAGGCCGGCGGCTACAATTCGTTTTATATGGGCCTGCCCCAGGGTCTTGGCGCAGACTCCCGTGAAGTCGAGTTCGAGGATGAGGAGGTGCTGACCTTTGAACTGGGCGCCAAGATGACCCTGCTGGACGGCGCGGCGGAATTGAACGTGGCCATCTTCCGCTCCGAGTACGACGACCTGCAGGCTTCTATCTTTGCCGGTAACACCACGTTCGAAGTGCAGAACGCCGCTGAAGCGACTTCACAGGGTATAGAGCTGGACGGACGCTGGCAGGTGACCGACCGTCTGCTGCTGAGCGCCTCTGTTGGCTACCTGGACTTCGAGTTTGACGAGTTTCCCAACCAGGCCTGTGTGGCAGAGCAGTTCCTCAATTTCCGCGAGGCTGCTTACCAGGACGCTGTCGCGGCTGGTGACTTTGCAGGCGCCGCGGGAGCAGCGCTGCTGGTGAGCAACCAGACCTGTGCCGCTGCTGGAATTAACGATCTGGAAGGCAAGGTGAGCGAAAACACTCCGGACTGGAGTGCGGCTCTGATCGCTGAATACGTCATGCCTATCGGGCGCTATGAGCTGCGCACCGCCGCTGACCTCAGCTACAGCGACGACGTTTTCCGCCAGGGTGATCTGGACCCCGTGTCCAAGCAGGACAGCTTTACCAAGGTGAACGCCAGCATCATCTTCGGCCCCGACTCAGGTGACTGGGATGTTTCCCTGGTGGGTAAGAACCTTACCGACGAAGACACCTACTCCTACGTCAACGATATGCCGCTGTTCAATGGCGCTCGCCAGGGCCGCCTGGATGCGCCGCGTAGTTATGCAGTCCGCGGTCGTTACCGCTTCTAGGGTTCGAGCACACACCCATTCCCTGGCCCGCTGCGCGGGCCATTTTCCAAGTTGGCTTGAAATTCGAACACAGTGGGGTTTCAGCGCTGCACTCGCCTGAGTAAGATTCAAACCCAAAGGAGTTTAAGGGCCTACGCGAATTGCCTGGTTATATCGGATCCCTCGCCGGTTTATTGCTGATTCTTGCAGCGGCATTTTTCGTGCGCCAACTGGTCAGCGATCACCGGCGTAGTGATAGCTTGCTGAATGTGTCCGCCGGCATTGCCGTGGCTTATGCCTTTGTCGACGTATTTCCACACCTGGCAAAGAAGCAGAACGCCTTCAGCGATTTTGCCGTCAGCGGCGCGTTTTCTTATCTCTACCACAATTTGTACGTTGTGGCGCTGACCGGATTCGTCGTTTGCGTCGCCGTTCGCGCTGTGCAG
>JASJBK010000266.1 GCA_030066555.1 Halieaceae bacterium
ATGGACACGGAGCCACCGGATGAAGTGATGGAGATTTACGGCGGCCTCAAGGACATTCGCGATCCGCAGGAGCAGCTCGACGTCTTCATGCGGTCAATGAGCATGATGCCGGTATCGATAAAGGGAAAGGTGGATGTCGCCCTGGACACGCAGATCGCGGACCAGAAGTTTGTCATCGAGTCGATCCCCTCGCTCCAGTCTGAGCTGGTGGACCTGCGCCCACATGTGGACCTCGACAAGGTAGGGCTGTTCGGTATGTCGATTGGCGGGAGTGCGGCGGTGCTCACCTGTAGTGAAGATACGCGCTGCGGTGCTGCGGTAAACCTGGACGGCTTCCATCCCGCCCAGGCGCTTGTCGAAATACCCGTGCCGTTATTGGCACTGCATCGCAGCGACAACCTGCTGCTAAACGCGAACTTTGAACGCGCGCAAACCGATGCCTACCTGGTAGAGATAGCCGGCTCGACACACTTCAACTATTTCGATTTCACGATCATTTCCCCGCTCCTGAAAAAGATGGGGATACTCGGTCCCATCGACGGCGAAGAAATGGTCGGCATCTCACGTGATTTCATCACCACGTTCTTTGACACGCATCTGAAGGGCGAGGACTCTCCACTACTCGAAGGACGAGAGGAGCACGAATCACAACACGTGACGCTTCAGCATCGGTAGTTGGTAAAACCCTCGGTCAGGCGGCGCGCAGTGCCCTGCCCTGGGAAGCACGCCAGGGCGTATCGCAGGTAAGCAGGTGTGGTAGTTGAAGGCGCGGGTCTACGAGTGCTCTGTGAATCCCAGCTGCTCGCAGCCTTCATAAGTACGAACCACGGTGAACAGCTCCTCGTCGCTGGAGTTACGATAGCTGTAGGTCATATCGAATCCCTGCCCGAGCAATTGCAGGCTGAGCTTGCAGGCTGCATCGGGGTTCAGTTGCTCCAGTGCCTGATTCAGCTCGACGTATCTGCCGCTGTACTGTGCGAGAAATTCATCAGCGAACGTATAGTGGTACACAACAGACTCTGCAGACTCGTTGTAGTGAAGCCCCGTCATCGAAGTGTACTCATCGAGCTGAATTGGCAGATCCATCGTGGCCTCGATCATGTTCACCAGGGCGTAGCCAACCTGCGCTTTCCTGGTGGGGTGCTTGTCGAGGTACAAGCGCAGTTCCTTTATAGATCCTTCCGGTGCATCACCGTAGGCTTCTTCCAGCGTTGCCACTTTCTGTGCGTCGCTTTGGAGGGCGCGAGAGGCTGCAATCACTTGCTTGCCTACAGAGGCATCGATCCCGCTTTCTGCCACCTCGGCCATAAGCACTTCCTCATCGAGAGCAACGCTATCGGCGCCGCTCTCGGGGCCGTTTATGGTAGAGGACAGGAAGGCCTTCACGGCAAAAAAAACCAGTACCGCGATGACTGGAACGGCGACTTTCTTAAGGACACTCAACTCGGCTTACTCCAAGTCCGTGACTGACTGCACCCGTATAGCATCGTAGCTACTGCGATGTCGAATCGTTCGACTGGTATTGAGAGCCGCGCCAGCTGAACTCCTTCTCAACCGGCATTGCGGGTGCTGACGCTCAGGCGGCGCGCAGGGCCCGGCCCAGGGTCTGCTGGCCCAGGGCGTCGGTAAAGCGCTCACCGACCCAGGCATCCTCGCCCTTGATCATTACCCTCGATACCACGCCGTCTGAGCGGTTGACCATCTGCGCGTGGTCAAACAGCTCCCGGTGCACCAGCTGGCGGTTCGGGTCGCACTCGTAGGCGGCCAGTGCCTCGGGGTCGATCAGCACCATATCGGCCTGCGCGCCGATCTCCAGCGTGCCCACATCCAGCCCGAAGAATTCTGCAGGCTCCGCGGTCAGTCGCTGCACCATGCGCGACACGGTGGCGAGGCCAGCTTCCTGGGCGCGCTTGAGGCTGCCGAGGTTGCCATCGAAGAAGGCCATATTGGTGATATGCGCGCCCGAGTCGTTGAAGCCCGGCAGCGCGTCTTCATGCAGCAGCATTTCCAGGGTGCGCTCGTTGCCGACATTGGCCTGGTCGACCCAGAAGCGGAAGTTCTTGTCGTACTCGCGCAGCAGGTGCAGCATGAAATCGGCATCGTCGCCGATGATGCTCGGGAACTTGTCGAAGGCCTCTTTCTCCGCGTCAGAGCGGGCCTGGCTGGCATCGCCCTGCTTGTAGCGGGCAACGCGATCAAATACCTGCTGGAAGCTGTCGCCGTCCCAGTCGGCCACGGGCGCACCGTCGAAGTACAGCCGCTTGAAATCGCGAATGACCAGGCTGTCCGGCGCGCCGAGCTTGGCCTTGATGGTGGCCCAGTTGAAGCCACGGCGGCCGTGGTACCAGTCGGCGCGGAATTCCTCGACCCAGGCCGGGTCGTTCATCAGCGCCAGGCGGCCCTCGCGGTCGTCATACTCCTTGGCGATGAGCTTGCAGGTAGAAGGCATTTCCTCGAACAGCGGACTGACAATGCCGTCGCTCCACACCCGGAAGTTGGTGCCCAGCGCCTGGAAGTGGATATTGCCCTTGAAGAACTTCGAGTTCATGAGGCCTGCAAAGGACAGGAACGGGTTGCGCTTGCCGGCCAGCTCGGCGAAGTCGAGCGCGGCCAGCGCCGAGGTCTTCAGCGGCTTGCCGTGCAGGCGGCCGCTGGTCAGCGCGAAGTACTTGAAGGCCAGCAGCCGGTTTTCGATGATCGGCGTGGTCTGCCACACCTTGTCCTTCTCGCGCACCACCTTCAGCAGCCGCTTCATCTCCTTGTAGGAGGCGAACTGGGTGGGAATGCGCTTGTCGGTATTCGGGTCGTTGGAGAGGTAGTGAAACGGCAGGCCGTCGGTCGACAGGCCCATGTAGCCCTCATCCAGTGCCTTCTCCAAAAGCTCGCACATGCGATCGAGCTCATCCTCGGTGGGGGCGCGGCTGATGCTGGCCTGCAGGCCCATCACTTCTACCCGCAGCATGGAGTGCGGTACGAAGGCCGCCACGTTGGGGCCAAGCGGGATATCGGCGAAGTGGTCCATGTACGCGGCGGTGTCGTTCCAGGTGACGGCCTCAACACACTTCGACAGCACCTTCTTGGGGATATTCTCCACCCGCGTGAAGCAGTCGACGATCGGGTCCTGGTCACCGCTGCGCTGGGTGCCGAAGCAGGTACCCAGGCTGCAGTTGCCCACCAGTACAGTGGTGGTGCCGTGACGCACCGCCTCGGGCAGGCCGGGCTCCAGGTCGACCTCGAGGTCGAGGTGGGTGTGGATATCGAGCAGGCCCGGCATCAGCCACTGGCCTTTGGCGTCTATCACGTTCCCGGCCAGCTCCGGCGCCAGTACCGAGCCCTTGGCGACGATGGTGCCGTCTTTGACGGCAATGTCGATTTGCTGCGGTGGGGTGCCGCGGCCGTCAAATACCAGTGCGCCCTGAATCAGTGTGTCCCAGATCTGCTGTGCCATTGCTACTGCCTCTACTTCAAGCTCGTTATCTGCGCGGGCTTCCTGGCCCCGTGCATATATTCTCCGGTTCTGTGCATAAACGCGCAGCACTTCGCGGTGGTCCGATAGTCTACAAAAAATGCACAATCGTGGCAGGGGCAGCCTCCCTGCCCGCGTGCAAAACAACAAAGCAGTCTATTTAAGGAGCCCATCATGGAACTGCCCAGTATTTCACTGCTGTCTGTCACCCCCATCTATATCGCCATTCTCGGCCTGCTCTTCGTGCCCCTCACCCTGAGGATTGGCCTGTACCGCCTGCGCAACAAGGTGGATATCGGCGACGGGGGCAATGATGACCTGTTCAGAATGATTCGTTGCCAGGCCAACTTCGTCGAAACCGTGCCCCTGGCCGTGGCGCTGCTGCTTGTCATGGAGCTGATGGGCGCCGGAGATACCTGGCTGCACGCCCTGGGAGCCACCCTGGTAGTAGCCCGCGTGTGCCACTTCATTGGCTTGAGTGGCATGGGGCCCTGGCAGCTGCGCCCTGTCGGCATGGTAGGCACCTTTACCGTTTACCTGGTCAGCAGTATCTGGACTCTCATGGCGGCCCTGGGCTGACCCACGCCCCGGTTCTGCTATGATGCGCGCCCGGCCCCGAGAGGGGCCGGTGTCGTTTATGGGAGAAAGAAGCTGTGGCCGAACTGGCGTACTGGCAGTATCTGCTGATTGCCCTGCTGTTTATCTGGGGGGGCTTCGTGCGCTCCGGGCTGGGCTTCGGCGGCGCCGTACTGACCCTGCCCTTCCTGCTGCTGATCCTCGACGAACCACTGGTGTTCCTGCCCCTCATCGGCGTCCACCTGCTGATATTCTCCTCGCTGACCGTGTGGCAGAGCCACCGCGCCGATCACACAGCAACCACCGTCAACTGGGCCTTCGTGCGCTGGTCGCTGCTGGTGATGGCCATTCCCAAGGCCATCGGCGTGCTGGGTGTCATCACCCTGCCCGGCGCACTGATCAGCGGCTTCATCTTCAGTATCGTTACCCTGTACGCCATCAGCTACATCCTCAACCGCCCTATCCGCAGCAACAACAAGGTGGTGGACACCGGCCTGATCGCCCTCGGCGGCTACGTCAGCGGCACCTCCCTGATTGCCGCCCCGCTGGTAGTCCCCGTTGCTGCCAGCCGCATGCCCAAAGAACAGCTACGGGACACCCTGTTCGCCCTGTGGTTCATCCTGGTGCTGGTCAAGCTGATCGCCTTCCTCGCCGCCGGCGTCGACATGCAGTGGATCCACCACCTCTGGCTGCTGCCCTGCGCCACCATCGGCCACGTTATCGGCCTGAAGTTCCACGACTACGCGCTGCAGCGGGATACCGCGCTGTTCTTCAGGGTTTTGGGAGCCGGGCTGCTGATCGTTAGCCTCGTCGGATTGGGGCGTTTGATTCTGGGATGAAGTGAGTGGCGGGCTGTGTGCGGTCGCCTGCAAACCTTCAGGGCGCTGGCTGTCGGATTACTGGTAGTTAAGTTGGTCGGGGCAGGCTGTTCGTTGGCTAGTGCCAAGTGACGCGCCGTGTGCGGCCTCTTGGGAACCTTCAGGGCGCCGCTCGGGATGGCCGTCTGGTGACAGGGGCTTTCTGCGAGCACTGTCCGAGTCCGAGTTTTTGCGCAGCAAAAACCGTCGAGTTGCGCAGCAGCCTGTCACCTGCGGCCATCCCGCGCCCGTTCCCAAGAGGCCGCACGCGGTGTGGCACGGCGTGCTGGCACCTACCAGGAAGTTCTGGATTCCCGCCTGCGCGGGAATGACGAGGGGGTGGCGCTGCAGACAAAAAAAAGCCCGGCGATACGTGCAGCCGGGCTGAAGGGTAGGGGTTGTGTTGCTCCCACCGGAGACTCTGGTTGAGGCCGGCTAGGCAGCCGCCTCGAAGTTCAGTCCAATTGTTCTGGCCACCGCGTCAAAGCTGTAGTCGTCCATTTTCAGTTCCCTGAGCGTGTCGCGGGCCTCGTCAGCCTGCTTGCCTGCCACCCGCTTCTGCAGCGTCGGCAGGATTCCCAGGCGAGTCACCATCTGCCAGGTGCCGGTAGCGCGCTTGCGTTTGCGCTGCCCCCAGGACAGGGCCTCTTCGTAGGCGTAGAAGGCCTTGAGGGCCAGGCGCTCGTCGTCGCTTACACCCTCATGCTCGTCCGCGCGCAGGTCCACCGCGCGGCGATAGGCCTGTTTCGCCAGGTCTTCGTGCCCCCGCTTTGTCGCGTTGTCTGCAAAGACGTAACACAGCTCGGGCTTCTTGATTCTCAATACCAACTCGTGCATCGCTCTACCCCCTTCTCAGTGTCGTGTTCTCTCAGTCGCTGTTCGCCACTGGGGTCGTCAGTTCGAAATGCCCCAGCAGGCTCCTGAATTCATCGGCCACCGTGTGAATCGCATAGCGGATTCCCTGGCCCTTCTGTTCGCAGCCTTCCAGCGGCACCATCTGCTGGCCTCGCTCGATCAGCGCCGCGAGTGCGGTCACCTCAAATTCCGTCAGTTCGACGGTGATGTGTTCTGGCGCGAGGCTCCTGGTTTTCACTGGCAATTCCGTCCGGTTCGTTGATGTTGCACATGGTAGGGGGGCGGCCGCCGACACTGGATTGCCGTCGGCGACAGACTGTTGGCAGCGTGCGACAAGCAATATTTATTCAATAAATTCAGTGGCTTAGAGGGCCTATTTTTTCGCAACCCCAAAAAAAACCCGGCTCAAAATGAGCCGGGTGTAACCTGACGCCCCGGGGGTGGGCGCGTTCGGGGTTGGTATCGAATGTCGATACATAAACATATACGTGAGGCCCCGGAGATGCGGATCACCCAAAAAAAGGGCCCGGGGAGGGGCTCCCGGGCCAAGGGCCTACTCTGGGTGGTAGGTCGGACCCGCCGGGGAGAGCGGGTCGCGGGCAAATGGGGAGGATTTGCAGTCCTCCCCGGGGAAGATCACTCGATGGCTGCGATGCCCTTGGCACCCTCCTGGGTGAGCTCGATCTTCACGGCACGCTCCATGGCGTAGGCGTCGAGGTCGCCCTGGGTC
>JASJBK010000043.1 GCA_030066555.1 Halieaceae bacterium
CTGCGAGCCGTTCTGGTGGAAGCCGTGTATCTTGAACAGGCCCGTAAAGCCTTCCTCGCCCTCGACCAGGAACTGCAGGCGATAGGCCCACTCGTCGAATGCACCGAAGTCATCGCCGGTCGTGCTGGCGGCCGCGTTGTCAATCCAGTCGCTGCGGCGCTGGCCTTTCAGCGCGATACGCGCGGCCGTATTGTCGGCCACCTGGCCGCTCGCCGCGAACTCGAGGGCAGCCGTGTCACGCTCGCCATAGGCGAAGCTGATGTAGCCTTCATTCTCGAACGTGGGGCGCTTCGAGTCGATCTTGACGAGGCCGGCGTTGGTATTGCGGCCGAACAGCGAACCCTGCGGGCCCGCGAGGACCTCGACGCGCTCGATGTCGAACAGCGGCAGGCTGCGCAATACGTTGTTCTCGAGGAAGATCTCGTCGAACACCATGCCGACCGGCTGGCTTGCGTTGTTGTCAAAGTCGATGTTGCCGAGGCCGCGGATGTAGAAGCGCGGAGCCACGCGGCCATTGGATGATTCGATGTACAGTCCGGGTACGCGGGTAGAGAGGCCGCGCACGTCAGCACCACCCTCGAACAGCGAGGTAAAGCGCTCGCCTTCCATGGTGGCAATTGAAATAGGTACTTCCAGCGTGTTCTGCTCGCGCTTCTGCGCGGTGACGATTACTTCCTCAAGCTGAGCCTGTGCAAGACTGGCTCCACCAGACAGCGTTGCAGCTACCGCCAGCGCCAGGCCTTTTTTGGCCGAAACGTGGGATTTCATTCGTTGTGTCCTCCGGATGGATGTCCCCTGATGGGGTTTTTCCTTCTTTTTGAAAAGGTGTTTTGTGCGAGGCGGGCTGGATTGTTGTTAGAGTGTCGACTGCCATCTACACTGTGCCGCCAATTAGGCCAGATCAGCCCGATTACCTGCAAGACTTGGGCGATAAAACCGGCACAATTGCCACAGTTCGCGACAGTTACCTTCCCAGGGAGCACATTTCATGGTGATTCGAGCACTTTTACTGCTGTGTGGACTCTGGACCGTGGTCGCCCAGGCCCAGACAGGTGGGGCCGAGCGGGTGCCGGTGTCGCTGATCGTGCGCGGCGATTTCGTGCTCACCATGGAAACCGGCCAGCCGGTGCTGGCGGACGGGGCGGTGGCCATCGTCGGCGACCGCATCCTGCGGGTGGGCAGCTGGGCGGATATCAGCAGCCGATTTGCCGCCGAGCAGGTCATCCCCGGCGAAGGCCGTATTGTCTTGCCCGGCCTGATTAATGGCCACACCCACACCTCCATGACACTGTTCCGCGGCATGGTCGACGACCTCGACCTGATGACCTGGCTCAATCAGTACGTGTTCCCCATGGAGGGCCGCTTCGTGACCGCGGAATTCGTGCGTATCGGCACCGAGCTGGCCTGCTGGGAGATGATTCAGGGTGGCACCACGACCTTTGTGGATATGTACTTTTACCCGGACACCATCGCCCAGGTGGTGGATCGCTGCGGGCTGCGGGCGATTGTCGCCGCACCCCATATCGATTTCCCGAGCCCGGGCTTCAGGGGCTGGGACGACAGCTTTGCCGCCGCCATCGAGTTCGTTACCGCGTGGCGGGGCAAGCACCCGCGCATTACGCCGGCTTTTGCGCCCCATGCGCCGTACACGGTGGTGCCGGAGCACCTCGAGGCCACCGCCAAGATGGCCGCCAAGCTCGGGGCGCCGGTGTCCATGCATATCGCCGAGGCGCCATCAGAGACCGAGTTCGTGTTTGAGAAGTACGAGACCTCTCCGGTCAAGCACGTGGCGTCCACCGGCCTGTTCGAGCAGTGGCTGATCGGCGCCCACATGATCCAGCTCGACAACGAGGACATCAAGCTGGTGGGCTCACGCGGCGTGGGCGCGGTGCACAACCCCACCTCCAATATGAAGCTCGGTGCCGGGGTGGCGCCGGTGGCGGACATGATTGCCGCCGGCGTCAATGTCGGCCTCGGCACCGACGGTGCGGCCTCCAACAACGATCTCGACATGTGGGAGGAGATTCGGCTGGCGGCGCTGGTGCACAAATTGAAAGCTGCCGACCCCACCGCCATCCCGGCGCCCACTGCCCTGGACATGGCCACCCGCATGGGGGCCGAGGCCATCGGCATGGGGGACCAGGTCGGCCAGCTGGTGGCGGGCAAACAGGCAGACCTGATCCAGGTGGATTTCACTCGCCTGCGCCATGGTCCGCTTTACGACGTGATGTCGCACCTGGTCTACGTGCTGGACAGCCAGGATGTGCAAACCACCGTTGTCGCCGGCCAGGTACTGATGCTGGACCGTGAAGTCTTGACCATAAACGGCGAGCAGCTGCGCAAGGATGTCACCCGGGTCCGCGATGAGATCAGCACGGCGCTGGATCGTGGCGAATGAAGCGCTTGATCCAGGTGGTCGCCGCACTGCTGCTGGCGGGCCAGGCGGCCGGGGAGCCGGGCATGGACGCTGAAGAGCTGGTGAAAGCCCTGGGCCTTGAGCCCCATGTAGAGGGCGGCTACTTCCGCCGCACCTTCCAGGCCGACCACCGTGAGCGCATCAGCATCGAGCAGGGCGAGCGCTTCACCATGACCTCGATTTACTACTTGCTGACTGCCGATTCACGGGTCGGGCACTGGCACCTGAACCGCTCCGACATCCTGCACTTTTTTCACCTGGGCGAGCCCGTGACCTACTACCTGATCCACCCGGACGGGGAACTGGAAACCGTGGTGCTGGGCCCCGACCCCAGCCAGGGGCACCAGCTACAGCTGGCGGTAAAGGGTGGTACCTGGAAGGCCTCGCACCTGGCAGAAGGCGACTACGGCCTGATCAGCGAGGCGGTCTCGCCGGGTTTCGAGTACGAGGATATGACCCTCGGTGAGGAGGTGGGGCTGCTGGAAACTTTCCCGGACCACGCCGCCTTGATCCGCCGCTTCAGCAAGCACTAGCCGTGCGCCACTAGCCGTGCACCACTAGCCGCGTGCCACTAGCTCTTGGCGGCGGCGATCTTCTCCAGCATGTGCGCCAGCTCCGGCTTGTTGCTGGCAATCTCATCCATGCTCAGGCCGTCCAGTTCGTGGGGGAATACCAGCCAGCTTTCGGTTTCGTGAATGAAGTAATCCGGGACCCGCGTGGTCTTGTTGTTGCCCGGCTTGTAGTAAGGCGTGGCAATACGGATTTCCGGCATGTTCTTCTTGCAGGCATCGCGCAGGTCGAGAATGGTCTGGTCGATACTCAGGCCGGTGTCGTGCACGTCGTCGACTATCAGCAGTGAATCCTCCGACTCCAGGCGCCGGATCAGGTAGTTGAGCCCGTGCACTTGCACGGTCCGGTTGCGCTCGCCGATGCCGGTGTAGCTGGAGGTGCGAATGGCGATGTGGTCGGATTCCACGCCCAGCGTGTCCAGCAGTTCCTGTACCGCGATGCCCACCGGCGCGCCGCCACGCCAGACGCCGACGATGTAATTGGGGCGAAAGCCGCTCTCGTAGACCTTCCAGGCCAGTTCAAAGGAATCCCGCAGCAGCTGGGATGCGCTGATGTAGTGCTTTTCCATGCTCGTTTGTCATTAGGGATGAGAGGGGCAAAGCCTATCACAGGGTTTCCCGCCGCCTGTAGCCGGCCCCGGCACCAGAGAGATAAGTAAACTGTCCCCGGAACTAGTACACTCGCGATTTTCCGATTGGAGTTTCCATGTCCCAGCAGGACACCGTCCAGGACCCACCCACTGCTGCCAGCGGTTTCGGTGAAAGCGCCTTCAGCCGCTTCTTCGAACTGCGCATGCACGGTACCGATACCCGAACCGAGATTCTCGCCGGTATCACCACCTTCGTGACCATGGCCTACATCATCTTCGTGAACCCGCAGATGATGGCTTCGGCGGGAATGGACCACGGCGCCGCCTTCGTGGCGACCTGCCTCGGCGCCGCTGTCGCCTGCCTGTTCATGGGGCTTTACGCCAACTGGCCGGTGGGCCTGGCGCCGGGCATGGGTCTCAACGCCTTCTTTACTTACACCGTTGTCGCCGACATGGGCTACAGCTGGGAGATTGCCCTGGGTGCGGTCTTCATTGCCGGCGTGCTGTTCGTGATCATGAGTGTGACCCGCATCCGCGGCTGGATGCTGGAGAGCATTCCCATGGACATGCGCATCGCCATGGCGGCGGGGGTGGGGCTGTTCATCGGCTTCATCGGCCTGAAGAATGCCGGCATCGTGGTGGCCAACCCGGCCACGCTGATTACCCTCGGCGACCTAACGGCGCCGGCGCCCATGCTGGCCGCTCTCGGCTTTTTGTTGATGGCCGTGCTGAGCCAGCGCCAGGTCAGCGGCGCCCTGATGATCGGCGTGCTGGCGGTGACCCTGGCGGGCATTCCGCTGGGCCTGGTGGAATATGGCGGGCTGGTGGCGGCGCCCCCGAGCCTGGCGCCGACCTTCTTCAAGCTCGACATCGCCGGCGCGCTGGATGTCGCCATGGTGTCGGTGATCATCGCCTTCCTGTTCGTGAACCTGTTCGATACCGCCGGCACCCTGCTGGGGGTGGCGAGCCGCGCCCACCTGGTGGACGAGAACGGCAAGATCCAGAACATGGACCGGGCCCTGAAAGCGGACTCGACCTCCAGCGTGATCGGCGCCTTCCTGGGCTGTGCCCCGGTCACCAGCTACGTGGAATCCGTGGCCGGGGTCACCGCCGGCGGCCGCACCGGTTTGACCGCGGTCACCGTTGGCGTGATGTTCCTGCTGGCAGTGTTCTTTGCGCCGCTGGCGGGCATGGTGCCCGCCTATGCCACCGCCGGCGCCCTGGTGTATGTGGCCATGCTGATGATGACCGGCATGGAAAAGCTCGACTGGGCTGACATGAGCGAGGTGGTACCGGCGCTGCTGATGATCGTGATGATCCCGCTGACCTTCAGTATCGCCAACGGCATCGCGGTGGGCTTTATCAGCTACGTGGTGATCAAGCTCTGCGTCGGCCGCCAGGCAGATATCTCGCCCGGCGCCTACGTGCTGGCAGTCATCTTCCTAGCCAAGTTCGCCTACCTCTAAATGGGGACAGACCACGTTTTTTAGCGCTCGTGTTGTCCACGAATGGCTTTGAGGCCAGTACAGGGAGAAGACTCTTATGACGCCGGATACTATGGTCGTAGCGCTGGCGCAGTTGGCCCCGGTATGGCTGAACCGAGATGCGACGCTGGCGAAGGTGCTGTTGGCGATCGATGAGGCCGCCGCCGAGGGCGCCGAGCTGGTCTGTTTCGGCGAGAGCCTGGTGCCCGGCTATCCCTTCTGGCTGGAGCGCACCGGTGGCGCTGAATTCGACTCGCCCACCCAGAAAATCCTGCACGCGCGCTACCTGGATCAGGCGGTAAGCATCGAGGCGGGCCATCTGCAGCCGGTCTGCGAGCGCGCCCGCGACCGGAACATCACCGTCATTCTCGGCACTGCCGAGCGGGCAGGCGATCGCGGCGGCCACAGCATCTACTGCTCGCTGGTCTACATCGGCGCCGAGGGCAATATTCGCCACGTGCACCGCAAGCTGATGCCCACCTACGAAGAGCGGCTGTGCTGGTCGCCGGGTGATGGCCATGGCCTGCAGGTGCACAGCTGTGGCCCTTTCACCGTCGGCGCACTCAACTGTTGGGAAAACTGGATGCCGCTGCCGCGGGCGGCACTCTACGGCCAGGGAGAAAACCTGCACGTGGCGATCTGGCCGGGCTCGGACCGCAACACCGCAGACATCACGCGCTTCCTGGCCCGTGAGGGGCGCTCTTACGTGGTGTCGGTCTCAGGCCTGATGCGGCCCGAAGATGCCCCTGACGACCTGCCGTTTCGCGACGAGATCCTCGCCGGGGGCGAGGATTTTTTCGCCAACGGCGGCTCCTGTATTGCCGGCCCTGATGCCGAGTGGTTGCTGGAGCCACAGGTGGAGCGGGAGGGCGTCTTTCTAGCCACTCTCGATTACCAGAATGTGCTGGAAGAGCGGCAGAACTTCGATCCGGCAGGCCATTACTCGCGGCCCGATGTCACGCGCCTGGAAGTCAATCGCGAGCGCCAGGCGACAGTGAAGTTCTCAGACTAAAAAATGGGGACAGACCCCGTTTTTGATCGTTCCTGATGTCTACACTTCGCTCGCCGTAGACATCATAAATGGCTAAAAACGGGGTCTGTCCCCTATTTTTCTACTGATCAAGTTGGTGGCAGGATTTTGAGGTTATGCCTGGGTACCTACCTCATCGGGGTTTGAGGTGTCTGGTGCGGCACCTCCTTTCACTGTTCGGGCGATGCCCACCAGGCTCAGGCCCAGCATGCAGTAGAACAGGTAGTGAGAGTTCAGCTGAATGTTCAGGTCCAGCTCCTCGGGGTCGGATGCCATGGCCACCTGGGCCAGCACCTGCCAGAGAATGTGGATGATCGGAAAGGCCATGATGAGCGCTCCGGCACGGCTCAGGTCCCCCGGCCTGGCAGGTACGCCGACGTAGCGCGCCAGCAGCAGGAAGGCGAAGGCCAGGTAAGCGTTCTTGAGCCAGTGTATTGCCGCCACAGTCTGCAGCTGGACTTCAGTCGCCCCGGCGCTGCCGTACAGGTCTTCGAGGTCGCCCCGGTATGCCTCCAGGTCCAGCAGGCAGATCACCGGGTAGGCCAGCAGCGCGCCGGCGAACACGGCCAGTACGGCGCGAATCACCCCTGGTCCATCCACTTGTCGATACTGACAGCCTCGTGTTCCATGACTTTCGCAACAATGGCCTCGGGGGTGTCGGCGCTCAGCAGCTGTGCGCGATGCTCCTCGCGCAGGAAGCGGTGGGCCACCATGTGGTCCAGCAACTGGAACAACGGGTCAAAGAAACCCTCGACATTGAGCACGCCGCAGGCCTTGCTGTGAAAGCCCAGCTGGCTCCAGGTCAGCACCTCGATGATTTCCTCCAGCGTGCCGATGCCGCCGGGCAGGGCGATAAAGCTGTCGGACAGATGCGCCATCTTCATCTTGCGCTCGTGCATGGAATTCACAGTGAACAGCTCGGTGACGCCGCCGTGGCCGACCTCCTTGTCGAGAATGTCCTTGGGGATGACTCCGATCACCTCACCTCCGGCCTGCAGGGCGGCATCGGCAGCGGCGCCCATCAGGCCCACGTGCCCGCCGCCGTAGACCAGGCGATGGCCGCCCTCGGCTATCAGGGTGCCCATGGCGCGCGCGGCGTCCATGAACGCGGGCTTGTCGCCCGGGCTGGAGCCGCAATAAATGCAAATGGAGCGTCGTGTCATGTCGGGAGCCTGATCTAAAAGCAGCGGTGATGGTATACGATAGCTGCGTCGAATCAACTGGAGAGCGGCGGTGTCGACAACGGAATGGATGGGCCAGGTCGCGGTTATCACGGGCGCCGCCAGCGGCATTGGCGCGGGCCTCGCCCGTCATGCGCTGAGTCTCGGTATGGTGGTCTATGCCGCTGACCTCGATGGCGCCGGCCTGGGCACCCTCGGCGGGTCAGCCAACCTGCATCGAAGCGCCCTCGATGTGACGGATGCCGGCCAGGTGGAAGCGCTGGCGCGCAGGGTGTTCGGCCAGCAGGGCCGGGTTAACCTGTTGTTCAACAATGCCGGCGTACTTATCGACGGTAAGAGCTGGGAGCGCAAGCCGGAGGACTGGCGCTGGCTGCTCGACGTCAATGTGATGGGAGTGGTGCACGGCATTCGCAGCTTCGTCCCCAGGATGCTGGCGCAGGATGCACCGGGCCGTGTCATCAACACCTCATCGATTGGCGGCCTGCTCGGCGGCTGGCCCTACATGGCGCCTTACCAGGGCAGCAAGCACATGGTCACCGCCATCACCGAGACTCTCTACCAGGAGCTGCTGCTGGAGCCCGGAGAGATCAGCGCGTCGGTGCTGTGCCCGGGAGAGGTGGCAACGAACATCTGGTCGTCGGAGCGACGCCGACCCGGCCAGGAGCGCAACCGCCCGAAGAGCGACCTGGAGCGCGCCATGCGGGATGCCATGGAGGAACGGGTGGCCGCAGGGCAATCTCCAGATGAGCTGGCGGCCGAGGTATTCGCCGGCATCGCCGAGGAACGTTTCTGGCTGGTACCTGGAACCGGCCTTGAGGAGGGCCTGCGCGGGCGCACCGAGAGTATTCTCGCCGGTACCCCACCGCCCGGTGCATTTTCCGATTAGAATGCCGCGCCGATCATAATTCGGCGCCATCCATACCGAGAAGAAAGGAAGCAACCAACATGGGACTCTTTGAACGCTACCTGTCTGTCTGGGTCGGCCTGTGCATTCTCGGCGGGGTCATCCTCGGCAACCTGTTTCCGCCGCTGTTCCAGGCCATCGCCGCGCTGGAGATCGCCCACGTCAACCTGGTGGTGGCGGTACTGATCTGGGTGATGATATACCCGATGATGGTGCAGGTGGACTTCGCCGCCATCGGCGAGATCGGCAACAAGCCCCGCGGCCTGGTGCTGACGCTGGTGGTCAACTGGCTGATCAAGCCCTTCACCATGGCGGCCCTGGGCTGGCTGTTCTTCCGGGTGTTGTTCGCCGACCTGGTGGACCCCCAGAGCGCCAACGAGTATATCGCCGGCATGATCCTGCTGGGGGTGGCGCCCTGTACGGCGATGGTGTTCGTGTGGAGCCAGCTCACCGATGGGGACGCAAACTACACCCTGGTACAGGTGTCGGTGAACGACATCATCATGGTGTTCGCCTTCGCGCCGATTGCCGCCTTCCTGCTGGGTGTCAGCGATATCGCAGTGCCCTGGCAAACCCTGCTGCTGTCGGTGGTGCTGTACGTGCTGCTACCCCTGGTGGCCGGCGCCCTGACCCGACGCCGGCTGGAGCGTGACAGCGCCGACCACCACGAGCTGGCGGACTTCCTGTCGGCGATCAAGCCCTGGTCGGTGGTGGGCCTGTTGGCCACGGTGGTGCTGCTGTTCGGCTTCCAGGCCGAGAAGATCATCGCCCAGCCACTGGTGATCGGCCTGATCGCGGTACCACTCCTGATCCAGACCTACGGCATTTTCGCCATTGCCTACGGAGCGGCCAAAGCGCTTAAGCTGCCCCACAATATTGCCGCACCGGCGTGCATGATCGGTACCAGCAACTTCTTCGAGCTGGCAGTGGCGGTAGCCATCTCCCTGTTCGGGCTCAACTCCGGTGCGGCCCTGGCCACCGTGGTAGGCGTGCTGGTGGAAGTGCCGGTTATGTTATCGCTGGTCTATCTCGCCAACCGCACCCGGCACTGGTTTCCGCTCACATAAGGTCGTGTCTGCCCTTGTGTCTCCAAGTGCTTGAAATCCCGGCAGATTTGCAACACCAGGCTTCATAAATAAGGGTAATCTGCGGCCGTCCAGGGCTAAAGAACTGCGCCATTTTGCCGATACCTTAACGGAGAGTCAGAAGGAGGCGCATGCCGTGCTTCAGTTATTCAGGAAAAACCGCGCTGCGCCAGCGGAAGCGCCGCCCGCAAAGACACCGGAGCCGCTCACACCTGAGCGCCTGCAAGAGTTTCACGCCTTTTCGGCGCTGGCACACGACGAACTTATGCTGTTGACCGTTAAGCTCACGCCGGAAACCATCGCCAAGGGTGAGTGCCTGTTCTCGGAAGGGGACGAAGACGAACTGGATTACCTGCTACTGGAGGGCAACATCCGCCTGGTAGCCAACGACGGCAGCACGCGCGAACTGGTGGGCGGCACTGAGTCTGCCAGCCGGGTGGTGTCGGGGCTGCGGCCGCGCCTGCACACGGCAAAAGCGATCAGCGACTGCACCTACCTGGCCCTCGACCCGGCGGTGCTGGGCGAGCTGATGCCCGACGCTCCAGCTGAGATCAAGGCGGAAGACACGGATTTTGTCGACTATGTCATGCACGAATTTGACGTCGAAGGCGATGTCTGCAACGAAACTGCGGAACTGCTGGAGAGCTTCCACGCTGACCTCAAGGCCAACCGCTTTACCCTGACCAGCATCCCGGACGTGGCCCTGAAAATCCGCAAGGTCATGGAAAACCCCGAGGTGTCGGCGGAACTGGTGGCCGACGTGCTGAGCACCGACCCCGCCATGTCGGCAAAGATCTGCAAGGCCGCCAACAGCGCCTTCTATCGTGGCTATGACCCCTGCACCAGCGTGGTCGACGCCGTGGTCCGACTCGGCGTGCCTACCACTCGCCAGCTGGTGCTGAGCTATGCGATCCGCGATCTGTTCATGTGCGGCACGCCCGGACTGGCCGCGGCGCTGCGCAAGAACTGGAACCAGATTGTCCACGTTGGCGCAATCGCCACGGTCCTTGCCAAGCGCTCCGGTCGGTACACCCCGGAACAGGGCATGCTGGCGGGCCTTCTCAGTAACATCGGTACTCTTTCGGTGTTCAACTACCTGGTCAATCACCCGGACATCTGCGCCGATGAGGCGCGCATGCAGCGGGTTGTTGAGGACCTGAAGGGTGACGTGGGCGCCCTGGTACTGGAACGCTGGGGCCTGCCGGAGGAGATGATCACCTGCGCTCGCCACAGCGGCGACTGGAGTTATGCCCACGATTCGGAAACTGGCGCCGACCTGTGCGACCTCGTGATCACCGCCTGGTATCACGCCTGTATCGGCAATCGCCGCGTTCCGGAGATCAAGAGCGTGGCAGCCTGCCAGTGGATGCTGGGCCCGGCCCTGTGCCCGGAGCTGGCGATCGACTTCATGCGCGATGCGAAACAGGAAATCGACGAGGCACGCTCCCTGATCGAAGGCTGACGCCACTGCAGTCAGCCTTCACACGCTGCCGGTTTTTCACTACATTGGCAGCGTGAAGCCCAGCGCACCGGGGAGCGCTCTCTGACTCAGCACGAATACGTTTTCGTCACCATCTCGATCATCCTCGGCCTGGCCATCACCCGCCTGCTGGGTGAGATGGGGGGCCTGATCCGCGCCCACGACCGCATCAAGTTCCACTGGGCGACCGCCCTGTGGGCCGGCTGCATTCTGGTGTTCACCCTGCAGATGTGGTGAGTCGGCTGGGAGCTGCGCGATTACCCCGACTGGAGCTTCTCCGACTTCTTCGTGCTGGTCGCCTGCACGGTATTCATCTACGGTGCTGCTGAGCTGGCGTTACCCGTGGAGGACTACGATGTCGCCAGCGATCGCGAGCTCGACTTCCTGCACCACAGCCAGTCCCTCGGGCGGGTATCGGCGGGTTCCATGCTCGCTTATTTCCTGCTTGGCCCCTACGTCAACATCTGGATGCTCAACAACGCAGCCCTGGCATCGACAATTGTGGCCGGGTTGGGAGCGCTGTTGATGGTGGCGTACCTGGCAAAACCTGCCTGGTTCAGGGGCGTGACCGTACTGTTTGCCGGGTACGCCGCAGTGGTGCTGTTCCTTACAGCTTAGGCGAGATCAGGAATCCGCTTCGGCGACGGGCTCCCGATAGCTGTCGATCGACGGGCAGGAGCACACCAGGTGGCGATCGCCGTAGACGTTGTCGATGCGGTTGACCGGCGCCCAGTACTTGTTGCCCCTGAGCGACTCGACCGGGTAGGCGGCTTCCTCGCGGCTGTAGGGGAAGGCCCAGTCACCGGCGATGACGTCTGCCAGGGTATGCGGCGCGTTGTGCAGCATGCTGCTTTCCGCTTCGACCTTGCCTTCCTCCACGGCGCGGATTTCCTCGCGAATGGCGATCAGTGCATCGCAGAAACGATCCAGCTCGAACATCGACTCGCTCTCGGTGGGTTCCACCATCAGCGTGCCCGCCACCGGGAATGACATGGTCGGCGCGTGGAAGCCGTAGTCCACCAGGCGCTTGGCCACGTCTTCTTCGCTGATGCCGCTGACTTCCTTGAGCGGGCGCATATCGATGATGCACTCGTGGGCCACGCGGCCGTTGCGGCCCGTGTACAGAATCGGGAAGTGGCCCTCGAGGCGGTGGGCTATGTAGTTGGCGCCGAGGATGGCCACCTTGGAGGCGTGCTCCAGGCCGGCGGCTCCCATCAGTGCGATATAGGCCCAGGAAATCGGCAGGATGGAGGCGCTGCCGATGGGCGCGCTGGCGATCACGTCGATCACATGGTCGGCGCCTTCGTCGCTGTGCAGCGGGTGGTTGGGCAGGAACGGCGCCAGGTGTGCGCCGACACCGATGGGGCCCATACCCGGGCCACCGCCACCGTGGGGAATGCAGAAGGTCTTGTGCAGGTTAAGGTGCGAAACATCGGCGCCGAATTTGCCGGGCGCCGCCAGCCCTACGAGCGCGTTGAGGTTGGCGCCGTCCACGTAGACCTGGCCGCCGTGGCCGTGAATGATCTCGCACAGCTCGACAATGCCCTCTTCGAACACGCCGTGGGTAGACGGGTAGGTGACCATGATCGCCGACAGCTCGTTGCTGTGGCGCTCGGCCTTGGTCCTGAGGTCATCCAGGTCCACGTTGCCGTGCTTGTCGCACTCGACGATCACCACCTTCATGCCGGCCATGGCGGCACTGGCAGGGTTGGTGCCGTGGGCGGAGCTGGGGATCAGGCAGATATTCCGGTCATGGTCGCCGCGGCTCTCGTGGTAGCGGCGAATGGTCAGCAGCCCGGCATATTCACCCTGGGCGCCGGCATTGGGCTGCATGGAAATCGCGTCGTAGCCAGTGCACTCCAGCAACATGTGCTCGAGTTCATCTACCAGCTGGCGATAACCCGCGGCCTGGTCCTCCGGCGCATAGGGGTGCATGCGGCCGAACTCCGGCCAGGTGATGGCGACCATCTCGGTGGTGGCATTGAGCTTCATGGTGCAGGAGCCCAGCGGGATCATGGCGCGGTTGAGTGCGATG
Source organism: Halieaceae bacterium (assembly GCA_030066555.1). Taxonomy (GTDB): domain Bacteria; phylum Pseudomonadota; class Gammaproteobacteria; order Pseudomonadales; family Halieaceae; genus JANQIO01. Next base: position 12,775 of record JASJBK010000043.1, read on the forward strand.
TCCTTGCTCTCGAGACGGCGCAGGTAGCGCAGCATCTCGGTTTCCGAGTGGAAGTCGTTGAACAGCGGGTGCTGCAGGTA
>JASJBK010000267.1 GCA_030066555.1 Halieaceae bacterium
TTGAGTCCTGTAGTCAGGTCTTCAGCCCATTTGAATGTGCCTATACTAGACATTGAGCTTTCACTGGCCAACAAGAGGTAATGCCATGAGGGTCATCCTGATTGCCATCCTGACGATGTGCATCCTGCCCGCACACTCCGAATCCCCCATCGACTGTATCGATCCTGACTTTGCCAATACGCTGCTCAGGCTACCGGGTCAGGCGACGCCTACCTATTCGAGCACAGTTCCTCCCGGCAATCAGCTACCGCCGGTGCCTGACTCCTTTGAGCTGATCGGCAGCCGCAACATGCAAAATGCGGTACTGGTGGCCTACAAATCTGGGCAGCCGCCAGCGGCTGCCATCGGTGAACTGCGTTCTGAACCCAGTCCGGGCTGGAAGATGAATAACGAGGATACGGGAATTTTGTACGGTGGCTTTCGGCTGCAAGCCAGTCGCACGCCTGACACCACTTTCCAGTTGTGTCGCGACGGCGTTGGCCAGGCCCGCATAAGCGTTCGCGGTGCCGAGTCCTCGGGTTCATATGCCACGGTGATGCTCTACAAGAACCAGGTTGTCTGCGACGAGATCAGTAAACCCAGATTCCTCGACGAGGACCGGCCTAAAATCCCCTTGTTGTTGCTACCTGAGGACGCCAGCTTGCTGGATTCCCTTGGCACAGGCGGGGGCGGAAAAACAATGAGCACTGGCGCGTTGTTCAAGACCGCACTGCCGATGGCTACGACGATGGCCGCATTCAATGACCAGCTGCTGGAACAGGGCTGGACGCTGGAGGCCAGCTGGTCAGGCAGCAGTACCCAGGGCTCAGCCTGGATGAGCTCTGACAACGACTCTTACGGTGTGCTTAGTCTTGCGGTCATCGGCAACGGTGCGTTCCAGGGCGTCTTCAACGCGGTGGCACTTCGACAGGCGGCGGAAACGGGATCCGTGAGCACCAGTGCAATCAGTATCATGCAGTCCAACTAAGAGCTGCAGAGCAGTAAAAAGGGGAGCCCTTGGCTCCCCTCTGGGCCCCCGCCTGCGCGGGGGCGACATCTTAGCTTCGCTAAACTACGAGCCCTCAAGCACCAGTGTCTCGCCGATCTGGTTGGCCTGGATGTCGTCTTCGCAGAATGGGAAGCGCACCCACTCCTTGTTGGAGTAGAGCCTGGTCTGGTCGGCGAAGTGCGGCGAGTCCGGGTCGGTGGACTGGCTGGGCACCAGGATCACGTCGGCAATCGGGCACTCACTTTCATCCCAGGTAACGATCTGGATGTAGCTATTGCCGCTGGTGGGATTGATGTAGCCGCCATTGCTCAGGCGTGAGCTGATGGCGCCGTATATGCCGAGGGTCCCCTGGCCGCCGTGGATGGGCACGTTCTCGTTGTTGCGTACCAGGTACTGGATGTCGCCCCAGCGGGCATCCAGCGCCACGTTGTTGTCAGCCAGGCGTTGCTTGGCCTCGGCGAGTGCATTGATCACCAGGTCGCGGTTGACCTGCAGGCTGGCGTCGATGCCGGCGGGGGTGTTCAGCGGGTCCGCGGGGTCGAAGTCGACCAGCCAGAACTCGTCGCTGTCCACCACGTTCTGGAAGCTGTTGCCGCGCTCGCGGCGAATCACGCTCCAGAACTCTTTCCATACCTGGGCGCCGCGGCTGTCGAGCTCGACTTTCAGGTCCCAACTCTGCAGCACGTCGCAGGCATCCTGCACAGTGGCGGCCGCCGGGTCCTGGCAGATGCTCAGCACATCGGCGATGTTGAGCTCGGCACCGTAGACACGGTTCTGGTACATGAAGGCCTTGAGGTTCTCGTTGTTGAATAAGGGGCTGTCATCGAAGCCGTCGGTAGCCTGGCGGCGCTCTTCGACGGTGATGTGGCCTATGCGTGTGCGCAGGAACTGCTGCAGGCCCTCGTAGCCCACCGGGCCCATGGTGGTGGGGAAGCCGGTCAGCGGGTTGTTGGCATCGCTCAGCCAGTAGCTGTTGTTGCTGTTGCCCACGTAGTCGAAGGTGCGCAGCTGCGGCAGCGCGCTGGGGCCAAACAGGCCTGAGCCTTCAGGCGCCTCCGGGTCCACGCCCCACTCACAGCTCGAGGTGGAACCGTCCAGGGTCAGCAGTACGTTGGTGGTGCCCTGGGCCAGCAGTCGGCCGATCAGTGGGGTCAGGCAGCTGTCGATCTTGGCCTGGTCGATAAAGGGAATGGCGGAGATGTCGCCGTAGAAGGCCTCGCCATTGCGGTCTGCGACGATCTCGTGGAACACGGGGTTGCCCAGCGCGCTGATGGCGTCGAGGTACTCATCCAGGTTGCCGGCAGCAGCCTTGGCCAGCCACTGGTCGCTACCGCGCAGGCCGGTTTCCAGGTTGGCGTCCTTGAAGGCCAGGATGGTGCCGGTAATCAGCGGCCAGCCGCCGAGCAGCGGGTCGACGCTGGCGAAGTTGACGATCGGGCCGAACTGGCTGTCGTAGAAGGTCTTGGTGACATCCACCAGGGTGCCGTCGGCCTGCTTCGACTGCACGGTCACTTCCACCGGCACGATGTCGCGCAGCTCGCCGTCGTAGAAGTACTGCAGCGGGTCTTCGGGGTTGAGCTGTAGCTCATAGAGGCTGTAGCGGTTGGCGATGGACACCGTGTGGGTCCAGGCCACGTCCTTGTTGAAACCGATGCCCACGTAGGGGAAGCCGTGCAGCACGGCGCCAGCCACGTCGACTTCGCCGGGAATGGTGAGGTGGGCCTCGTACCAGGCACCCTCGCCGAACCAGGGCTGGTGGGGGTTGCCTAGCAACAGGCCGCTACCGGTCTGGGTCATGTCGCGGCCGGCGGCCATGGCATTACTGCCCTGCTCGGGGTCGCGCAGGCTCCTGCCCACCTGGCGGAATGCCCGTCGCACTTCTTCCTCATCGAAACTGCCCACGGCCGTGGCGCTGCTGCTGTCGGGGCCCTCGGTGGCGAGGATGGCGCTGGAGAAGGTGCCGTTACCGGAACTGCCGCGCAGGGCCTGGCGGCGCTGCAGCAGGAACAGGTCGGTGGCGTTGATGGGGAACACCCAATCCTCGCCGCGGCAGCCCAGGTCGCCCTCGGGCAGGTTCTCGACGCCGGTTTCCTCCAGGTAGCGGTTGAAGCCCGCCACGTAACCCTCGTTCAGGTCTTTCACCCGTTGGGGCAGGTTATCGATGAACTCGCGCTCAAACTCGTCGCGGGGCCCGGTGAGGTAGGTGAACAGCAGGTCGTCATTGACGTTGCCTTCTTCTTCGCCCAAAAGCTCCGCAGAGCGGCCGATGGAGAAGATCACCTCGCGCATGGTCACACAGAAGTTGTCCTGGGCGTAAGCGTAGCCTATGCCGTAGCCGAGGCCGCCCCAATCGTCGGCTTTGACGTGGGGAATGCCGAACTCGGTGCGGCGCACTTCGGCACTGAAGGTGGGCCCGGGCTCGGGTGCCGGCGGCGGGTTCGGGTTGAAGGTATCGTTGGAGTCAGAGCAGGCAACAAGCCCCGCCAGCAGCGGGGCTGCCAGCCAACAGGCGGTCTTTTGAATCGGCATGGGTGGTCCTTACAGCGCTTTAATCGTTATCTGGTGTAATCGTTATGGGTATTTGAACTTTTTCTACTTTACGCACCGCGAACTGTTCTGGCCTTGCGGGGGCAACGGCGGTTATCGTGTCCTGCGTCAATGCGGTGCCTGCCTATCACTATATACAATGCAGGCAATATGGAGGAGTCTATGCCCGCAACCGATACCCGCGCCGGCTACAGCAAGAAGAGCTGGGATGCCGTCGCCAGCCGCATGCGCGGCAAACAACTGAGTAGCCACCCGATTCTCGCCACCCTGTATGCGGAGCACCGCTACATGGGTACCCTGCTGAAACTACTGGAATCGCAGGTCGATTCCCTGGAGCAGGACGAGGCGGTCGACCCGCAGGTGCTGTATGAATCCCTGCACTACATGACCCATTTCCCCGATGCTTTCCACCACCCGCGAGAAGACCTGGTCTATGCCCGCGCCGGCGAGCTGGACTACGCCCTGGCGGACAGCGTCGATACCCTGCAGCGCGACCACGATTACCTCAGCAAGCTGGGGCCCAAGGCCCTGGACGCCGCCGCGCACTGGGAAGAAACCGGGCAGGGCGCCGACAAGCTGCAGAAAACCGTGCGCGACTACGTCACCACCATGTACAAGCACATGGAGGTGGAAGAGGCGCTGGTATTCCCGGAAATCGAGCGCGTGCTCAGCGACGAGGACTGGGCCGAGCTCGAACGCGAAGACCTGATGTCACCGGTGCCCGACCCGGTATTCGGTCCCAGGGTGGAGCGCGAATACCGCAACCTGGCCCGGAAAGCCCGTCGCGCCCTGCGCCGGGGTGCCGAAGACGCCGCCCTGGTGGAGTGGATTGGGCTCGAGGCCATGCTGGAAGGCTTCGAAGTACTGGCGATTGCCGGTGAGAACAGCCGTGCCGCGGCGGCCCAGCACCTCAATGAGGCGGGCGGCGAGGCCATGGACCTGGTGCGGGATGCCCTCGGCGGTCGCGGCATCTTTACCCTGCCGTTCCGCTGCACCCTGGTGGGGGCCAGCCACTACATCAGCTTCCTGAAGGACCTCGGCGGCATTGCTATTGATAGTTCGGCGGATCTCGGTGAACTGCGCCGCGGCGTGCGCCAGCGGCTGGGCCTGGTGTTCGACCCGCAGGCCGATCAGGCCACTTCTTCCTCGCGGAACTGAAGCCGCGCCAGCCGCTGGTACAGCGGGCTGCTGGCCAGCAGGCTATTGTGGGTGCCGGTGTCCACCAGCTTGCCCTGGTCGAGCACCGCAATGGTATCGGCCTGCAGGATGGTGCTGAGGCGGTGGGCGATGATCACCGTGGTGCGCCCCTGCATCAACTCTTCCAGGGCTTCCTGCACGTGGCGCTCGCTTTCAGCGTCCAGTGCGCTGGTGGCCTCATCCAGCAGCAGAATATCCGGGTCTGCCAGTACCGCGCGGGCAATGGCGATGCGCTGCTTCTGGCCGCCTGACAGCCGCACACCCTGTTCCCCCAGGTGAGACTGGTACTGCTCGGGCAGGGCCATGATGAAGTCATGGGCGTGGGCCGCTTTCGCTGCGGCAACAATCTCGTCGTGACTGGCATCGGGCTTGCCGTAGGCGATGTTGTAGGACACATCAGCGGTAAACATGGCCGGTGCCTGTGGCACCACTGCCAGGTGCTCGCGCAGGGTGCGGGTGGTCATGTCTTTCAGGTCCACACCGCCCAGGGTGATGGCGCCGGCCTGCGGGTCGTAGAAGCGCTGCAGGAGTTCGAACACCGTGGATTTACCCGCGCCCGAGGGCCCTACCAGGGCCAGGCTCTTGCCCGGCGATACGTCCAGGGAAATTTTGTCCAGCGCCCGCTGGTTTGGCCGGCTCGGGTAACTGAAACTCACCTGGTCCAGGCGCAGCGCGGCGCCCGCCGGTTCTGCGGCGGCCGTCGGTTCTATGATTTCGCTGGTCTCTTCCAGTAGCTGTACAAGCCGGTCGGTGGCGCCGGCGGCACGCATCAGCTCGCCCCAGACTTCCGAGACCGTGGCAAAGCCCATGCCCACCATGAAGGCATAGAACATGAAGGCGCCCAGCTCGCCGCCGGTCATGGCGCCGCTGACCACGGCATTGCCACCGGACCAGATCATGCCGGACAGGCCGCCGAATACCATGAGGATCACCGCGGCCACCAACAGGGCGCGCTGGCGCACGCGGCGGCGGGCAATCAGGAAGGCGCGCCGGGATTCGGCGGTAAAGGCAGCCCGTTCGTCGTCCTCGCGGGTGTAGCTCTGCACGGTCTTGATGTGCTGAATGATCTCGCCGGCATAGCTGCCGACGTGGGCAATGGAATCCTGGCTCTCGGTAGAAAGCTTGCGCACCCGGCGGCCGTACAGGAGCACCGGCAACAGCACCAGCGGTACCGCCGACAGCACGATCAGGGTCAGCTTGACGCTGGTCACCAGCAACATGATCACGGCACCGATCGTGGTCAGGAAGGAGCGTAGCGCCATCGACAGGGACGAGCCGATAATCGTTTGCAGCAGGGTGGTGTCGGTGGTCAGTCGCGACATGATCTCGCCGGAGCGGTTCTCATCGAAGAAGCTCGGTTGCAGCGACACCACGTTGGCAAACACCGCCTCGCGGATATCCGCACTGACCCGCTCCCCCAACCAGGACACCAGGTAGAAGCGGGTGAAGGTACCGATGGCCATCAATACCGCCAGGCCCATGATTACCCAGACCGCGTCGCCCAGCTGCTCGGCCGAACCGCTGGCCAGACCCTGGTCGATGAGGATGCGCAGGCCCTGGCCGATGGACAGGGTGACGCCAGCGGTGAATACCAGGGCGACAGCCGCCGCCAGCAGGGTGCCGGTATAGGGGCGCATAAAGCGACCCAGCTGCAGCAGGCTGGAGAGGCGGGCGCGCTTTGGCGCATCGGTATCAGTCTGGGCTTCTGACATAGCCGGGCAAGACTACCAGTTTTCTGC
>JASJBK010000044.1 GCA_030066555.1 Halieaceae bacterium
AACATGGTAGCGACGCTGATCGCACCGATTGCGATGGAAGAAGGCCTGCGTTTTGCGATCCGCGAAGGCGGTCGTACGGTAGGCGCCGGCGTCGTCGCCAAGATCATCGAGTAAGCTCCACCGTCATTCCCGCGAAAGCGGGAATCCAGGAAAAGCCTCGCAATCGCGGGGCTTTTTTTTGCCTGCTCGATTGTCAGCCGGAGTGCGAAGCGTGGGCTGTTCGGAGCACAGAAGACGCGCGTGCGGCACACGGGGTCCTTCCGGGACGCGCTAAAAGCATGCCGTCCATGGCTCGCTCGACTGCGGCCGTCCCTGGCCGCAGACGGTCCCGGAAGGACCCCGCGCACCCCACGCGCTCCGCTGATTTCACACTCAATAATGGTCTTCGAATACGGAATATGATCGCATTCCTCCGTCATTCCCGCGAAGGCGGGAATCCAAAAGAACGTGGGCTGGATTCCCGCCTTCGCGGGAATGACGGGTAGTGCGAACTGAAATCTGCGCTGAAAGAGGTCGTGAGCTGGATATGCTCCCTCCACGGACCGTCAATGGCCATGGATGGCCATTGCCGAGCGAGCCATGGACGGCATGCTTTTAGCGTGTCCGGGGAGGGAGCGTATCCAGTTCGCGACCGACCTACGAAGCACGGCCGCAGCAGGGCCAGTGCTGAGTACTCAGGCCGGTACCGGCGCACCCTGGGTGCTGGGCCTAAAGGCCTTGCGTACCAGCTTGTCGGCCTCGATGGCGATGAAGCTTGGGAAGAAGCAGGCCAGGATCAGTGGCCACCACTCTGCCGGGAAGGCCGCCGTTCGGAACAGGGTGGCGGCCTCGGGCACCAGGGTGGGGATAAAGCGGATGATCAGGCTCAATGCGATGCCACCCAGCAGCCAGCGGTTGGAGAACGGGCTGAAGGTAAAGGCAGAGCCATATACGGAGCGGGCCGAGAGCACGTAACCGAAGTGAGCGAACAGGATGGCCCAGAAGGCCGCGGTCTGGGCCTGGGTGAGCAGCAGCGCGTCCACCAGTTCGCCGTTCACCACTGCCGGTGAGCCGAAGTGGTAGTAGATCATAAAGCCCGGCACTGAAATGGCCAGGCCCAGCAGGACGACCCGCTGCAGGAACAGGGCGTCGATGATGTGCGCTCCTGCCGGCCGCGGTGGCTGCTGCAGCAGGCCGCGCTCCTTCTGTTCCATCATCAGCGGCATGGTCAACAGCACCGAGTCGAGCAGGTTGACCCAGAGAATCTGCACCGGCTCCAGTACAAATCGCACGCTGAACAGAGGAATGAAAGCGGCCATCAGCACCGCGCCCATGATCAGCAGTGCCTGGGCGGCGTTGGTGGGCAGTGTATAGAGAATGGCCTTGCGCAGGTTGTTCCAGGCGTGGCGGCCTTCCTCCACCGCCGCAACGATGGTCGCGAAGTTGTCGTCCGCCAGCACCATGTCCGAGGATTCCCGCGCCACCTCGGTGCCGCTCTTGCCCATGGCTACGCCGATGTCGGCCGCTTTTAATGCCGGCGCATCGTTTACGCCGTCCCCGGTCATGGCGACCACGTGGTCGCGATGCTGCAGGGCTTCGGCAATGGCTTTCTTGTGCTCGGGGGCGACGCGCGCAAACACCGATACGTCGTGAACGACCTCCCGGTAGCCGTCGTCGTCCAGCGCCGACAGTTCGGTGCCAGTCATCACCCGTTCGGCGTCGATGCCCAGCTGCCGCGCCACTGCCTGGGCAGTATCCGGATGGTCACCGGTAATCATCACCGTGCGGATTCCTGCCTGCCTGCACTGGGCTACTGCCACCACCGCGGACTCCCGCGGTGGGTCGATCATGCCTTGCAGCCCGAGGAAGCACAGCCCTGACAGGTTGTCGTGGGTAAGCCCGTCGATGTCTTTGGGTACGGGGTTCATGGCAAACGCCAGGGTGCGCAGGGCGCCTGTTGCAAAGCTCCTGGCAGTCGCCAGCGCCTCGTCGGGATCAAAGGCTGCGGGATTGCCGGTCGCGTCCAGCGTGTTATCGCACATGGCAATCACCCGCTCCGGCGCACCCTTGACCAGCACGTAGCGGCCGTCGGCCATATCCACCAGCACAGCCATGTACTTGGCGCTGGAGTCGAAGGGGATTTCCACCAGCCGGTGCACGCCGTCTACCACCAGTTCCGCTTTGGCGCCGGAAATACGCAGGGCCAGCTCGGTGGGGTCACCGGTGCCGCCCTTGCCGCTGAGGTGGGCATTGTTGCAGTGGAAGCCCGACTCCAGCAGCTTCATCAGTGCCGGTTGCTGCCGAACTGGTACAGGCTCTCCGAGGCGCTTGAACTCGCCCTCGATGTCATAGCCGACACCGGTGACGTCGAGCACCTCGCCGCCGGCGTATACCCGGGTGACCGTCATGTGGTTCTCGGTGAGGGTGCCGGTCTTGTCAGAGCAGATGACCGAGGTGGCGCCCAGCGTCTCCGCGGCGGGCAGCTTGCGTATCAGCGCCTTGCGGCCTGCCATCACGGTACCGGACAGCGCCAGGATGGAGGTGACCAGCGCCGGCAGCATCTCGGGGATGGCGGCGACCACCAGTGATACCGCCCCCAGGAAGCTGTAGGAAATGGCGTAGCCCAGGTAGATACCGAGGCCGAAGTTGAAGCTGCCCACCACCAGGATGGCGCCGATCAGCGTGCGCACGAACTCCTTCATCTTGCGCTGCAACGGCGTCAGGCCCTGGTCGGCAGACTTGACCAGGTCGGCGATGCGCCCGAACACGGTATTGGCGCCCGTGCCCACCACGATGCCCCGAGCGGTACCGCGAGTGACATAGGTGCCGGAGAAGCCCATGTTCTTCTGGTCGCCGGGTACCAGGTTTTCGCCATCCAGTGCGACGATGGTCTTGACCACCGGTATCGATTCACCGGTCAGCGAAGATTCGTCGACGTGCAGGTCACTGGTTTCGATGAAGCGCACGTCGGCGGGCACCCGGTCGCCGCTCTCCAGCACCACCAGGTCTCCAGGCACCAGTTCGCGGGCGGCAATCCGGCGCTGGTCACTGTCGCGCAGTACCAGCGCTTCCTGCACCATCATATTGCGCAGCGCATCCAGGGCCCCCTCGGCTTTGCCTTCCTGGACGAAGCCGAGGATGGCATTCAGCAGGACCACGCTGAGAATGACGATGGTGTCCGGCAGCATGTGGCTGCCCATGGCAGACAGCACTCCGGTGATGGTGGCAGTGACCAGCAGGATAATCACCATAGGGTCGGTGAACTGGCGCAGCAGGCGAAGCCAGGCGGGGGTCTTGCGGAATTCGATCTCGTTGGGGCCATACTCGGCCAGCCGCTGCTGGGCTACCGCGTCGGTCAGCCCGGTTTCCCGGGTGTCCAGTAGCTCCATGACTTTCTCTGGTGAGTGTCCGTACCAGGTTTCTTCCACAGCAAGCTCCTGAGACATAGCGAAGCGGACCCGCAATCGGGAAAACAATGCCTGCAGTGTAGACGCAGAACCTGGCCTGGGAATTGATGCGGCTCAAGGTCCGCTTCGAAGTCTCGGGTGCACTGATTCAGTGCGTATCAGCGGCCTCCGACCAGTGCGCATCCACCAGCCGGCCGATGGTATTGGGTGCCACCAGGTGGGCTGCATACCAGGTGTGCAGGCAGCGGATGCGGTCAGGTTTTTCGATGCCGCCAATGCCGCGCTGTTGCAGGCTGTCGAAAAAGCCCAGGCTCTGCAGGCGGGCCCGGTCCTCTTCGCTCATCAGGGCGTTGCGCAGGGCGATATGCGCGTCGTGGTCTTCCGCCATGGCTTCACGCAGTGCCGGTTCCCTATCCACGCGAGCCTGCAACCGGGCGATGAACCCGCCGGCCTCGAGCTGGTCTAACTGGTAGTTGAGCTCCCGGTCCACCAGCCAGAACAGGGTAGGGAAGGGCTTGTCGTCCACCAGCGACGCCACCCGGATCACGATCGGCTCGCCGTCGTCGCCGCGTACCGGGATTGCGCACAGGCCGCGGGCCTCCCGGCCCAGCAGTTCACTGACGCGGGCGTGGTCCTCGGGGGAAACTGTGGTGGATTTCTGCATGGCCTTTCCAGCGGTTTTGGGGGCGCTATTCGACGCGATTCGACAGACCTTTGCAAGCTACACTCAGAGGATTGTCTGCGCAGGAGGTATCAAAGCGTATGGCGAAGCGATTGTTTCAGTGGCTGGCAGCCCTGCTGGCCGTATTCTCCCTGTGCATTGCGGTAGCTGCGGCATGGCTGTGGCAAGCGGCCCAGCAGCCCCCGGAGCACCTGGCCCGCAAGGGCCGGCTGGTGGCGGTCGAGCCTCTGTCCAGCTACCGGCTGCGGGACAGCGAAGTGCGCGAGCTGCGGTTATTTTCAGATAGCGGCCTGGCGGCCGACCTTGCGATACGGCGCCCGGACCGCGGGCTGGAGCACCGCCCCCTGCTGCTGGTGATGGGGGGGCAGGAAACCGGACGCGCTGCGGTCGATGTAATACCCGATACCCGCGGCGCTATTGTCGCCGCTATCAGCTACCCGTTTGGCACGGTGCCCCACCGCAACCTGCTGGATGTATTCCTGGCGCTGCCGCGGATCCAGCGGGGAATATTCGACACACCGGCGGCCACGCTGCTGGCCCTGGATTACCTGCTGAGCCCGGAGTCTGGTATCGATCCGGGCCGGGTAGAACTGGCCGGCATCAGTTTTGGCGCCTACCTGGCCTCGGTTCCCGCGGTACTTGACCCCCGGGTGGAGCGCCTGTGGCTCATTCACGGCGGTGGCGCACCCGCCGATGTGTTTGATTACGGTCTCAGCAAGCGGGTGCCGCAGGGTACCCTGCGGCGCACGCTATCGGACTTCCTCGCCAGTGTGGCGGGCGCTGCCCACCTGGGCCCGGAAGCCTGGGTATCCCGGCTGTCGCCACGGCCGCTGGTGCTGGTGCACGCCCGTCGGGAGAGCGCGCTTCCCCCCAGTGCCATCGATGCGCTGGAAGCAGCGGTCCGCGAGCCGGTCGAAATTCTCTATACGCCAGGCAAACACGTGCATCCCAAGCGACCCGAGGTGGTCAGCCAGATCTCTGAACTGATGTTTGCACGGATGCGCTGCCCCACGGCCGCCCTGAGTTGCTAGCTCTGGCCGGAATCGACTGATTCCTGCCCCTGGCGCCAGCCGCATGGCGCCTGCTGCCAGATTCGAAAAGTCTATGAATTTAATAGGAAAAGCGTTTGACAGGGGGTGGGTCCGTCATTAGAATGCGCACTCCTTTTTCGGGGGGTCCCTGAGCGGGCCTCTGGTTTTTTACTCTTTATTGGAGTTTGATCAAATGCAGAATCAAAGGATTCGTATTCGTCTCAAAGCATTCGATCATCGCCTGATAGATACGTCTACCCAGGAGATCGTTGAAACCGCGCGTCGCACAGGTGCACAGGTCAAGGGTCCTATTCCCCTTCCTACTCGCAAAGAGCGCTACACGGTACTGATTTCTCCGCACGTCAACAAAGACGCGCGTGACCAATATGAAATCCGCACCCACAAACGCCTTCTGGATATCGTCGAGCCCACCGAAAAGACGGTGGATGCCCTGATGAAATTGGATTTGGCTGCAGGTGTCGAAGTACAGATCAGTCTAGGTTAACAAACAACCAGACCTGCTCGGGGCTATTGGTCTCAGAACCAACCCCGGGTGTGTAACGCTCAGCGATGAGCGGCCATAGAGGGTGTGAGCCCCGTACACTGAGAGGTTAGAGAAATGACTATTGGCTTAGTCGGCCGTAAGTCCGGTATGACTCGCGTCTTTACCGAAGACGGCTCTTCCATCCCCGTGACCGTGATTGAGGTCGAACCCAATCGCGTCACGCAGGTAAAAGATTCCGATAGTGATGGCTATCGCGCAATCCAGGTGACCGCAGGCAGCCGCCGCGCGAACCGCATCAGCAAGTCCGAAGCAGGTCATTTCGCCAAGGCTGGCGTCGAGGCCGGTCGCGGCCTGTGGGAATTCCGCCTGGAAGCGGAAGACGAAGCCCCCGAAGTTGGTGCTGTCCTGACCGTGGAGGCCTTCGAGGCCGGCCAGAAGGTCGACGTCGCCGGCAAGTCCAAGGGCAAGGGTTTCCAGGGCGCCGTCAAGCGCTGGAACTTCAAGACCCAGGACGCCACCCACGGCAACTCCCTTGCGCACCGCGCGCCGGGCTCCATCGGCCAGTGCCAGACCCCGGGCCGTGTATTCAAGGGCAAGAAGATGGCCGGCCACATGGGTGCTGAGAACGTCACCACCCAGGGCCTGGAAATCGTACGTGTCGACGCAGAGCGCAACCTGCTGCTGGTCAAGGGCGCCGTACCCGGTGCACCCGGTGGCGATGTTGTCGTTCGTCCGGCAGTCAAGGCATAAGGTCAGGGAGTCTTTACCGTGGAATTAAGCATCGTTAAGCCCGGCAAGGCGAAGCCCGGAAAAGTATCAGTTTCCGACGCGGCCTTTGCGCGTGAGTTCAACGAAGACCTGGTTCACCAGGTTGTCACCGCGTACCTCGCTGGCGGACGCCAGGGTACGCGCGCACAGAAGAATCGCTCTGCAGTCAGCGGCGGCGGCAAGAAGCCCTGGCGCCAGAAGGGTACCGGTCGCGCTCGCGCCGGCACCATTCGCTCGCCGATCTGGCGCAGCGGTGGCGTGACCTTCGCGGCCAAGCCGCAGGATCACAGCCAGAAGGTCAACCGCAAGATGTACCGAGCGGCGCTGCGCTCCATTATGTCCGAGCTGGCCCGCCAGGATCGCCTGGTCGTGGTCGAGAGCCTGGACGTTGAGGAGCCCAAGACCAAGCTGCTGGTCAAGCAGCTCGACGAGTACGGCCTGGACAATGCGCTGATCGTGTCCGATGAGGTCGGTGAGAACCTGTACCTGGCGGCTCGCAACCTGCACAAGGTTGACGTGCGTGATGTCGACGGCGTGGATCCGGTATCCCTGATTGCCTTCGACAAGGTCGTGGTGACTGTGGATGCCGTCAAGAAGTTTGAGGAGATGCTGGGATGAACCAGGAGCGCGTATTTCAGGTGCTGTTAGGCCCGCACGTTTCCGAAAAGGCGGCCGTGGTCGCAGACATGAACAACCAGTATGTCTTCCGGGTTGCGGTTGACGCCACCAAGCTGGAGGTCAAGAAGGCCGTCGAGCAGCTGTTCAAGGTGGACGTGGCCGATGTCCAGACCCTCAAGGTCAAGGGCAAGGTCAAGCGCAACCGCTTCGGTCTCTCCAAGAAGCCGAGCTGGAAGAAGGCATACGTCAAGCTGGAGCAGGGTCAGGACATTGACTTTGCTGCCGCAGAGTGAGGAAGGAGTAGGTTTCGATGGCAATTGTTAAGAGAAAGCCGACTTCAGCCGGTCGCCGCCACGTTGTCAACGTGGTTGGTGAAGGCCTGCACAAGGGCGCGCCTCACAAGGCCCTGCTGGAGAAGCAGTCCAGGAACGGTGGTCGCAACAACAACGGTCGCATCACTACGCGTCACGTGGGCGGCGGTCACAAGCAGCACTACCGCAAGATCGACTTCAAGCGCAACAAGGACGGCATCGTCGCCGAGGTTGAGCGCCTGGAGTACGACCCCAATCGCACCGCGCACATCGCACTGTTGAAGTACGCGGACGGCGAGCGTCGCTACATCATTGCCCCCAAGGGTGTTGCTGCCGGTGACACCGTGCAGTCCGGCGACAATGCGCCTATCAAGGTAGGTAACGCCCTGCCGCTGCGCAACATTCCGGTGGGTAGCGTGGTGCACTGCATCGAGCTCAAGCCCGGCAAGGGCGCGCAGATGGCTCGCTCTGCCGGCGCTTCCTGCCAGTTGGTGGCCCGTGAAGGCCGCTACGCCACCCTACGCCTGCGCTCCGGCGAGATGCGCAAGGTGCTGGCCGACTGTCGCGCCAGCCTGGGTGAGGTATCCAATAGCGAGCACAGCCTGCGCAAGCTGGGCAAGGCCGGCGCTGCGCGCTGGCGCGGTGTTCGCCCGACGGTTCGCGGTGTTGCCATGAACCCGGTAGACCACCCGCACGGTGGTGGTGAAGGTCGCACCTCGGGCGGCCGTCACCCGGTGTCCCCCTGGGGTACGCCGACCAAGGGTTACAAGACCCGCAAGAACAAGCGTACGGACGACCTGATTGTCCGCCGCCGTCGCAAGAAGTAACCGGATTAGAGTGAGGAATAGAAAGTGCCCCGTTCACTGAAGAAAGGTCCCTTCATAGACCTGCACCTGATGAAGAAGGTCGAGGCCGCGGTTGAGAGCAATGACCGTCGTCCCATCAAGACCTGGTCACGCCGTTCCATGGTCTCTCCGGATATGGTCGGCCTGACCATCGCGGTACACAACGGCCGCCAGCACGTTCCCGTTCTGATCAACGAGGACATGGTCGGCCACAAGCTGGGCGAGTTCGCCGTAACGCGTACGTTCCGCGGCCACGCCGCGGACAAGAAGGCGCGCTAAGGCGCTAGAGAGGTTTAGAGATGGAAGTTGCAGCCAAATTGAAAGGTGCGCGCATTTCAGCCCAGAAAGCTCGCCTGGTCGCTGACCAGGTGCGCGGCAAGGGTGTCGAGGACGCCCTCGACCTGCTGACCTACAGCAACAAGAAAGCCGCCCACATCATCAAGAAAGTCCTGGACTCGGCCATTGCCAATGCCGAGAACAATGAAGGTGCTGATGTCGACGAACTGAAGGTCTCCAGCATCTACGTAGACGAGGGTATGACCATGAAGCGCCTGCGTCCCCGTGCCAAAGGCCGTGCGGACCGCATTCTCAAGCGCACCTGTCATATCACCGTAAAAGTAGCAGACGGGGAAGGTTAAGCGCATGGGACAGAAAGTACATCCGGTAGGTATCCGCCTGGGCATCGTCAAGGACCACAGTTCGGTCTGGTATGCGGACAACAAGAACTACTCGAAGAACCTGATCACCGATCTGGAAGTTCGTGAGTACATCGAGAAGAAACTCGACCACGCGTCTGTCAGCCGCGTCGTTATCGAGCGCCCGGCGCAGACCGCCCGCATCACCATTCACACTGCCCGTCCCGGCATCGTGATCGGCAAGAAGGGTGAAGACGTCGACAAGCTGCGCGCCGTGCTGAGCGAGAAGATGGGTGTGCCGGTGCACATCAACATCGAAGAGATTCGCAAGCCGGATCTGGACGCCCGCCTGGTAGCCCAGAACGTGGCCCAGCAGCTGGAGCGTCGCGTTATGTTCCGCCGCGCCATGAAGCGCGTGGTACAGAACGCCATGCGCCAGGGCGCAGAAGGCATCAAGGTGCAGGTATCTGGCCGTCTGGGCGGCGCTGAAATTGCCCGCACCGAGTGGTACCGCGAAGGCCGTGTGCCCCTGCACACCCTGCGCGCTGACATCGACTACGCCACCTACGAGGCCAGCACCACCTACGGCATCCTGGGTGTGAAGGTCTGGATTTTCAAAGGCGAAGTGATTGGTGGCGAAGAGAGCGCCGACGCTGCTGCCAAGAAGACAGCTACTAATTGATAGTTACTAATTAAGGTTTACGCAGATGCTACAACCAAAGCGTACGAAATTTCGCAAGATGCAGAAGGGCCGCAACCGTGGCCTGGCACATCGCGGCAGCAAGGTGAGCTTCGGCGAATACGGCCTCAAGGCTGTTGGCCGCGGTCGTATCACTGCGCGCCAGATTGAAGCAGCACGTCGTGCCATGACCCGTCACATCAAGCGTGGCGGCAAGATCTGGATCCGTGTGTTCCCGGACAAGCCGATTACCACCAAGCCGCTGGAAGTTCGCCAGGGTAAGGGTAAGGGTAACGTTGAGTACTGGGTAGCCCAGATCCAGCCTGGCAAGGTGCTGTACGAAGTACAGGGCGTTTCCGAAGAGCTGGCCCGTGAAGCATTCACGCTGGCGGCTGCGAAGATCCCGGTTGAAACGAAATTTGTAAAACGGTCGGTGATGTAATGAAAGCTACTGAATTGCGTGAAAAGTCCGTAGAGGACCTGAACAAGGACCTGCTGACCTTGCGTGAAGAGCAGTTCAAGCTGCGCATGCAGAAGAGCATCGGCCAGCTGGGCCAGAGCCATCTGCTGAAGCAGAACCAGCGCGACATCGCTCGTGTAAAGACTGTGCTCACCGAGAAGGCAGGGGAGTAAACGATGACGGCAGAACAGAAGACTGCGCGTACCGCGACTGGTCGTGTAGTAAGCAACAAGATGGACAAGACGGTTACCGTACTGATCGAGCGCCGGGTAAAGCACCCCGTGTACGGCAAGTACATCACCCGCTCCTCCAAGATCCACGCTCACGATGAAAACAACGAGTGCGGCATGGGAGACGTGGTAACCGTCCAGGAAACGCGTCCCATTTCCAAGTCAAAGAGCTGGAAGCTGCTGCGCGTTGAAGAGAGTGCCGTCCAGGTCTGATAGCAGCTGGATTAGCTGGAGTTAAGAGATGATTCAAACACAAACCTATCTGGACGTGGCTGACAACAGCGGAGCCCGTCGCGTGATGTGCATCAAGGTGCTGGGTGGTTCCAAGCGTCGTTATGCCGGCGTCGGCGACCTGATCAAGGTGACGGTGAAGGAAGCGATCCCGCGCGGCAAGGTCAAGAAGGGCCAGGTCATGAACGCGGTAGTCGTTCGCACCCGTAAGGGCGTGCGTCGCAACGACGGTTCACTGATCAAGTTCGACGACAACGCTGCCGTTCTGCTGAACGCGCAGAACGCCCCGATCGGTACGCGTATCTTCGGCCCGGTCACTCGCGAGCTGCGCGGTGAGCAGTTCATGAAGATTGTATCCCTGGCTCCCGAAGTACTGTAAGCAGGCGAAGGGAAAAGCAGAGGCGGCCAAGAAGGCAAAGGCAGAGAGATGAAAAAGATCAAGCGTGATGACGAAGTGATCGTCCTGACCGGTAAGGACAAGGGCAAGCGCGGCAAGGTCCAGCAGGTGCTGGATGACAACCGCCTGCTGGTCTCCGGTGTGAACATGATGAAGAAGCACACCAAGCCCAACCCCCAGATGGGTGTTGCCGGCGGCATTATCGAAAAGGAAGCCCCGATCCAGGTTTCCAATGTGGCGATCTTCAATCCGAGCACCAACAAGGCCGACCGCGTTGGCTTCAAGGTGGACGGCGATTCGAAGGTGCGCGTTTACAAATCCAGTGGCGAGGCGATTGACGCTTAAGCGGACGAATAGATATGGCAACGCTGAAAGAAGTTTACAAAACGGAAATTGCGCCGAAGCTCAAAGACGAGCTGGGCCTGCAGAATGTGATGGAAGTTCCCCGCATCACCAAGATCACCCTGAACATGGGTGTTGGTGAAGCCCTGGGCGATAAGAAAGTCCTGGAGAACGCCGTCGCTGACATGGCGAAGATCGCTGGCCAGAAGCCGGTTGTCACCAAGGCCCGCAAGTCGATTGCAGGCTTTAAGGTGCGCGAAGGCTGGCCGATTGGCTGCAAGGTAACCCTGCGCAGTGAGCGCATGTACGAGTTCCTGGAGCGCCTGATCAGCATTGCGATCCCGCGTATCCGTGACTTCCGCGGTATCAGCCCGAAGTCTTTTGACGGTCGCGGCAATTTCGCGATGGGTGTGACCGAGCAGATCATTTTCCCGGAAATCGATTACGACCAGGTAGACGCACTGCGCGGCCTGGATATCACGATCACCACGACCGCTCGTAATGACGACGAAGGTCGAGCGCTTCTGCGGGCGTTTAACTTCCCGCTGAAAGGCTAAGAGAGAAGAGGCTGATAGATGGCTAAGAAATCGATGATTGCGCG
The DNA here is from genome assembly GCA_030066555.1 of Halieaceae bacterium. Taxonomy (GTDB): domain Bacteria; phylum Pseudomonadota; class Gammaproteobacteria; order Pseudomonadales; family Halieaceae; genus JANQIO01. The sequence continues at coordinate 11,722 of JASJBK010000044.1, forward strand.
TGAGAAAAAGCGTGCGCGCACGGTAGCAAAGTTCGCTGGCAAGCGCGCTGAGCTGAAGGCGATCCTCAAGGATCCCAACGCCAGCGATGACGACAAGTGGGACGCGCAGGTCAAGCTGCAGAAGCTGCCCCGCAACGCCAGCCCGGTACGGCAACAGCGCCGCTGCCAGGTTACCGGCCGCCCCCACGCGGTTTATCGGAAGTTTGGCCTGTGCCGCAACAAGCTGCGTGAAGCAGCAATGCGCGGTGACGTTCCCGGCCTGGTTAAGTCCAGCTGGTAAGCGCCTGAACGGAGAGAGCAAATAGATGAGCATGCAAGATCCCCTGGCAGATATGCTGACCCGCATCCGCAATGCGCAACAGGCGGGCAAGACCACTGTGGAAATCCCCGCTTCCAAGCTGAAGCGCGCGGTCTGCAATGTGCTGGTAGAAGAAGGCTACGTAGCCGGCGTTCGCGACATGGAGCGCGACGGCCACGCGCAGCTGGTAGTAGAGCTGAAGTACTTTGACGGCAAGCCGGTTATCGCCGAACTGGATCGTGCCAGCCGTCCCGGCCTGCGTCGCTACGCTGGCAAGGACAAGCTGCCCACGGTTCGTGGTGGCCTGGGTGTGGCCATCGTGTCCACCAGCCGCGGCGTGATGACCGACCGCGCTGCACGCGCTGCCGGCGTCGGTGGTGAAGTACTGTGCACCGTATTCTAAAGATTTCAGTAGATATAAAGAGTTAGACGAGTAAAGAGCGTTCACTATGTCCAGAGTAGCTAACAGCCCGGTCAACGTACCGAATGGCGTAGAGGTCAAGCTCGACGGCCGCGACCTGTCCGTGAAGGGCAGCAAGGGCGCGCTGACGATGACCGTTGACGAGGGTGTCCAGATCACCCAAGAGGACAACACGCTGACCTTTGCAGCCAAGAGCCCGAGCAGCGTTGCCATGTCCGGCACTACGCGGGCGCTGGTGAACAATATGGTTGTCGGCGTTTCCGACGGCTTTGAGCGGAGGCTGCTCCTGAACGGTGTTGGCTATCGCGCCGCCGTGCAGGGCAAGAAGCTGAATCTCACGGTCGGT
>JASJBK010000045.1 GCA_030066555.1 Halieaceae bacterium
CGGGCAATCCGGGGCCCGGCGGCTGGGGCGCCGTGCTGCGCTACCGGGAACACGAGAAGGAGCTCTCCGGCGGCGACCGCAAGACCACCAACAACCGCATGGAGATGATGGCCGCGATCGCGGCCCTGGAGGCGCTCAAGCGCCCGTCTCGGGTCAAGCTGACGACCGACAGCAAGTACCTGCGCGACGGCATAACGAAATGGATCCACGCCTGGAAACGGCGCGGCTGGAAGACCGCCGACGGCAGTCCGGTCAAGAACCGTGAACTATGGCAACGGCTCGAGCGGGCGCTCGCCCCGCACAGCGTCGACTGGCACTGGGTCAAGGGCCACAGCGGCCACCGTGAAAATGAAATCGCCGACCAACTGGCCAACCGTGGAATCGATGAATTATGAGACAGATCGTACTGGACACTGAGACTACCGGTCTCGAGACCAGCCAGGGGCACCGAATTATTGAAATCGGCTGTGTCGAGCTGGTGAACCGCCGCCTGACGGGCCAGCACTACCACCAGTACATCAATCCGGAGCGGGAAATCGACCAGGGTGCCATCGAAGTGCACGGTATTACCAACGAATTCCTGGCCGACAAGCCGCTGTTTGCCCAGGTCGCGCCAGACTTCCTGGAGTTCGTCGAGGGCGCTGAGCTGGTGATTCACAACGCCCCCTTCGATGTGGGCTTTATCAACGCCGAGCTGGAGCGGTTGGCTGCGGGCACCCGCAAAATCGGCAGCGTCTGTTCGGTAGTGGATACCCTGGTGCTGGCCCGCAAGAAGCACCCTGGCCAGCGCAATAACCTGGATGCGCTCTGCGCTCGCTATATGGTCGATAATTCCCAGCGCGACCTGCACGGCGCGCTACTGGATGCCGAAATCCTGGCCGACGTGTACCTGGCCATGACCGGTGGCCAGACCACCTTCCAGCTGGGCAGCGGCAGCGAGAGTAGTGCCGAGGCCGCGGCAGGTGCTCCCCGCAAGCTGGCGGCGGATCGCCCGCCGCTGAAGGTGATCCGCGCTACTGACGCGGAGCTGGCGGCCCACCAGGCCAACCTCGACGAGATCGCCGAGGCTTCCGGTGGACGCGTCCTGTGGCGTGAATTCGAGGGCTGAGCCCGGCTGCGTTTGAGACAGCCGGCTACAGGTTGTAGATGACGGCCATGAGGCCGACGGCCGTCAGCACCAGTGTGTAGGGCATGGCCATGATGACCATGCGTCCGTAGGACAGGCGAATCAGCGGTGCCAGGGCCGAGGTCAGCAGGAACAGGAAGGCCGCCTGGCCATTGGGGGTCGCCACACTTGGCAGATTGGTACCGGTGTTGATGGCGATAGCCAGGGCATCGAATTCCGGCCGGGTGATCGCACCTTCATCGAGCGCGGCCTTTACATCGGTGATATACACCGTGGCCACGAACACATTGTCACTGATCATCGACAGTACGCCGTTGGCAATAAAGAAGGCTGACGTGCGCATGTCCCCCTCCAGCGCCAGCACATAGTTGATCACCGGCGCAAACAGGTGCTGGTCATGGATGACGGCGACAATCGCAAAGAACACTACCAAAAGGGCGGTAAAGGGCAGGGCCTCTTCGAAGGCGTGACCGATCTGGTGTTCCTCGATAACGCCATTGAAGGCAGTCAGCAGCACGATGATCATCAGGCCAATCAGGCCCACAGCCGCCAGGTGCAGTGCCAGGCCGAATACCAGTATTACCGCCACCAGGCCCTGCACGATGAGGCGGGCCGTGTCGCGCGCGTTGCGGTCTTTTTCCTCGTGCTCCTGGAATTCTTCCAGCACTTCGCGCACCGGTTCTGGCAGCTCTGCGCCGTAGCCGAACCAGCCGCTGACCTCCAGCAGGTAGCAGGTCAGCAGGCCCGCCACCAGGGTGGGCATGGTGATCGGCGCCATATTCATGAAGAAAGTGACGAAATTCCAGTCGGCAATGGTGGCAATCAGCAGGTTCTGGGGCTCACCCACCAGGGTACAGACACCGCCCAGTGCGGTGCCGACCGCGCCGTGCATGATCAGGCTGCGCAGGAAGGCGCGGAACTGGTCCAGGTCTTCGCGGTGATACTCCACGATGTGGGTGTCGTGGGAATGATCGTGGTCCGCATGGGTCACCGTCTTCCCTGAAGCCACTTTGTGGTAGACCGAGTAGAAGCCGACACCGACGCTGATCAGTACAGCGGTTACGGTGAGCGCGTCGAGAAAGGCCGACAGCACGGCCGCCACGGCGCTGAACAACAGCGACAGCAGCTTCTTGGATTTCACCTTCAGCAGGATCTTGGTAAAGGTGAACAGCAGCAGCTCCTTCATGAAGAAGATGCCGGCCACCATGAACATCAATAGCAGGATGACCTCGAAATTGGCCTCGGTTTCGTGAAACACCGTGTGCGGATCGGTCATGCCCAGTATCACGGCTTCTATCGCCAGCAGCCCGCCAGGCTGCAGCGGATAGCACTTGAGGGCCAGCGCCAGGGTGAAGATAAACTCCGCTATCAGGATCCAGCCGGTGATAAACGGCCCCAGCACCAGCAGCAGGATCGGGTTGGCGATCAGGAAGAAGATAATGGCCTTCTTGTACCAGTCCGGTGCCGAACCAAGGAAATTGCGCGAAAAAGCAATGGGGAGAGATCTGTCCATGGGCTGCCGCTGTTGTATCCGTTATCTAGGCCAGCCGCGCATTCTACGCGATTGGGCCGGGTATGCGTAACCACGCTTATTTGGCGATCGGCGACCTGACGCCAGCCAGCGTGTTGAAGTACTATTATCGGCCTGCTAGCACCGAACATTTACAAGTTTTTCAAAGGCACCAGACCTACAGCATGACTACACACATGGGGCAATCTGCCTTCGAGGCCTCCGTTGTCGAACCGGAATCTGCCACGGGCGCCAGGTATTGCGTCTTTTACGGCCGTGAACTGCTGCTGGACTTCCAATCCCGCGAGCCCTGCCTGCTGGATGGCGGCGCGATCCGCTTTCTTGCCCCGGAGCCGGTAACCCGCCTGTTTCTCGGTTACTGGCAGGGCACACCCTGCTATGCAGTGGAGCTCGATCGAGAGTCACCGCTGGAGGCGCCCCAATTAACCCAAGGCAGCCTCTACCATCTGCTGGGCCGGGTAGACGACGCGCTGTTCGCGCTGGCGGGCAATGCCCAGCAGCTGCTGGCCTGGGCCCGCGACAACCGGTTTTGCGGGCGCTGCGGGGAAACCATGGACTACCACACCAGCGAGCGGGCCCGCACCTGTGCGCCCTGCGAGATGAGCATCTATCCCAGTATCGCGCCCTGCATCATCACCCTGGTGAGTCGGGGTGAGGAGTTGCTGCTGGCAAGGAACGCCAACTTCCCCGGCGAGATGTTCAGTACCCTGGCGGGATTTATCGAAGTTGGGGAAAGCGTCGAGGACTGCCTGCGCCGGGAAGTAAAAGAGGAAGTTGGGGTGGATGTGGGCGAAATGCGCTATTTTGGCTCCCAACCCTGGCCCTTCCCCAATCAGCTGATGCTGGGCTTTTTTGCCGAGTACAGTGGCGGCGATATTGTCTGTGAAGACGAGGAGATCGCCGAGGCGCACTGGTTCCGCCCGGATGACCTGCCTACCATCCCGCCGCGCCACTCGATTGCCGGCCAGCTGATTCGCCACCACGTCGCACTGCACGAGGGACGCCCCGTATAGGGCCCTGAGCGCTGCCCTGGCACTGATGTAACCAACACTGAGGATATAAATGGAATTCTTGAGCGAGTACGGCCTGTTCCTGGCGAAGTCCCTGACCGTGGTCATCGCCATCCTGGTGGTGGCGGTGGGCATGCTAGCCCTCGGCCAGCGCGGCCAGCGCCCCCAGCCCGGCCACATAGAAATTAACAAGCTCAACGACCGCTACCGCGACTTTCGCGACGTGATGCAGCACGCGCTGCTCAACGACAAGGACTTCAAAAAACAGCACAAGGCGGACAAGAAAAAGCGCAAGGAAGAAGAGAAGGGCAGTGGTGAGCAGGAGGACGCACGCCTGCGCCTGTTTGTGATGCAGTTTGACGGCGACATTCGCGCCACCGCCACCGACAACCTGCGCGAGGAGATCAGCGCCGTGCTGGGCGTGGCGCGCAGCGGTGACGAGGTGTTGCTGAGGCTCGAAAGCGGCGGCGGCCTGGTGCACAGCTATGGACTGGCGGCCAGCCAGCTACGGCGGGTCAGGGATGCCGGCATCCAGCTCACCGTGTCAGTAGACAAGGTTGCGGCCAGCGGCGGCTACATGATGGCCTGCGTGGCCAACCGGGTGTTGGCAGCGCCCTTCGCCATGATTGGTTCCATCGGTGTGCTGGCGCAGATTCCCAACTTCCACCGCCTGCTGAGGAAAGCCAATGTGGATTTCGAGCAGCTGACCGCCGGTGAGTACAAGCGCACGCTGACCATGTTTGGTGAAAACACCGAAGAAGATCGCGCCAAGATGCAGGAAGACCTGGAAGACACGCATGTGTTGTTCAAGGACTTTGTGTCCGAGCACCGTGAACAGGTGGACATCGACGCGGTAGCTACCGGCGAGGTCTGGTTCGGGCAGCGCGCCATCGATCGCGGGCTGGTGGACGAGCTGCAGACCAGTGATGCCTATATCCAGGGCTGCCTGGCAGAGCGCGACGTGTTCGAGGTGAAGCACATACACAAGAAACACTGGCAGGAACGCCTGGGCATGGCCGCGGAAACGGCGCTCGAGCGCAGCTTCCTGAAGCTATGGCAAGCGACCATCGAAAAACAACACTACTGATTCAGCGGACTGACTGAGGGCCTGGACATGACGACATTCAACGCACTGCGGGTCCACAAGACCGAAGACGGCTTCACCATGGGTGTCGAAGACCAGCAGGTCGATGACCTGCCCGCCGGCGAGGTATTGGTGCGGGTGGGGTACTCATCCCTGAACTACAAGGATGCGCTGTCTGCCTCGGGCAACCCCGGCGTAACCCGCAATTTCCCGCACACCCCGGGTATCGACGCCGCCGGCGTGGTCGAGAGCAGCGACGACGAACGCTTCGGCGCCGGCGATGAAGTCATCGTTACCGGCTACGACCTCGGTATGAATACGGCAGGCGGGCTCGGCCAGTATATTCGCGTACCTGCTGACTGGGTGGTACCGATGCCCGCCGGCATGACGGCGCGGGAGTCGATGATCATCGGCACCGCCGGCCTGACGGCCGCGCTGTGCGTGGCCAAGCTGCAGACCATGGGCATACCGGACGGCGGCCGCGTGGTGATCAGCGGCGCCAGCGGCGGTGTTGGCAGCTTCGGCGTGGCATTGCTGTCGAAGCTCGGCTTCGAAGTGGCCGCCAGCACCGGCTCTCCCGAGGCGGCGGAGTGGCTGACCAGCCTGGGCGCCAGCCAGATACTCGACCGCAACATTCTCGCCGAGCCCGACAAGCGACCGATGGCAGCAGGGCAGTGGGACGGTGCTATCGACACCGTCGGCGGTGTCACGCTGGCGAACATCATCAAGGAACTGAACTATGGGGCCAGCGTCGCGGTCGTCGGCCTGGTGGGCGGCACCGATATCCCGGTCACGGTGTTCCCCTTCATCCTGCGCGATGTAAACCTGCTGGGCGTTGATTCGGTTGAGATCAGCCACCAGCGCCGGCTCGACGTATGGGGCAAACTGGGAGGCGAGTGGAAGCTCGATGGACTGGAAAAGCTGGCCAGCGAGATCAGCTTGCAGGAGGTACCGGCCTATCTGGACGGCCTGCTGAGCGGTGCGGTGCGCGGCCGCACCCTGGTTGCACTGGGAGACTGATATGAAGGGACCGCTCGCAGGCGTTCGCGTTCTCGACCTGGGCACCATGATTGCCGGCCCGGTCGCCTCCACAGTGCTCGCCGACCAGGGCGCTAACGTTATCAAGATTGAGCCGCCCGGCATGGGCGACCTGATGCGCTACCTGGGGGCAACCCGCAACGGCGTCTCCAGCCTGTTCCACAACTGCAATCGCGGCAAGCGCTCGATGGCCCTGAACCTCAAGACCGAGGAGGGCGTGCAACTGCTGAAGGAGCTGGTGGCCGAGGCCGACGTGATCGCCGAGAACTTCCGCCACGGCGTGACCCACAAACTGGGCATCCATTACGACGCACTGCGCGAGGTCAATCCCGACCTGGTCTACCTGTCAATCTGCGGCTTCGGTGATCGCGGCCCGCTCGCCGACCGGCCGGCCTACGACAACGTAATCCAGACCTTTGCCGGCGTTGCCGCCAGCCAGGCGGATTTTGAAACCGGGGAACCACAGCTCTACCAGCAGCTGTTCTGCGACAAGATCACTGCACTCAATGGGGCCCAGTCGATATGCGCCGCCTTGCTGGCACGGGAACGCGGTGCCGGCGGCCAGCATATTCGACTGTCGATGGCGGACGCCGCTGTCAGCTTCCTGTGGTGCGATGTGTCCGGTACTCGCAGCTTCATCGGTGGCGAAGCCCACGAGGGCATCAAGGTGGCCCGTGGCCTGCGACTGCTGAAATTCAGCGACGGCTTCGGTACCGCCTCACCGGTTACCGATAGCCAGTTTCACGGTTTCTGCCGTGCTTTCGGCGTGGACTCCAGCGACCCGCGACTGGCCACGGTGATGGACCGCAACAGCAATACCGACCTGCTACTGGATGTTATGAAGGAAGTCACCGAGCATGCACTGTCTCGGACCACGGCAGATGCCATTGCCGCCATGGAGGCCGAAGGCGTGCCCTGCGCGCCGGCCAATGAGCTGGTGGATATGCCAGACCACCCGCAGATGCAGGCCAACGAATCCTTCGCCCAGTTCGAACACCCGGCCGCCGGCACCATGCTGGAACCCAATAACCCACCCAATTTTTCCTCAACTGCCTCGCCGCCGCTGCGCGTGGCGGCGGCACTGGGTGAGAACAGCGACGAGGTGTTGGGCGAACTCGGCAAGTCTGCAGAGCAGATCCAGGCCTGGCGCGAAGCCGGAGTTATCGGCTAGCGGGCTGTATCAGCAGGGTGGGCAGGCCGAGGTGGTGGCTCTTGATGGTTGCCACCAGGGTTCCGGGTTTGCGCCCATCCCGCAGTTCCGAGTGTGCAACGCCGGCCTCGTCCAGCGCGGCGAGTGTCGCGGCAAGGTCGTGGCACAGGTAGGTAATTCCCCAGAAGTGGTCTGACTCCACCGGTTCCTCCAGGTGCTGGATAACCTCCAGCGTCAGCTTGCCGCAGCGGAAGAACAGCATGCGGCCGCCCCATTCAGGCACGGCCTGGTCCAGCGCCAGCCGCATGCCCAGCGCTTCATTGAACAGCCGAATACAGTCATCCGCATCGCGAGAGCGCAGCACCACATGGTCAACGCCCGTGATACCGGTAGCCGTGGGCGCACTGCCCAACTCACGATCAATCGAAATCCCCAGTTTAAGCCCGCGCAGGTCAGCGGGCAGGGTAGCGCTGCCGTCCTCTGCCCAGAGAACCAGGCCCTGCACGACGGGATGCTCGAGCCCGCTGTCCTCCACAAGGTCGATCGCCACGTTGGCCAGCGGCAGCCTGGCGCCCCCGTCGCAGTCCAGGAATGTGCCCAGCAGCGTTTTGTATTCCTCGCGAGCCGCCGCCAGATCTGGCACCGCAATGACAATCGATGAGAATCCTGTAATCATTTTCCCGGAAGTGTGATATCAATTACGCTGCGCCATATTAGCGTCGCAGAAAAAAAAAGAAATCAGGGGGAACACCATGCTCTCGAGAAGTATCCGCCGCGGCGTCGTGGTGGCAATAGCCTTGCTGATAGCGGCGCCCCTGTCGGCGCTTGCGCAAGGTGACTATCGCTACCCTATCGTCGACCGCTGGGTATCGACCGTCGTCGGTACTCCGTCGCAGATAAAGGCGCCACTACCGCCCGCGGACAGTATTCCCCTGCGTAAGCGGCGTGTCACGGTATTCCCGGACCGGGACATGCCCGAGGCACTTTGGTACGACGGCAAGATGCTCTACACGGTGGCGCTGCAAAAGCAGGATGCGGCACCGGTGATGTTCCTGATCGCCGGCACCGGTGCTTCCCACAACGGCTCCAAGAACCTGATGATGGCCCGCGCTTTCTATGAGCAGGGCTACCACGTGGTGTCCCTGTCCTCGCCCACCTGGCCCAACTTTGTCGGTTCCGCCTCCAGCACCGGGGTACCGGGGCACGTTTTTAAGGACGCTGAGGACCTGTACCGGGCCATGGAGGTGGCCTGGAATGATGCCCGCGGCCGCCGCACCGCCACCAGCTATTCACTGGTGGGCTACAGCCTTGGCGGGCTCAATGCCGCCTTCGTGGCGCACCTGGACAGCCAGCGTAAGACTTTCGACTTTGAGCGGGTGCTGCTGATCAATCCGCCGGTCAACCTGTACAACTCGATTTCACTGCTGGACCGCATGATCAAGAACATCCCCGGCGGCGAAGACAACTTCGACGTGTTCTTCAACGATGTGATGCGGGTGTTCTCGGATATCTACAAACGGGAACAGGATGACGTTGGCTTTAGCGACGACTTCCTGGTCAAGGTGTTCCAGGCCCGTCAGCCCAAGGACGAGGAACTGGCGGCATTGATCGGACTGGCCTTCAGGATGTCGTCGGGCTCGATGATCTTCACCACCGACGTGATCACCGACTACGGTTTCATCAAGCCCAAGGGCTACACGATCGATATGTACGAAAGCCTCACGCCCTATCGACAGGTGGCCTACCGCATCGGCTTTACGGACTTCTACCACGAGTTCTTCTACCCGTTCTACGCCGATGAGTATCCCGGTATGAGCCGGGACGACTTTATCGAGACCATGGGCCTCAGCAGCATCACCGACTTTCTGCGCGAGGCCGACAATATCTTCGTGATGCACAACATGGATGACGTGATCCTGGCGCCCGGGGAGATTAATTATTTCCCCGCCGTGTTCGGCGACCGCGCCAAGATCTACCCCTGGGGTGGGCACCTGGGCAATATGGAATACATAGAAAACGTTGCGCACATGGTGGGGGTATTCAAGTGATGAAAACCCCGATGATTCACGCACTCTTGCGCCTCTGCCTGATACTCCCACTGCTGGGCCTGGCGGCCTGCAGCAGCACGCCCCAGGGCGACCTGACGGCCTACCCGGAGCCCACCTACAGCCATGAGCGGCTGGTGCCGGAAGACATCGCTGAGCGAGACCTGCAGGCGGAAATCTACGACCCCTGGGAAGGCATGAACAAACGCATCTACAACTTCAACTACAAGTTCGATCGCACGGTGTTTATCCCGGTGACCAACGCCTGGGGCCGCTACGTGCCTGGGTTTGCGAAAAAGGGCGTGAGCAACTTCTTCAATAACATTCGCGACGTGCGCACCCTGGTGAACTCGATCCTGCAGCTGAAGGCAGAGAAGGCCGCCCAGGCCACCGGCAGGGTGATGGTCAACAGCACGGTGGGCCTGCTGGGCCTTATCGACGTTGCCACCAATATGGATATCCCCCGGCCCAATGAGGACTTTGGCCAGACCCTGGGGCACTGGGGGGTAGGGAAGGGCCCTTACCTGGTGCTCCCGTTCCTGGGGCCGTCCAACCTGAGGGACGGCATCGGCTTCCTGCCTGATGCCTACCTGCAGACAGAACTGTACGGTGGCTTCCTGGCCGCGCCCCTGCGCTCCACCATCTGGGTCTTCGACTCCATAGATACGCGCTCCCAGGTGCCGTTCCGCTATTACGAAACGGGCTCCGTCTTCGAGTATGAAACCGTGCGTTGGCTGTATTCGGTCAAGCGCGACCTGGACGTAGAGAAGTAGGGGAGAGCCGAATATGAAACTGATCAATACCCTGGCTGCCCTGGTCCTGTCGCTGGCCGCCACAACGCAACCCATCCATGCCCAGCAGATGCCGCCGCAGAATGCGACGCCACCGGAGCCCATTCTGGTGGGCACTACCCAGTCCCTCAGTGGTCGCTTCGCGCGGGAGGGCACCCAGCAGCTCGAGGGCTTGCTGATGTGGATGAATGACATCAACGCCCGCGGGGAGCTGCTGGGTCGCCCGGTGGAGCTGGTGCACTATGACGACCACTCCGATGTGGACCGCGTCGAGGAGCTCTACGAGAAGTTGATCACAGAGCGCAAGGTGGACCTGCTGATCGGGCCCTACTCATCGGAGCTGACCCTGCGCGCCACCGAGGTGGCGGAGCGCCACAACTTCCCGATCGTGACCGCGGGTGCCTCCGCCGACAAGATCTGGTCCCGGGGCTTCCGCAACACCTTCGGCATCGATGTGCCGTCCTCGAACTACATGGACCTGGCGGTGGAAGAGGCCGCCACGCGCGGCGCTAAGACTGTGGCCCTGTTCTATGCCGACGGAGAGTTTGCCCAGGACGTTGCCCGCGGTGTGCGCCGTGAAGCCAGGAAGCATGGCCTGCGCCTGGTGATGGACCGCGAGTACACTGTCGACAAGATGGACTTCAAGGTACTGGGCCAGGAGCTGCTCGATATCGAAAGTCAGGCCGACGTGGTGTTGGGTGCAACCTACCTGGATGACTCGATCAACATCGCCAAGGCCCTGGGTACCGGCAAGCGCCTCGAGGTGGACATGGTGGCTTTGACGGTGGGGCCAGCGCTGCGTGATTTCAGTGACCGCCTGGACGGCAATATCAACGGCGTGGTGGGCGTGGTGCAGTGGCTGCGCACCGTGCGTCTGCCGGGCGCCCAGGACTTCTCCTATCGTTACCGCAAGATGCACGGCAACAACCCGGCCGTCTACGCCGCCATCGGCTATAGCGCAGGGCAGGTGACGGAGGCCGCTGTGCGGCTTGCCGGTTCTACCGAAAATGACGCGGTGCGCGAGCAGCTCGGCAGCATGCGCTTCCGCTCCCTGATGGGGCACTACCAGGTAGACGAGACCGGCCGCCAGGTGGCCAAGAAGAACTACCTGCTGCAGTGGCAGGACGGGCGCCGGCGCCTGGTGTCGCCGGAGAACATCGCCGAACGCGAGCTCATCTACCCGCGGCCCTGATCACAAAAGTCCGGGAGTATTCGTTTATAAGTTATTGAAATAAATGAGTATTCCCGGAAAGCTCAGACATTACATCAAGTTTTCCCTGGCGGCCCTACTGTGGGCTGCCAGCATCCCCGCGTTCTCCTGGGGGCCCCAGGGACACCGGGTAGCGGGCGCTCTCACCGTGGAGTACCTGTCACCAGCTGCACTGGCCGAGGTCGAGGCGCTGCTCGGCAGCGAGTCGCTCGCCGATGCATCCACCTGGGCAGATCGTATGCGGGATAGCCCCAGCCCGTTCTGGCAGAAGACCGCCGGGCCTTATCACTATGTGACCGTGCGGTCCGGCAAGAGCTACAGTGAGATCGGCCCGCCGGGGAAGGGCGATTCGGTCACCGCGCTGGCGGAATTCGGCCAAACCCTCACAGACCCCGCAGCTAGCAGGGCGCACCGACAGCTGGCCCTGCGCTTCTCCGTGCACATCATCCAGGACCTGCACCAGCCTCTGCATGTCGGCAACGGTCGCGACCGTGGCGGCAACAACGTCAAGCTGAAGCTCAGGGGCAAATCCACCAACCTGCACCGGGTGTGGGATAGCTCGATCCTGGCGGTGGCAGGGCGCTCGGACCGGGACTGGGTGGCCCGTCTCTCCAGAATTACGCCGCAACAGGCCAGGGACTGGACTGAGGCAGACCCATTGGCCTGGATTGCCGAGAGCGCGAGCTTACGCGAGCAGATCTATCCGGAGCACAGCATCATTGACGACGACTACTTGCGGCGATGGTTGCCAAAAGTGGAACTGCGCCTGCAACAGTCTGCTGTGCGAACAGCGGCCTGGCTCAACAGTCTCGACCTCTAGACAATAGCGCGCGCAAAATGCCCGTTGAAACGGCAGGAGAATCCACTCCCAGGCCTCTAGACTGTATACTTTTGGCTATCGGCCCACGGCAGGCGGCCGTGTCAACAAGAACTCGAAGAGTGGCTTACAAAAAGGTGGTGAATAAATGAAAACGCAGATTTTGCAGGCCGCCACGACGGCGCTGGTACTGGGCATTACACAACAGGCAACCGCGCTGGAAGATATGCCAGAGCCCGGTTGGGGCGGCTTCGTCAATATCGGTGTCGGCACCGGTTCGGTGGAGTCCAACTTCCTGGCACGTTTGACCGGCGTAGATGTCGACCTCAGCGACAGCCGCATCAATAACTTCGGCTCACCGGATGATGAGAGCGTCACCGTGCCGAGTGGCGCGCTGAACTTCGGCTACACCTTCGAGAGTGGCAAGACGCGCATCTTTGCCGGTAACGACCTGTCGGACTTCGTCCAGTTCGACCAGGCGACGATTCTATCCATACGTCACGACACGGATTCCTGGGGCAGGTTCCAGGCCGGCTTTATTCGCACTGCCGGCATTGCCACCGAAGTGTACGAAGATCCCTATCAGCTGAACGTGGATCGCGACGAGACCGAGCGCACGCGCACCGGCGTGCGCCTGACCTGGGACAAGATTCTCGGCACCCAGTTCGAGCTTCGTCTAACCGGAGCTGAGCGTGAGCTCGACGAGGAACGCAGCGGCGAAGGCCTTGGCCTCAGTGCCGCGGAACGCGCGCTGCTGGACCGGGAGGGTGACCTGATGCGCGCCGAGCTTGGCTACCTCTGGGACCTCGGCGGCGGCCACTTCCTGCGTCCACGGGTTGCCTACATTGATCGTGACCTCGACGGTGACGCGATGGCTCAGGACGGGTATGAAGTAGGCGCGAGCTACGCGTACTTCGGTTCACGCATGAACTTTAACGCCAACCTGTTTTACCAGCAGCTGGACGGTGACGCCGTTAACCCGA
>JASJBK010000001.1 GCA_030066555.1 Halieaceae bacterium
TGGCGCCGTGGCTGTGGCCTGCCTCGTGCAAGAGGTCAACCCGGGTACCGTCCATTTCCACTTCGCCGATCTCGATGTCGGCAAACTGGAAACGCTCCAGCACCCGCCCATCCTGTGCCACCGTCTGGGTCTTGAGCAGCAGGCCGGTATCGCGGTCGAGGGCCAGCTGGTAGCCGTAGCGGTAAATGTCGCGGGGCAACACGTTTATGACGACAGCATCGCGACCGGCGATGCGACTCTTGCCGGCAACCTGCAGCTGGTAATAGCCTCCCACGCCACACTCGCCGGCACCGGAGCGGTAGAGATCACCGATCCGCACCAGGCGGTGGCCAGGATGTATACAATCCAGTGGATGCTCGGTGCGCATAACGCGTGCACCGCTACCGGTCAGGTGGGTGACCTGCTCCCGCTCAAGGTTGCCGGCCACCGAGTGGGAGATGCGCATGGATTGCACCGCTGCACCGTGCTGGTAGGTGAACACACCCTGGTAGCTGGTTTCCCGCAGGCTGCGTGACATCTTGTCGAGCCAGCGCAGCGCTTCCTGATCCGCGGCCGGGCACTCGGCCTGAGCCGAGACAGACGCCGAGCTCGCTGCGACAAACAGTGCTGCAAGTACGAGTGTGCGCAAGCCCTAGTCCTCGGTGCTGAACGTGGCAACGCGGGCATAGGGCATCATGCCCTGGGGTGCGTTGAGCGAGGCTTCATCGGCGTGTTCCAACATGTAGCGTTCGAGACGCTCACGGGCGATAGCGTCGTAGTCTGTGCTCGGCGCGGCCTCGCGGGCCGGTGCCACAGGGCGTGCTGCCGCGGGCGCCGGAGTGGCATAACCGGCCAGCGTGGCACGTCCGCCCAGTACTGTCACCGCGCCGGAGGGGGCGAGACGGTCGCCTCCAGCAGCGACCACAGGCGCGCCTGCCACCGGCTGGTCCTGGCTGCCGTAGAACTGGCTACCCACCAGTACCACGGCGAAGACCGACGCGGCCACGGCGAAACTCGCCACCGGGCGCAATATTCGCTGCCAGCTGGCCACCGGTTGGATATCGTCGGGAATCTCGGTCGGGGTCGGTTGGGCGCTGTAGGTGGGTTCCTGTTCAATGGCCGCCATGATGCGACCGGACAGGTCGATATCCGTGACCATTGGCCCGGACTGCAGTCCATGACTGGCGGCATGAAAGCGGCGCCAGGTAGTGCGCAGCGACGGGTCCTGGACATTGTCCAGCAGCTGGTCCAGCGACGCAGGCTCGGCTTCCCCGTCCATCAGTGCGGACAGGGATTCGCCAAATTCACTGCTGTCGGAGAGATCGGCAGGCTGAGCTCCCTGGGTCGACTCCTGCTCAATTGCCGCCATGATGCGGCCCGACAGGTCGGTAGCTGTCACCAGCGGACCCGGCTGCAGGCCGTGGCTGGCGGTATGGAAGCGTCGCCAGGTGTCGCGCAGCGACTCGTCCTGGATATTGTCCAGCACCTGATCCAGCAGCGCAGCATCGGCTTCCCCGTCCATCAGGGCAGACAGTGACTTACCTAACTCGCTGTCGTCGGGGAGAGCGGCAGGCTGGTTACCGTGGGCCGGCTCCTGCTCTATCGCCGCCATGATGCGGCCCGACAGATCGGTAGCTGTCTCCAATGCACCCGGCTGCAGTCCGTGGCTGGCGGCGTGGAAGCGTCGCCAGGTGTCGCGCAGCGACTCGTCCTGGACATTGTCCAGCACCTGTTGAAGTGCCTGGTCGTCGGCTTCCCCGTCCATCAGGGCCGACAGCGCTTCGCCAAGCTCTTTGTTCACTCAAGACCTCCCAGATCTCACCTTACTCTCAATGCCAGCGCTCTGCCGACACTATGCCAGCGCTCTGCCGGTACCTCGCCTCTGACGGGCGAGGCTACATTCCTATGCCGCTGCAGTGTCAGCTATGCATAAGGTGCGTTTTCGCCGTCTACCTGCGCTCGCACTTTCTTGTCTATGGCCTCCCTGGCCCGGAAAATCCTCGACCGTACCGTCCCCACGGGGCAGTCCATGATCTCCGCGATCTCCTCGTAACTGAGACCATCAAATTCACGTAAAGTTACCGCAGTTCGCAGGTCATCGGGCAAATCGCTTATCGCCTGCTTGACCACCTCGCCCAGCTCGCGGCTGAACAACATGTTCTCCGGGTTTTCCATGTCCCGGAGCGCGCCACCGTTTTCGAAATGCTCGGCGTCCTCGATCTCCACATCGCTGCCTGGCGGACGCCGGCCGCGTGCCACCAGGTGATTCTTTGCGGTATTGATCGCTATCCGGTAAAGCCAGGTATAGAAGGCACTGTCACCGCGAAAACGCGGCAGGGCCCGGTAGGCCTTGATAAAGGCCTCCTGGGTAACGTCCTGCACCTCATAGCTATCGTGTACATAGCGCGACACCAGCCCCAGGATCTTCGGCTGGTACTTCAATACCAGAAGATCAAAGGCACGCTTGTCTCCCGCTTGTACGCGTTCTACCAACTGCTGGTCTGTTGCGGCCGAAGCCAATCGTGCCCCCTTATCCTGCCACTGTGATCACAGGAAAATAAAAAAGTTCCTTTCGATTATCCGCTGCGTATTATGAGCGATCGGACTGCTCCAGCAGGTAACCGGCCCTCGCAGGCTGACGTACCGCCAAAGCGGCCTAAAATACACCAATTCCAATCCCTACACAGCCCCGGAACCCATGCCCCAGCGCTACCAGCACGACGTCCTCATCATTGGCAGTGGAGCCGCCGGCCTGTCACTGGCCCTGCGCCTGCCAACATCCCTGTCTATCGCTGTGCTCAGCAAGGGCGAACTGACCCAGGGTTCCACATTCTGGGCCCAGGGCGGCATGGCGGCGGTGCTGGACAAGGACGACACGGTGGAATCCCACGTCGAGGACACCATGATCGCCGGGGTCGGCCTGTGCCACCGGGACGTGGTGGAGTTCGTAGTCAGCCAGGGAGCCGAGGTGGTCGAGTGGCTGGTAAGCCAGGGGGTGGAGTTCGACCGGCGTGAAACTCCCAAGCACAGTGAATACCACCTCACCATGGAAGGCGGGCACAGCCACCGGCGCGTGATCCACGCTGCCGACGCCACCGGCCGCGCCATCTCCGAGGTGCTGGTGGAGAAGACCCTGGCGCGTGACAACGTGGAAATCTTCACCGACGGCGTGGCTGTGGACCTGGTCACCGCTGACGGTCGTTGCCGGGGCGCCTACGTGCTCGATCGCGACAGCGGTGAGGTCAACCTTTTCCAGGCACGCTTCGTGGTGCTGGCCACTGGCGGTGCCAGCAAGGCCTACCTGTATACCACCAATCCAGACGGCGCCAGCGGCGACGGCATCGCCATTGCCTGGCGGGCCGGCTGCCGGGTGGCCAACATGGAATTCAACCAGTTCCACCCCACCTGCCTGTACCACCCCCGCGCCAAGTCGTTCCTGATCACCGAGGCCCTGCGCGGCGAAGGCGGCCGCCTGCAGCTCCCCGACGGCACCCGTTTCATGGAACGCTTCGACGAACGCGGCGAGCTGGCGCCCCGGGACGTGGTCGCCCGGGCCATCGACCACGAAATGAAGCGCACCGGTAGCGATTGTGTCTACCTGGACATCAGCCACCAGCCGGCACGCTTCCTGCAGTCACACTTCCCTACCGTGCATCGGCGCTGCCTGGATTTCGGCATCGACATCACCCGCGAACCGATCCCGGTGGTGCCCGCCGCTCACTACACCTGCGGCGGGGTGCTGGTGGACAAGCGCGGCCAGACCGACCTTCCGGGTCTGTATGCCATTGGTGAAACCGCCTGCACCGGCCTGCACGGGGCCAACCGTATGGCCAGCAATTCCCTGTTGGAATGCCTGGTCTATGCGCGCGCCGCTGCCGGAGACATCATTGCGCAGATGGACGATGCGCCGGCACCGGTCGCGGTCCCGGACTGGGACGAAAGCCAGGTCACCGACTCCGACGAGGATGTGGTGATCTCACACAACTGGGACGAAGTGCGGCGCTTCATGTGGGACTACGTCGGCATCGTGCGCACCGACAAGCGACTGGCGCGCGCCCGCCACCGCATCGATCTGCTGCAGGAAGAGATCAAGGAGTACTACAGCAATTACAAGGTCAGCAACGACCTGCTCGAACTGCGCAACCTGGCCACCGTCGCAGAGCTGATGATCAACTGTGCCATCGCCAGGCGCGAAAGCCGCGGCCTGCACTACACCCTGGACTACCCGGAGCTGGACCCCGAGGCCGGTGACACCGTACTAACGCCCAACGGCTCCCTCGCCCAGAGCCAGGCCCAGACCAAGGCGTAAGCGACGCCAGCCCTCGCGGGAGTAATGCGCGCTGCACAGCAGCAGTCGGTAGCGCTGCCCCGCGACCTCCACCCGGGCAGCCAGCAGGCCAGCTGCACTATAGACACTGATCACGCTGGCCTGGTCGCCGCGGTCGCTGAACCAGGCCCGTCCATCAAACAACAACACCAGGCCGTTTACCTGCTGCGTAAATAGCCGCCTCACATGACCCACGGCCAGCACGGTCAGCAGCGCAATTCCAATAACAGTTACCGACTGGGCAAAAGCGTGACGACCGGACCAGTCACCGGCAAACAGCGCATAAGAGCAAGTGGGCAGTGCCAGCACCAGCATTGCCAGGCTCAGGCAACGGGCCGATGCCCTGCCCTCAATTCGGGCGGTGGGTAAACGCCAGGACGGTGTCGACAATCTTGGCCAGCTCGGCGTCTTCCGGCCGCAGGCGACCCAGGAACCAGCCAAACAGCTCCTGGTCCTCGCACTCCAGCAGGGCGCGGTAGCGGGCCTGGTCTTCGCTTGAGAGCTCGCGGTAGGCGTCCCTTACGAAGGGCTCAAGCACAAGGTCGAGTTCCAGCATGCCGCGCCGGCTGGCCCAGATGACGCGATTGTATTCGAGGTCAGAATCCATGCGCGCAAGTATAAGAGCTGACAGGACCCAAAGCAGCACCTATCATAGCCGGCGTGACAACCTACCTGGCCAAACTCCCCCACCGCGCGGTACTCGAATTCGAAGGGCCCGATACCCGGAAGTTCCTGCAGGGCCAGACCACATGCGATCTGGAACAACTGGCGCCGACTCACAGCCTGGTGGGAGCGTACTGCAACCCCCAGGGCCGCATGGTCTGCGATTTCCGACTACTGGAGCTGGACGGCGAGCGCCTGCTGATGGTGCTGGAGGCTGACAGTCGGCAGGCGGCGGCAGACACTTTCGGCAAGTACATCGTGTTCTCCAAGGCAAGCCTGCGCGACGCCACCGACGATTGGTGCCACTACGCCCTGTGGGGTACGGAAGCCGCGACACTCGCGGGCAGTGCGACTGCTGGCGCGGGTAGCGCCTGGCGCCAGGGCGATGAGCTCTGGGTTGCCTCGGAGGTCCCGAACGCCTTCGAAGTGTGCCTGCCCGCAGCCGGCGCAGCGGACTTCGAGGCGCGCCTTGATGGGGCCACGCAGGCCGACGGCGAACAGTTCCGGCTTCAGGAAATTCGCGCCGGCATTGGTCACGTAACCGGGGCCAGCTCCGGCAGCTTCCTGCCACAACAGCTCAACTACCAGGCCGTGGACCGGATCAACTTCACCAAGGGCTGCTATACCGGGCAGGAAGTGGTGGCGCGCATGCACTACCGCGGCCAGGTAAAGCGCCCCATGGCGCTGGCATCCACCACCTATAGCGGCGAAGTAAATGCCGGGGACCCGCTGACTTCAGCGGGCAGCGACAAGACTGTGGGCAACGTGGTCAATGCTGCCAGGGCAGACGACGGCGAATTGTGGTTGCTGGCCTCGATAACCCGCGATGCCCGGGCGGCAGGCGCTGAGCTGGACGGCAGCGCACTGGCGTTTCACAGCCTGCCCTATACGCTCGACGAGGGCTGATCCGGCAGGTGCCAGTCCACCGGCTCGCGCCCGTGTTCCTGGAGATAAGTGTTGGCCTGGCTGAAGTGAGCGCAGCCAAAGAAGCCGCGGTGTGCACTCAGGGGTGACGGATGCGGCGCACGCAGCACACAGTGACGCCGGGTATCGATGACCGCTCCCTTGCGCTGGGCGTAGGAACCCCAGAGCATGAACACCACGTGCTCGCACTCGCGGTTGACGATCTCGATGGCCCGGTCTGTGAACTGCTCCCAGCCCTTGCCCTGGTGGGAAGCGGCATTGCCCCGCTCCACGCTCAGCACACTGTTTAACAACAATACACCCTGGTCGGCCCAGTGAGTCAGGCAACCGTGAGCGGCCACCGGAATACCCAGGTCCTGCTGCAGCTCTTTGTAGATGTTGACCAGGGAAGGCGGCAGCGCCACCCCGGGTCGCACCGAGAAACACAGGCCGTGGGCCTGGCGAGGGCCGTGGTAGGGATCCTGGCCGAGGATCACCACCCGCACCTCATCAAGGGGTGTGTGGTTGAAGGCGGCAAACATTTCCTTCCCCGGCGGGAAGATCACCTTACCGGCGTCCTTTTCCTCGCGCAGGAAACGCTTCAGGGACTGCATGTAGGGAAGCTGGAACTCGTCGCTCAACTGGGCCAGCCAGCTGGCCTCCAGTTGGATTTCTGCCTGGGACAAGACTCAGCCCCGGTCGCTGCCGATCAGGCTGTTGCGCAGCAGTTGCGGGCGCTTTTTGCCACCATCATCCTGGCGCCGTTCGTAGCGTGCCGCCGGGGTGTTCACCACCGGCGCCAGCGGCGCCGCTTGCAGTGCCGTTTCCCGGCGTTCGGCAGGCGCCGGTTGGTAGCGGGTATCGCGCAGCCAGGGCTCACGACCGATGCCGCGCAGGAAGTTTTCGATGTCCTCCAGCGGCCATTCCTGGCCGTGGGCAGCACCGGCGGCACGGGTAATGGTTTCGTTCATCAGTGTGCCGCCGAGGTCGTTGCAACCGGCCTCGAGGCAGGCCGCCACGCCGGCCTCGCCCATCTTCACCCAGGAGGCCTGGATATTCTCAATGAACGGGTAAAGCGCCAGCCTCGCCACAGCGTGTACCAGGATCGCTTCCCGGAAGGTCGGCCCCTTGCGGGCCCTGCCCTTGAGGTACATCGGCGCTTCCATGTGCACGAAGGGCAGCGGCACAAATTCGGTGAAGCCACCGGTGCGCTGTTGCAGGGCGCGCAGGCGTAGCAGGTGGCGCGCCCAGTGTCGGGGTTGTTCGACGTGGCCGTACATGATGGTCGCTGTGGTGCGGAAACCGACAGCATGTGCCGCTTCCATCACCGCCAGCCACTGCTCGGTATTGATCTTGTCCGGGCAGATGACTGAGCGCACCTCGTCGTCCAGGATCTCCGCCGCGGTGCCGGGTAGCGTTCCCAGCCCCGCCTCCTTCAATGCCCGCAGGTAATCTTCCAGGGACATGTCGAGGGTGTGGGCGCCCTGCCAGACTTCCAGCGGCGAGAACGCGTGCACATGCATTTCCGGCGTTGCCTGCTTTACCGTGGCGAGAATGTCCAGGTAGGTCTGGCCGGTGTACTCCGGGTGGATACCCCCCTGCATGCAAACCTCGGTGGCACCCCGCGCCCAGGCCTCGCTACAGCGCCGCGCGATTTCTTCCGCGTCCAGGTCGTAGGGGCGCCCGCGCAGGTTCTCGCTGAGCTTGCCCTTGGAGAAGGCGCAGAACTGGCACTTGAAATAGCAGATATTGGTGTAGTTGATGTTGCGGTTTATCGCGAAGGAAACACGATCTCCGTGTAGCTCGCGGCGCAGCTCATCAGCCGCCCGGCACACCCAGGCGAACTCGGGGCCGCGCGCGCGAAACAGGCGCTCGACATCGGCCTCGTTCAGTTCCGCGCCAGCGCGACAGCGCTCGACAATCTCCCGAAGGACGGGGTCGACCTCGCTGTCGTCGGGTACCCTGCGAAGCTGCCCCAGCACCTCGGCCGGCGGCTCCATCTCTGCACCCGGACACCAGTCGTCGGTGCGCGCCAGTCCCTCTGCATCAGAGTGCCGCAGGACGGCATCGCGTACCGCTTCATCCAGCCATACCCGCGGCTCAGTGGCGTAGCGGGGATACAGGGTCAGCCGCGGCGTAAGCACTTTGCCGGCGGCCGCGGTCTCCGCCGCCAGCTTGTCCAGGTGCGGCCAGGGCGCCTCAGGATTCACGAAGTCCGGGGTCACTGGTGAGACGCCACCCCAGTCGTTGATGCCCGCGTCTACGATCTGCGGCAACACCCCCGGGCTCAGGTTGGGGGGCGCCTGGATATTCATCTCCGGCCCGAACAGGATGCGCGCCACGGCAATGGTCCACAGCAAATCCTCGAGGTCCGGCTCTGGCGCCTGGGCCATCAGCGTGCCGGGCTTGGCGCGAAAATTCTGGATGATGACTTCCTGCAGCTGGCCGTGCCGACGATGGCTGGCGCGCAATGCCAGCAGCGACTCAATGCGCTCGCGGCGGGTCTCGCCGATGCCAATGAGAATGCCCGACGTGAACGGTACATTCAGGCGACCGGCCCGCTCGATTGTTTCCAGCCTGCGGGCGGGCGCCTTGTCCGGGGAGCCGTAGTGCGGCATGCCCTTTTCGCAAAGTCGTTCCGAGGCGGATTCGAGCATAATGCCCATGGACGCCGACACGGCACGTAGCGCCAGCATTTCCTCGTCATCCATGCAGCCGGCATTGATATGCGGCAGCACACCGGTTTCCTCCAGCACCCGGCCGGCAACAACCGTGAGGTATTCCAGCGTCGACGCAAAGCCCATTTCTGCCAGTGCATCGCGGGCCGCCTTGTAGCGCAGTTCGGGTCGCTCACCCAGTGTGAACAGGGCTTCCTGGCAGCCCAGCTTGCCGGCAGCGCGCACCTGGTCGAGCACCTCGTCTATGGGCATATAGGCCTGCGGGATGTGCCTTGGCGTCTGCGCGAAGGTGCAGTAGTGGCAGACGTCGCGACACAGGTGGGTTAGCGGAATGAAAACCTTGCGCGAATAGGTGACCAGGCTGCCGTGGCCGCGGTCACGGAGCTCCGCGGCGGCCGCTGCCAGCCTTGCGGTGTCATCAAACTCCGCCAGCTCCAGGGCGGCCTCATCGTCCGGCGGTAAGGCCAACCAGGACTGCAGCAGCGCATCCGCGGCAAGATCTTCGTAACCAGTCATCGCGCATCCCGGCTATTGGCGGTATAGAGGTCTGACAGGGCCGCCAGCCGGCGGGTGATCTCAGAGCGGGACAGGAAAGCCCGCGTGTGCCGACCCGGGCGGGTTGCAGCGGGATCAGCCTGTAAGCGGTACCAGGCATCGATCAGGTCTGCGGGCTGATCGATATCCAGCGCCGCATCGGGCATCTGCTGCTCATCAACAACGAGGTCCTGCTGTTCCGCAGCGACCCGGTGGGCATCGAAACTACCGGAGCCATAATGGAAGGCAGGAAGCCGGTCGCTGCGCGCCAGCAGTATGTTGGTGCCATCCCGGCGACGGTCGGGCACCAGCAACAGGTCCGCGGGTTCAGACGCGAACCGGGTAACCAGGCTGTCGACATCGGAAGCCCGCAACAGCGGCAAGTCGCTGTGCACCACCATCACCTGCTCGATACCGCGCTGACGCAGGGTTTCGCAACCGGCAGCGACTACCGCGTTGAGTCCGCTGGCGCCCAGCTCCGCCTCCGGTAGCCAATCGACACCGTACTTTGCGGCCAGCATGTCAGCGCCGGGATCATCGGACACCAGCAGCACCCCGGCGATGTGCTCAGCGCTGGTCAGTGCGTCCAGTACATCTTCCGCCATGGCCTGGGCCAGGGCGCGGCGCTCGTGGGAGGCCAGCACGCCGCCCAGCCGGGTCTTGGCCTGTACCAGGTCCTTGATTGGCAATAGCGCCCAGCACGCGCTCACGGCTTGGCATCCTCCGCATGGGAGAGCAACACGCGCGCCAGCTGCTCGCGATCTTCCAGGGACTTCATTACCGTGGGCGCCGTCATTACCTGCATTCCCGGCTCATCAATCGTGCCTGCCAGTGTAGCGTCAGAATCGTCCATGACAAAAGTATCCACCAGGCCGCGGTAGTGAGCTGCCACCGAGGCGGCGCTTACCGGCAGGCCCAGCTCGGCCATCATTTTGGCCGCCGGCCCCTTCAGCGCCCGGTCGCCGACAATCGGGGATACCGCATAGACAGGTGCCGCGCAGGACGCCAGCGCATCGCGCACAGCGGGCAGGCCTAGAATCGGATCGACGCTGACGAAGGGATTGGACGGGCAGATCACCACCAGGCCGAGCTCCGGGTCCGCCAGCAGCTCCATGAACTGCGCCTGGGGGCGCGCCAGCTGCTGGCCTTCAAAACGAAAACCGCGCACCGCCGGCCGGCACTGTTCGCGCACGAAATAGTGCTGGAATGGCAGTTCGCCGTCCTCACAGTCAACCAGGGTTCGCACCGGGTCATCGGACATGGGCAGTAGCGTTACCGCCACCTGCAGTGCATCACACAGCCGCGCGGTCACCTCGGTGAGGCTCAGCCCCTCGCGCAGCAGGCTGCTGCGCAGGATATGGGTGGCGAGGTCGCGATCGCCGAGCTGGAACCAGCGTTCACCGCCGAGGCGGTCGAGGGCATCCAGGCATTGCCAGCTTTCCCCCGCCAGCCCCCAGCCCCGCTCGCTGTCGTTGATGCCCGCCAGGGTATACATGACGGTGTCGAGGTCGGGAGCTATATAAAAGCCGAGGTGTTCGAAATCGTCGGCGGTATTGGCCACCACGGTAAGCGCGTCCACTGGCAGCACCCGGGCCAGCCCCAGGGCCAGCTTGGCGCCACCAACGCCGCCGGAGAGGGCCAGCACCTTCACCGCTTTGCTGTCTCCAGTACGGGTGAGGCCATCAGCGGAACATATCCATTTCCCGGGGCCTCAGCAGTGCCGTGGAGCCCTGCTCCGAGGCCTGCCAGCGGGCGCCGCGGATCACTACTGCGGGACAGCCCTGGTCGGCCTGCCCCATCAGCAGCGAAGCGGCCGCGGCCATTTCATCAGCCACCGCTACCTCGGTGACTTCCAGCGGCCGCCCGAACAGGTCCAGCCGGCCGACCTGGTCTTCCACCGGCTCGATGCCACTGCAGCCCAGCGCAAAGCCCTCGGTGCCCTGGCGCCAGGCGCGGCCGGCGCTGTCGTTAATGATCACCGCCAGTCCAGGCTGGAAAGCTGCCTCCAGGGCTGCGCGCAAGGCGGCGGCGCTGGAGTCGGGATCCTCGGGTAGCAGCAGCACGGCGGGGTCGTCCGCGCCGGGCAGGTTGGAGCGATCGATGCCAGCATTGGCGTGCACGTAGCCAAGTCGATGCTCGACAATGATGACGCCGGGGCGCACTCGCAGCACCTCCCGGGATTCGTCGAGAATAAGCTGCGCCAGAGCAGGCTCCTTGTCGGCCTGCTGCGCCAGTTCCCTGGCCTGGTCGCCGACCTCCACCTGCGACAGCGTCACGTAGCGCCCCTCGGCCTTGCTGACCACTTTCTGCGCCAGCACCAGAACGTCGCCGGCTGCAAGCCGGATGTCGGCGTCCGCCAGGGCAGCGAGCACCACCGCCGCAAGGTCGTCCCCCGGCTCTACCAGGGGAAAGGGAAGTACCGGTACAAGCTGTACCGACGCGATCATTCAGCGCTATCCGGTCCCGTAATGGAGATGCCGGCGTGGCATTTGTACTGGCGGTTGATGGTAATCAGCACCGAGGTCAGTGCCTCGGCGGCTGCGGCATTGGCAATGGGCCCGGCATGGAAGCCGCGCATTCCTGCCGCCTCCACCAGGTCGATCACCTGGCCGCGGGCTTCCTTGTTGTCGCCGGTCACCAGCACATCGCACTCGATGCCGTGTCCTTCCTGCAGGTGGTGGGCCGCCACGTTCTGGAAAGCGGACACTACCTGCACGGATTCACCGAGCAGGTCCTGGGCAATCTGGCCGGCGGAACCGCCTTCCGGCAGCTGCACCCGGCCCACCTTTGGCGGTACCAGCGGCACGGTGACGTCGACCAGGATCTTGCCGTCAAGGGCACCCTTTACATGCTCGAGGGTGCTGACCTGGTGTGCGAAAGGAACAGTCAGGGTGACAATCTGGGCGGCCTCGGCCGCTGCCAGGTTTTCCATCGCTTCCACCGACACTTCAGCGACCCCGCGCTCGGCCATGACCTCGTGCAGGTCGGCCACTGCGGCTTCCGCTTTCTCCTGGGTGCGCGAGCCGATAATCACCCGATAGCCGGCCTGGGCCCAGCGCCGCGCCAGCCCGGTGCCGAGATCACCAGTGCCCCCCAGTATTGCCAGTACTGGCAGCGATTCGTTCGTCATAGGTCGTTCCTCTGAAGTGCGCTCCCGCCGGGCGGGAGGCTTGTTGATTGCCTGGATATTGGAACCCCGCCTCGGGCGGGGGTAGGATTGTGCTCCGGCATATTATGTAACTCCCCCCACCATAACAAGCCGTGGGGGAGGCGCTGGCCAGCCAGATGGAAGGCGCCAGCAGACGGCAATGGACGTGCAAAGGACTCAGCCTATGGACAAACCCCTGGACCTCAGCGGCAAGGTAGCGATTGTCACCGGCGGCGCCCGGGGTGTGGGTCGCGGCATCAGCGAGCGCCTGCTGGCCGCCGGCGCCGAGGTGCATATCTGCGGTCGCAACCAACCGGAAACACTGCCGGCCAGTGACGGTCACCAGGCCCGCTTCCACGGCTGCGATGTACGCGATGCCGAACAGGTGGACAGTTTCGTCAACGCCGTGGTGGCAGCCGCCGGGAGGCTGGATATCCTGGTGAACAATGCTGGCGGCGCCCCGGCGACGGACGCGGCCAGCGCCTCACCACGGTTTTCCGAAGCCATCATCGGGCTCAACCTGCTGGCGCCGCTGCTGGTCGCCCAGGCCGCCAACCGGGCCATGCAAAGCCAGGAGTCGGGCGGCAGCATTATCAACATCGCCAGCGTCAGCGCTGTTAGACCCTCTCCAGGTACGGCAGCCTACGGCGCCGCCAAGTCCGGTCTCGTCAACCTCGGGACCTCGCTGGCCGTCGAATGGGCGCCGCGAGTCAGGGTCAACACCATCATCTGCGGCCTGGTGCTGACCGAGCAGGCGCATCTGCACTATGGCGACGACGAGGGCGTCGCCCGGGTCGCAAACACCATTCCACTGGGCAGGCTCGCGGAACCGGGCGATATCGGCGACGCCTGCCTGTTCCTGGCCTCCAGTCTCGCCAGCTATATCAGCGGTGCCAGCCTGCTGGTGCACGGCGGCGGTGAAAAACCGGCCTTTCTCGACGCCGCCAATCCCGCGCAGCCCTGAGTCACAAAGGCCCTGCAGCGAGCCGCAACGGTTTGTCACCCCTGCTATTGATCAGGTTATACTCAGGGCGCTACGTGCGGTCGGGACCACACGGAAGTGTGGCGGTTTCTGCGCGACCTGCTGGCCGCAGCGGTAAAGCCGTGACCGAATATGCCGATGAAAGCCGAGAAAGCCGTGAAGGCAACCATCAAGAATAAGGTTAAACATGTCGCAAGCTGAGGTACTGCCGGAGTCGCACCCGGCGGAGCTCCACCTGGAAGGCGGGGCGAGCTACGCAGGCGAGGTGAGCAAGCTGCTGGAATTCGGCTTGCTACTGAGCCAGGCCCACCGCGTCGGCAACCAGCAAGGCGACGATAAGCTCGCGGTACCTGTGGGCGCGCGCGCCCTCCTGAAAATCAATGATGCCTACGATGATGACGGCAGCCGGCTGGAGATCCCGGTCTCGATCAGTTCCGGCAGTGGTACTGACATCAAGCTTGAGTACCGTTCCCACGACAGCGAGTTTGCGGCACGCATTCGTCGCCTGCTGCTACCCGACGAGGCCCGCAGCCTGGCGGACTCAAGAGCCCACCTGCAGGACTTCAGGGAACGGGCCCTGCGCCAGCTCGACCGCCTGATCGACACATTCATTCTCGACGCCGCCGATCGCATGATGGATCTCGCTTCCCAGTCGGGTAACCGCGAGCGCCAGGACGACCTGTACGAGGCCATGAACATTCTGCGGCGCAGTCACAGGGACATGCTCGGGTCTTTCGGCAGCCAGATCAGTGCCTTCTTTGATGAACCGCTGCTGCCGGAACGCCAGCAGGACGGGAGTATCGATGAAGTGGCTTTCGACGAGCTCGATCTTGTCGACATCCAGGTGTTCGAGGATTCACTGACCATCGACCGCATCGTCAGCAGTGCCCAGAGCAAGCTCGGCCTGCCCATGGAAGCGCTGACTATCCGCTATGCCGACATGTGCGACATCGAGCCGCTGGACACGCGGCTGCCGGTGCACGTGGCACAACTCGCCGCCGCTTTTCGTGAAGTTGTGGTCGATGGCGGTATATCCACCAGTGTCATGTCAGATCTCTACAAGTTCTTCGACAGCGGTCTCGTCACGAATCTGGACTCCTACTACAAGAGCCTGAATACCTTCCTGCGAGATCGCGGGGTAAAGCCCGAAATCGACGAGGATCTCGAGAAGCACGGTTCCCTGTTCGAGCGTATCCGCAAGCAGCGTGCCAAACCGGTACCGAAACCCAAGCCACCGCCCGCACCGGCCCCTGACCTGCCCGTCGAGGACGAAGCCGCGGAACTGCTGGCCGCTGCCCAGGAGGCCGGCCTGGCACCGGCCGACAACAAGGGCCTGGCGGCGCCCCCGCCAGCACCCAAAGGTGCCGCAAGCCGCCACTTCGACACACCCACCCTGTATCGCTCGGTGATCGATGCCCTGAATTTCCGACGCGCGGCACCGGTGGAAAGCGGCGGCACACTGGCCGGCACCGCGGGTACGGGAACCGGCAGCGGCGGGCCGCCCGCCACCTCCAATGCCCTGGCCAATGTGCTGTCCGAATTGCAGTCCAATGCCGAGGCACGTTCGGAACTTCGCGAGCAGCGCTCGGTGCGCCAGTACCTGGCGGATCGCCAGGGCAGCATTGCCGGGCTGGAGGGCACCGACGGCTTCGAACAGGACAGCGTCAACCAGCTGGACCTGGTGGACAACCTGTTCTCGGACATCTCCGTCGAAATCGATGTAGAACCTGACCTGCGCCCGATCGTCGGCGACCTGCAGATCCCGCTGGCCAAGTTGGCGCTGCTGGAGCCCCAGTTCTTCGCCGACAAGGCGCACCCGGCCCGCGGCGTAATCGACAAAGTCACCCAGCTCGCCAACTCCAGCAATTACCCGAACCGGGCACTGGAGACCAAGGTTTCGGCGATCATCGACAACATCGTCCAGAACTACCAGACCAACAGCGAGGTATTCGCTAGCGCGCTGACCGAACTGGACAGCCTGTCCGAGCAGCAGAAGAAAGCCCTGGAGCGCAATGTCGAGCGCGTGGTCAAGACCCAGGATGGGCAGGAAAAGCTGCGCAAGGCCGAAAAGGCCGTCGATAAGGTACTGCGCACCCGTCTGCGGGCGCCGCAGGCACCCAAGCCGCTGGTAGAGCTGGTGGACAAGGGCTGGCGCGACCTGCTCAAGCTCACCTTCGTCAAACAGGGCCCCAACAGTCGCGCCTGGAAGGACTACGTCAAAACCCTGGACCTGCTGTCACTGTGGCTGATGCAGAAAAAACAGGGCGAAGCCGAAGATGAACAGGTACAGGTAGAGCGCGCGCTGGAGGCAGAACCCCTGCTGGACATGGTGAGCCAGCAGATCTCCGAGGCACTGCCAACCCACATGGAGCACGAACCGGTACTCGAGAACCTGAGGGAGGTACTGGCTGGCCGTGCCGAACTCGAGTATACGACGGTAGAGCCGCCGAGCGAGGCGGACGAGCGCGACCCCGAGAAGATACGAGAAAAGGTCGAGACACTGCCGCGCCTGCGTCGCTGGATAAAGCGGGTGGAAGACCTCGAGCGCGGCACCTGGCTGACTTACCGCGACCCCCAGGGAGCGAAGCGCCGTATGCAGCTGGCCTGGATCAGCGAAGACGGCGACCGCTTCATATTTGTGAACGAACGCGGCCAGAAAGTCGCGGATGTAAGCGGCGTCGAACTGGCCCGGCAGCTCTCCAAGGGCGTCAAGCCGCCAACGCCCAGCGAGGAGCTACCGCTGGTCGACCAGTCGATGTACAAGACCCTCGAGCACGTACAGCGCTCACTCAGCTTCGACAAGAACCACGACAGTCTCACGAGCCTCATCAACCGCGACTCGTTCCTGGAGCAGCTTGAAAAAGCGCTGCAGCATGCCAAAAGCAAGCACGCTTCCCACGCGCTGCTGTATATCGACATCGACAAGTTCGGCCTGGTCAACGATGTTTACGACCAGGCCACGGGAGACCAGATTCTCATCGAGTTCGGCAAATTGCTGGCCCAGCAACACGATCGCAAGGTGCTATCGGCACGACTGGAAGGCGATCGCTTCACGGTATTGCTGCTGGATCGCACCATGGAGCAGGCCATCGCCCATGCCGAGGGCATACGCGGTGATATCGAAGTAAGCCCGGTCCAGGTCAACAACGACAAGATCTCGTTCACCGTATCCGTCGGTGTGGCCGCCATACTCGATCACAGCCAGTCCGTCGCCGGTGTAATGGAGAACGCCCGCCTGGTATCCGAGCAGGCCAAGCAGGACGGTGGCAACCGGGTTGTCCACTTCAATGAGGACAAGGCCCGCGCCGATGCCTACAAGTCCGAAGAAGCAGCTGCGATCAAGCAGATCGAACACACCCTCGATACCAAGAACTTTGTGCTGCAGGCCCAACCCATCGCTCGCACCGCAATGGTGGACGGCCAGTTTGATATCGCACACTACGAAATCCTCATGGCCATTGCCGACGAATCCGGCAAGCTCAGCTCGCCCCAGGACTTCATCAAGAGCGCGGAACAGTTTGGCTACATGACACAGGTGGACCAGTGGGTGGTGCGCCAGGTGTTCAGCTGGATCAGCCAGATGATGGACGAGGAAAAGGATGTGCCCAATCTTGCCATCAACCTGTCCGGTAACAGCGTCACTGACAACAGCTTCATGGACTTCCTGTTCGAGGCGATCTCAGAGTACGGGGTAGGCACCAGCAAAATCTGCTTCGAGATCACCGAAACCGGCACCATCGACAACATGGTAAAGGCCACCGATTTCGTCAACCAGTTCAAGAACATCGGCTGCAAGTTCTCCATCGATGACTTCGGTACCGGTCTCGCCTCCCATTCCTACCTGCGCGACCTGCCGGTGGACTACGTGAAGATCGACGGCACCTTCATCAAGAGCATCCACAAGAATTCCAAGGACTTCGCCATGGCCAAGTCCATCAATGACCTGTCCCACTTCCTGGGCATGGAAACCATCGCCGAATTTGCCGAGAACGAGGAGATCATCGACAAGCTGCGGGAAATGGGCTGCGACTACATTCAGGGCTGGGGTGTCGGTCGCCCCACCCCCCTCACCAGCCTGACCGACAAGCTGGAGATGGTTGAAAAGTAGGTCATGGGCCCCTCGCCCCCCGCAAACTCATCGGAGCTCTCATTCGAAGAGCTGGTAGAGCTGGTTTACGAGGGTCCGCTGCAGGACAAGCCCTGGCGCAGTTTCCTGCCGGCGCTGCGACGCGCCATGGACGCCCAGGTGGTGTCACTGGTGCTCAGACCCCCCGCCGCCGGCGATCGCGGCGTAATCCTCAATTGCCAGCGCAGCGACAGCGGCGAAGACGACCTCGCCGACCCCAGCGACTGGGAGGCAATGACCTACCAGGAACAGTTTTTTGCCATCGACCCCTTCGTCAACCTGCCCCCCGGCAAGGTGGTGACCCAGCAGGAGCTGATCCCCGATAAGGAGCTGCTGGCCTCGGACTACTACCTGAACTACCTGAAACCTATCGGGCTGTTCCACATCCTCGGTGTCGACACCGTCGAACCGGACGGCATGCAGGCCCGTCTGCGAATAGCCCGCCGCCCCGATGAGCCGGCCTTCGGTGCCGCCCACAAGCAGTTCTGCGAACAGTTGCTGCCGCACCTCAAGCGCGCCATCCAGATTCACGCCCGGCTCAGTCGCATCGAATCCGAACGCGACCTGTACGCCGATGCAGTGGATCAACTGGCGGTGGCCACCCTGGTGCTGGACGAGCGCGGCCGGGTGCTGAACACCAACACGGTGGCCGGCGCCCTGCTCGAGGAAGATGACGGCATGAGCGTGGTGGAACAGAGGCTACACCTGCAGGATCGCGCCGCCGACAACCAGCTCCAGGCCATGGTGGAAGCCGCGGTGGCTGCCCAGCGGGCCGGCACCGCCGGCATGGTTCGCGCCCTGCGGGTGCCGCGCCCCAGCGGTTTGAAGGATTACGGCCTGGTGCTGCGCCCGGTACCGCTGGCCGAATGGGCCGAGGGCCAGTCCAGCCCCAGCGTGGCAGTCTTCATCAGCGATCCGGCGCGGGGCGAAGGCGCGGGGTTCGAGCCCAGCGAGGTCACGCGGCAACTGCTGCAAGAGCTGTTCCAGCTGACCCCCGCCGAGGCCTCGCTGGCCTTGCGACTGGCCCAGGGACTGAGCCTCGCCGAGGTGTCCGAGCAGCAGAACGTTTCCCAACACACGGCCCGGGCCCAGCTCAAGTCGATCTTTGCCAAGACCGGGGTCGCACGCCAGGCCGAGCTGGTGCGGCTGGTGCTGAAGAGCGTCGCCAGCCTCGCCTGAGCCCACGCGCGGGCCCGGCGCCCCGCTAAAGAGTTATTCCGGTGCCTTGAACTCGTGGCCCCACAGGCTGGGGCGGGTTGAAATGGTGGGCGTGTAACCCTCCCAGTCCATTTGCAGGCCGTCACAGCCGTATTCGAGGGCGAAGCCGCCCGGAGTCGCCATATAGAACGACAGCATCCGGTCGTTGGTATGGCGCCCCAGCGTAGACGTTACCGGGATATCCCGCGCCAGTACCCGGTCGAGGCAGTACCCCACCTCGTCAATGGTCGGCACTTCCACCATCAGATGCACGCAACCGGAAGGCATTTCCGCCTGGTACAGCGCCAGGCTGTGGTGGCGCGGATTCTGCACGTGCATGAAGTTCAGGCCCTGGCCCGGGTCGGCGGGGTCCTCGCTGAAATGGAAATGCATGTAATCGGTGTCGCCGAAGCCCAGCACGTCACGGTAGAAGGCATGGGTTTCGACCAGGTTGGGCGCCGGCAGCACCGCGTGCCCGAACCCCATGTCACCGTTGAAGCCGGTCTCGAATCCCGCCACCCCGGCCGGGGAAACGAACTTGTCGTATTCGAGCGCGCCACCGTGATAAAGCTCCAGGGTATTCCCCGCGGGATCAGCCAGACGCACCAGGGCCTGCACCTGCCGCTCTGCACATTCATCATCGCTGCCGTGGCTGTAGCTGACACCGGCGGCATCGAGCTCGGCGCAGGCGGCGATGAAATCCTCGGACGATGCCAGTTCCCAGCCGCACAATTGCAGGCGATCGGCGTCACCGGGAATGATCGCAAACCGGAACGGCCGCGCGTCCATCTTCAGGTAGACATGGCCGTCGGGGGCGCTGGCCAGCATCATTCCCAGCACCTCGGTGCCGAAACTGGCCCACCGGGCGGGCTCAGTGGATTCAATGCGCACATAACCGAGGCTGCGAACGTTCATAGGCTCTCCTGTGTTTCGTTCATTCTGGCGACTGGTCTCGCAGCCGGTCAACCGAATGTGGCAGCGGCGAGCGCCCGGTTCAGGCCTGTAAACCAACCCGCGAAGCCCCAAATTCAGCGCTATTGACCTGCATCAAGCCCCGCAGGAGGCGGCGTTGCTATGCTCTCCGCAGGAGGCTGAGACTGGATGGACAAGTTGGTGACGAACGCGGGGCAGGATATGGCGCTGATTGAGAAATATGCGCGCAGTGGTCCCCGTTACACCTCCTACCCGACCGCCCCGCAGTTCGGCGAGAGCTTCCCCGTGGACGACTACCTGCGCGACGCTCGCAGCCACCAGTTGGGCTCGCTGTCGCTGTATGTGCACATCCCCTTCTGCCAGGACATCTGCTACTACTGCGCCTGCAACAAGATCGTGACCCGTGAGCCGGGCACTGCGCAGCGCTACCTGGCCTCCCTGCGCCGCGAAATCGCCATGCAGGCGGAAATCCACGGCAAACGCCGACCCGTGCGCCAGATGCACTGGGGTGGCGGTTCGCCGACCTACCTGGATAACGCCGAGGTCACCGAGCTGATGCACGACCTCGCCAGCCACTTCACGCTGATGGACAGCGGCGTGCGCGAGTACTCCATGGAACTCGACCCACGCACCACCGCCGCCGGCGCCATCCCACT
This sequence comes from Halieaceae bacterium, assembly GCA_030066555.1. Lineage (GTDB taxonomy): Bacteria > Pseudomonadota > Gammaproteobacteria > Pseudomonadales > Halieaceae > JANQIO01. The sequence continues at coordinate 20,127 of JASJBK010000001.1, forward strand.
GATGAAAGGGCTGGGCTTTAACCGGGTCAGCCTGGGGATCCAGGATTTCGACCCGCTGGTACAGAAGTCCATCAACCGGGTCCAGCCCTTCAAGATGGTGCGCAAGCTGGTCGACGAAATCCGCCACTTCGATTTCCGCTCGCTGAGTTTCGATTTGATCTACGGCCTGCCGCACCAGGACAGCCTGACCATGGAATCGACGCTGCAGAAAGTAATCGAGCTGCGGCCGGACCGGATCGCCTGTTTCAACTACGCGCACCTGCCGGATCGCTTCAAGTCCCAGCGTGCGATTGACCGACTGACCTTGCCAAGCCCTTCCGATAAGCTGGCATTGCAGTGGCAGATTGCCGACACCCTGCAGGCCGCAGGTTATGTCCATATCGGTCTCGACCACTATGTGCTGCCCGATGACGACCTGGCGCAGGCCCAGCGCGATGGCAAGCTGCAGCGCAACTTCCAGGGCTATTCACTGTTGCTGGCGGACGACCTGGTCGGCATGGGTGTGTCTTCCATCAGCCAGGTGGGCGACTACTACGTGCAGAATGCCCGCGGCCTGGACGACTACTACTCAGATGTGGATGCGGGCAAGCTGCCCATTCATCGTGGCTACCGCACCAGCTCGGAAGACCGCCTGCGGCGCCACGTGATCATGTCACTGATCTGCAATCTGTCACTGGATCTCGATAGCTGTGAATTGCCTGGCGACGCCAGTTTCTGGCAGCACTTCGAGCAGGAAATCGCCGCGCTGGAGGACATGCAGGCGGATGGGCTGCTGGCCCTGGAAAATGACCGCATCAGTATCACCGAGCAGGGAAGGCCCTTCCTGCGCAACGTTTGTATGGTATTTGACCAATATCTGAATCCACCGGAATCAGCGGCTAACTCGCCGCGCTATTCCGCAGTGATCTGACGGTCTATACTAATGAAAAAAATTCCGGGGGGGCTTATGAACATTCCAGCAAAAACTGTGGGTGAATCGGCTGTTACGCGCAAATGCACCCACGATTACCGGGTGAGCTGCGGCAACTGCCGGCTCAATACTCTCTGTCTTCCACTTGCTCTGGATTCCGCTGACGTGGAGCGACTGGACAACATCATCCAGCGCGGCAAACCACTACAGAAAGGCGAGCACCTGTACCAGGAAGGTGTGGCCTTTACCGCCGTCTACGCAGTCCGCTCGGGGGCGATCAAGGCCTACCGGGTGACTGACGACGGGCGCGAACAGGTTACCGGCTTCTACTTCCCCGGCGAGATCCTCGGCATGGACGGCATCAGCAAGAATGCCCACGCCTGCTCGGCCCGGGCCCTGGAGACTGCGGCGGTTTGCGAAATACCGTTCAGTCACCTGCAGGAGTTGAGCACCCAGATGCCCGACCTGCAGCGCCACTTCTTCCAGTTGATGAGCCGCGAGATCACCGAGGATCAGCAGCTGATTACCCTGCTCAGCAAGAACACCGCGGAGGAACGCATCGCTGCGCTGATGCTCAGCATCTCGTCGCGCAATGCCCGCCGCAAGCTGAGTGCCACCCAGTTCCGCCTGCCGATGTCGCGCATCGATATCGGCAACTACCTTGGCCTTACGGTGGAGACCGTGAGTCGGGTTTTCAGTCGCTTGCAGAAACTCGAAATCCTCGAGGTCAGCAACAAGGAAATCAAGATACTCGACCTGGACGCGCTCAAGGAGATAGCCAACGTCCACGTATGCGAGGACGACGAATAGCGTCAGACTCCCGGGGTTCCGGGACCTAGAGAAAAGCAGCCCGGGTTCGAACTGCCCGGTTGTATAAATGAAGGCGGTGACCAACACCGCCCGGTCAAACAACGAGGGGTGAATCGATGTTCAATCATGCATTGGGCCTGATGGTGCAGCCGAGTGTGGCATGGCAAAAGGTGGCGGACCTGCCGGCGCCCACCATGCGAACCATGGTGCTGTTTCCTGCCATCATGGCCCTGCTGCCTTCCGTCGCCTGGTACTTCGGCACCACCAACGTGGGCTGGACCGTCGGCGAAGGGGGCGCCATCCGCCTGACCGCGGACAGCGCCCTGGTACTGATCATCCTGTTCTATTGCGCCATGGTCGGCTCGATCGCTGTGATCGGCTACTTCATCCACTGGATGTCCAAGACCTACGGCGCCGATTCGAGCCTCGCCAAGGGTATTGTCATTGCGGGCTTTACGGCCACGCCGCTGTTCATCTTCGGGGCGGTTGGTTTCTATCCGGTACTCTGGCTCGATATGCTTATTGGAGTGGTCGCCGTCTGCTGGTCGGTCTACCTGATGTACCTGGGGATTCCGATCGTGATGCGCATTCCCGAAGAACGCGGCTTCCTGTTCTCGAGTGCCGTTCTAGCAATTTGCCTGGTGATCCTGGTCTGCATTCTTGTGGGCTCAGTGATCCTGTGGGACTTCGGGGCCGGGCCCGCGTTTACCGACGCATAAGCCGCCACCGACACCAGATTTTCAAGGATTTGTAGATGAGTGAGACAGCCATGAGCTCCATGGATAGCGGAACCGCCTCGAGCAGCCTGGTGCAGATGGGTGTGGACAAGGCCACCCTGAGCCACCCGGTATACAACTACAAGGTCGTGCGCCAGTTCGCCGTGATGACGGTGGTGTGGGGCATCGTCGGCATGCTGGTGGGGGTTCTTATCGCCGCCCAGCTGGCATGGCCGGTGCTCAATACGGAACTCCCCTATCTGCACTTTGGGCGCCTGCGTCCGCTGCATACCAATGCGGTGATTTTCGCCTTTGGCGGCTGCGCCCTCTTCGCCAGCTCGCTGTTCGTGGTACAGCGCACCTGCCAGGTGCGGCTGATATCAGACAAACTGGCCGCCGCGGTGTTCTGGGGCTGGCAGCTGGTGATCCTCGCCGCCGCCATCACCTTGCCCCTGGGCCTCACCAGCGGCAAGGAATACGCCGAGCTCGAGTGGCCGGTTGACCTGCTGATCACCGTGGTCTGGGTGCTCTATGCCATCCTCTACTTTGGCACCATCATGAAGCGCAAGGTCCAGCACATCTACGTGGCCAACTGGTTCTTCGGCGCCTTTATTATCACCGTGGCGGTGCTGCACATCGTGAACAGCCTGGCGATCCCGGCAGGTGGGTTCAAGTCCTACTCCATCTATGCGGGAACCGTGGATGCCATGGTCCAGTGGTGGTACGGCCACAACGCGGTGGGCTTCTTCCTGACCGCCGGCTTCCTGGGCATCATGTATTACTTTGTCCCCAAGCAGGCCGAACGCCCGGTCTACTCCTACCGGCTGTCCATCGTTCACTTCTGGGCGCTGATCGCCGTGTACATCTGGGCCGGCCCGCACCACCTGCACTACACCGCCCTGCCCGACTGGGCCCAGAGCCTGGGCATGGTGATGTCACTGATCCTGCTGGCGCCCTCCTGGGGCGGCATGATCAACGGCATGATGACCCTGTCGGGTGCCTGGCATAAGCTGCGCACCGACCCGATCCTGCGCTTCCTGGTGGTGTCACTGTCGTTCTATGGCATGTCGACCTTCGAAGGTCCGATGATGTCGATCAAGACCGTGAACGCCCTGTCCCACTACACCGACTGGACCATTGGCCACGTGCACTCCGGTGCCCTCGGCTGGGTCGCCATGGTGTCCATTGGCGCCATGTATCACCTGCTGCCGATCCTGTTCGGCCGCGAGCGCATGTACAGCATCGACCTGATCAATGTGCATTTCTGGATGTCGACCATCGGCACGGTGCTCTACATCGCCTCCATGTGGGTGAACGGCATCCTCCAGGGCCTGATGTGGCGCGCCTACAACCAGGACGGCACGCTGACCTATACCTTTGTCGAGTCACTGCAGGCCAGTTACCCGGGTTACTACGTGCGCCTGATCGGCGGCGGCATCTTTTTCCTGGGCATGCTGATCATGGCTTACAACCTGTATATGACGATTACCACGGATGAAACCGCCGAGGAGCAAGCACCCTCCGGCAGTCAAGCCGTCGCCGGCACCGCGTGAGGAGCAGTCAATGAAACACGAGGTAGTTGAAAAGAACATTGGCCTGATGATGATTCTCATCGTTGTCGCCATCAGCTTTGGTGCACTGGTCGAACTGGTACCCCTGGTCTTCGGCAAGGAAGTACGCGAGCCGATCGAGGGACTCAAGCCCCTGAGCGCCCTGGAGCTGGAGGGCCGCGACATCTATGTACGTGAGGGCTGCAACGTCTGCCACTCGCAGATGATTCGCCCGCTGCGTGCCGAGACCGAGCGCTACGGCCACTTCTCGGTCGCCGGAGAGTTCGTTTACGACCACCCATTCCTGTGGGGCTCCAAACGCACCGGCCCGGACCTGGCCCGGGTGGGCGGCCGCTACAGCGACGATTGGCACCGCGCCCACCTCTACAACCCGCGCGACCTGGTGCCGCAATCCAACATGCCGGCATTCCCCTGGCTGTTTGACCGCGATATCAACGGCGACAAGACCGGCGGCAAGATGGCTGCCCTGCGCGCGGTCGGCGTGCCTTACACGGATGCCGACATTGAAGGCGCCGCGGCCGCGGTCGCCGGCAAGAAAGAAATCGACGCTATGGTCGCCTACCTGCAGCAATTGGGCACGCTTATTCAGAGGAGACGCTGAGCGTGGATATCAACACCGTGCGCGGCCTGACGACGCTGCTGCTGCTGATCGCCTTTATCGGCCTGGTCATCGTTGTGTACAGCCGCAGCAACAAGTCGCGCTTTGACGAAGCGGCCAACCTGCCGTTCGCCGACGAGGAAGCCCACCGCCAGACCATGGCACAAACCTTGGCAGAGCGTGAGACCGGCGCCGACACGGCGCATAAGGAGAAGCAAGCATGAGCAGTTTCTGGAGTGCCTGGGTCATCATCCTGACCGTTGTCACCTTCATCGGGACATTCTGGGTACTGTTTGCCAATCGCACCCGGGCACCCGCAGACCCGGAACAGACCACCGGCCACGCGGCTGACGGTATTGAGGAATACGACAACCCGCTGCCCTACTGGTGGTTCCTGATGTTCATGATCACCCTGGTGTTCGGTGTCGGCTACCTTATCGTCTACCCGGGCCTCGGCAACTTCCCGGGTATGCTGGGCTGGACCCAGGTGCAGCAATGGGAGACTGAGGTGGCACGCGCGGAGGAGCGTTTCAGCGCAGTGCGCTATCGCTACCTGGCGATGCCGGTGGAAGAAGTGATCCAGCACCCCGAAGCACTGCGCATGGGCCAGCGCCTGTACGGCGTCAACTGCTCGGTGTGCCACGGTGCCGACGCCTACGGCGCCTACGGCTTCCCCAACCTGGCTGACGGCGACTGGATCTGGGGCGGCACTCCAGACGCGATCAAGCACACGCTGGTACACGGTCGCCAGGCGGCCATGCCCTCCTGGGAGGCGGCCCTCGGTGACGAGGGTGTTCGCAACGTGACCGCCTATGTCATGCAACTCAGCGACCGCGACGTCGATGACAGCATGGCGGCTGCCGGCAAGACCCAGTACGACATGCTTTGCGTGGCCTGCCACGGCGCCGAGGGCCTGGGTAACCCGGTACTGGGCGCACCGAACCTGACCAATGGCATCTGGCTCTACGGCGGTTCCGAAAGCGAGATCCAGCACACCCTGCGCGTTGGCCGCAACGGCGTGATGCCCGCCTTTGGCGAGCAGCTCAGCGAGGACAAGATTCACCTGATCACTGCCTACGTCTATAGCCTGAGCCAGTAGATGTAAGCAGCAGTTGCGAACAAAGCGGTAATCCATGAACAAACCAGACCTCATCGAGGTCGAGGATCTGGCGCCAGCCGAGGTTGCTGAGCTCGACCTCTACCAGAAGCGGGAAAAGATCTACACCCGCAAGATTGAAGGCTTTTTCCAGCGCGTTCGGCTGTTCACCGGCTGGCCGCTGCTGGCCGGCTACTTCCTGCTGCCCTGGCTGCAGTGGGGTGATCGCCCGGCGGTGCTGTTCGACCTGCCCGAGCGCAAGTTCCACATCCTGTTCATGACCTTCTGGCCGCAGGACTTTCCGCTGCTGGCCTGGCTGCTGATCATCTCGGCGTTCTCCCTGTTTACCGTGACCGTGTTCCTGGGCCGGGTGTGGTGCGGCTACACCTGTCCGCAAACTGTGTGGACCAGTATTTTCATGTGGGTGGAGCAGCGGGTCGAAGGCAGCCGCAACCAGCGCATGAAACTCGACAAGACACCCTGGTCCCTCGCCAAATTCGGCAAGAAGTTCACCAAGCACTTCCTGTGGCTGGCGGTGGCCTTCTATACCGGCATGACATTCGTCGGCTACTTCTATCCGATACGCGAGTTGAGCCTGGATATCGTTACCCTGCAGGTCACCACCTGGGGCGCGGCCTGGACCACTTTTTTCACCCTCGCCACCTACATCAACGCCGGCTGGTTGCGCGAACAGGTCTGCGTATTCATGTGCCCGTACGCGCGCTTCCAGTCCGTGATGTTCGACCACGACACGCTGATCGTGGCCTATGACAAGCAGCGCGGCGAGCCGCGCGGCGCGCGCCGGCGCGACGCCGACAAGTCGGCCGAGGGCCTGGGCGACTGCATCAGCTGCCAGCTGTGCGTGCAGGTCTGCCCCACCGGCATCGACATTCGCGACGGCCTGCAGTACCAGTGCATCGGCTGCGCCCTGTGTGTGGACGCCTGCGACTCGGTCATGGACAAGATGGGCTACGAGCCGGGCCTGATTCGCTACGCCAGCGAAGCCGAGCTGGAAGGCGGCAAAACCCACTGGCTGCGCCCGCGCCTGATCGGTTACATCGTCGCCCTGCTGGTGATGGTGAGCGCCTTCTCCTGGCGCATCTACAACCGGGTACCGCTGGAAATGACCGTGATTCGTGATCGCAGCCAGCTTTATACCGAGATCGCGGGAGACTCGATCGAAAACGTCTACACACTGTCGATTCTCAACATGGACGAGGAGATGCACAGCTATACGCTGCGACTGGAAGGCCTGCCCGACGCCAGCATCATCGGCGACACCGAACTGCTGCTGAATGCCGGCGAAGTGCGCAGCCTGCCGCTGCGAGTGCGCGCGCCGAGGGACAGCTTCGACCGCCCGAGCAGTGCCTTCGAATTTGTTATCGAATCCGATGACGGCGCCGCCCTCTCGGATCGCGCAGAAAGCCGCTTCCTGGTACCAATGGGGAACCCTTGAACGACTTCGCCGACACAACACCGCCGCCCTGGTATCGCCAGTTCTGGCCATGGTTTCTATTTGGCCTGCCCGGGATTGTGGTGGTGGCCGGGCTGACCACCTGGTGGATCGCTGCCAATAATGCCGACAGCCTGGTGGCAGAGGACTATTACAAGGAAGGCCTGGCGATCAATCAGGAGCTCAGTAAACAGCGCCTGGCAGAGCAGCTGGGCGTGGCCGCCGTCATTGAGGCGAGCGGCGACAGCGTCGAGGTCACCCTGGACAGCGAAGTACTGCCGGCCGCGCTGGAGCTGGAGCTGTCACACCCGTTGGATGCCGAGAGCGACATCGAGCTGCGCCTCGCCCAGATCACCCCCGGAATCTACCGTGCCCCCGCTGACCTCTCTGCTAGTCCTCGCTGGCTCTGGCAACTGGAACCCATCGTGAGCGACGCCGATCGCCGCTGGCAGCTGCTCGGGGAGCTCAGGCTCCGCGATGTTGAAGCGAACTGACAGCGAGCACTGCTACCACTGTGGCGAGCTGGTGCCGCCTGGCACCCACCTCACTGTGGAGATCGGTGGCGAGCCCCGCCCGATGTGCTGCCCGGGCTGCCAGGCGGTGGCGCGACTGATTGCCGGTAGCGGCCTCGATTCTTTCTACCGCCTGCGCACCGAGCTCAACGAAACCGCGCCGCCCCTGCCGCAGGAAAATCTTTACCTGGCCTACGACAACCCGGAAAACTGCGCAGACTTCGTCAGCGCGCTCGACAACGGTGAGCATCGCGCACAGCTCTTACTGGGCGGCATCAGCTGTGCTGCCTGTACCTGGCTGATCGAGAAGGCCCTGCTGGCGAACCCCGCCGTCAGCGGCGCCAACGTCAACCTGTCCCAGCAGTCCCTGGTGGTGGAGTTCAACCGCGAGCAGCTGCCGCTCAGCGAGATATTCCAGCAGCTGCTGGCGCTGGGCTACGACCCCCACCCCTGGCAGCTGAGTCAGGGCGCACGATTGATTGAAACCGAGCAGCGCGCTGCCCTGCGCGAGCTGGCGGTAGCCGGCCTCGCCATGATGCAGGTGGGCATGTTCGGTATCGCCCTGCACGCCGGCGACATCCAGGGTATCGCGCTGGAATACCGCGGCCTGATGCGCTGGGTCAGCCTGCTGATTGCCAGTGTGGTGGTGTTCTACAGTGCCCGCAGCTTCTTCCACAATGCCTGGAACAACCTGCGCTTCGGCCGCCTGGTCATGGACCTGCCGGTAGCCCTGGCTATCGGCCTTGCCTATATCGCCAGTGCCTGGGCGACGCTACAGAACAGCGGCGAGGTGTATTTCGACTCGATCGCCATGTTCACGTTCTTCCTGCTGCTGGGCCGCTATATGGAGCGCCAGGTGCGGCGCCGCGAGTTCCTGCGCCAGACAGACCTGCAAAGCCTGTTGCCGGTCGCATCACTGCGCCGTGAGGGTGATAGCTGGGCTACGGTACCCACGCGATCTATACGCAGCGGCGACGTGCTGCTGCTGCGGGCCGGGGAAACCATTCCAGCCGACGGCGTGTTGCTCGACGGCGGCGGCGCAGTGGACGAGGCGGCCTTCACCGGCGAGCATCTGCCGCGCAGTATCGGGCCCGGCGAACAGGTGTCTGCCGGTACCGTACTGCGGGAAGGCGGCGGCAGCATGCGGGTAGCTTGCGATGCCGCAGGCAGTCGCCTCGCCACCATGCTCGGCATGCTGACCCGGGCTGGCGACAAGCCCACGTTGGCCAGGCTCGCCGACCGGGTGGCTGCCAGGTTTGTCGGCGCGGTACTGGTAATCGCCGCCCTGGTGGCGGCCTACTGGATTCAGGTCGATGCCACCCGCGCCCTGTGGATTACGCTTTCGGTGCTGGTGGTCAGCTGTCCCTGTGCGCTCGCGTTGGCAACCCCGGCGGCACTCACGGCTGCCACCGCGCACCTGCGCCGTCGCGGGTTGCTACTGGTGGGTGAGGACAGCCTTGAAGGACTGTTACGCTGCCAGCGGGTCATCTTCGACAAGACCGGTACCCTGACCCACGGCGAGCTGCGCCGTCGCGAAACCCGTGTCGCCGAGGGCAGCACTGAAGAAGAAGCACTGGCCATTGCCGCGGCGCTGGAACAACAGGGCAGGCACCCGATTGCCCAGGCCTTTGCCGACATTACGGCTGCCACCGGTTTGCGGGAGGTCGAGGTGGTCGCCGGGCGCGGCATTCGCGCCTCGCTGGATGGCCGCCGCATTGCCATCGGCAGCCCGGCATTTGTTTCTGAAACCTGCCCGGGACTACCGGCACCTCCGCAGGCACCGGGACACTGGATTGCACTGGCAGCAGACAGCGGACTGCTGGCCTGGTTCGCCCTCGACGACTCGCCACGCTCCGATGCCGAAGCAACCGTGGCTGCCCTCCAGGGTCGAGGCCTGGCCGTGGAGCTGCTGTCCGGTGATCCTTCAAATGCGGGCCGGGAGCTGGCGCAACAGCTGGGCATCGATGCGGTGCGTATCGGTGCCAGCCCCAAGGACAAGCTGGAACACATCCACAGCCTGCAGGCCGCCGGCACACCGGTGGCCATGGTGGGCGACGGTCTCAACGATGCTCCGGTACTGGCCGCTGCCGACTGCGCCTTTGCGGTCAACCAGGCCACCGATCTCGCCAAATCGCAGGCCGACGCAATCCTGCTGGGCCAATCACTGGGACCACTGGATGACGCCTTTGCGATGGCGGTGCGCTGCCGCAAGATCATTCGCCAGAACATGAGCTGGGCATTGGCCTACAATGGCCTGGCGGTGCCACTGGCTGCGGCGGGTTGGGTACCGCCCTGGGCCGCCGCAGTAGGCATGAGCGCCAGCTCACTGCTGGTGGTGCTCAACAGCCTGCGACTAAAATAGGCGCATGGACAGTCTCTACATCCTGATCCCCATTGCCGTGGTGTTCTGCGCAATCGCCATCAAGCTGCTGCTGTGGGCCATCGACAACGGCCAGTATGATGATCTCGACAAGGAAGCCTGGCGCATCCTGATGGACGAGGAAGATGTACAGCGCAAAGAACAGGCCGACAGGGATTGAACGGAACTGAAACCACCCTCCTCGCCGCACTGACCCTCGGACTCCTCGGCAGCAGCCACTGCCTGGTGATGTGCGGCGGCATCAGCGCCGCGCTCGGCATGGGCACGGCGTCGCAGCATCGCTACTGGCTGCTGCTGCTGTTCCAGTTCGGCCGCATCATCACCTACATGTTACTGGGTGCGGGGCTCGGCGCCGCAGTCGGCAGCATTACGGGGCTCAGTGACACGCTGATGCCGCTGCTGCGCATCCTCTCCGGCGCGCTGCTGATCGCCATGGGCCTGTACGTGGCCAATGTATGGGCGGGGCTGACCTGGCTCGAGCGCGGCGGTCAGGCTCTGTGGCGACACATCGAACCGCTGGCACGCAGTCGACTGCCGGTGCAGCACTCCGTTGACGCCCTGGCCGTGGGGCTGTACTGGGGTTTCCTCCCCTGCGGGCTGATTTACACCGCGCTGGCCTGGACTGCCACCACTGCCGACTGGCAGCAGTCGGCCCTGCTGATGGGCGCCTTTGGCCTGGGCACACTGCCGGCGATGCTGGCCACGGGCGTGGCTGCACAGCGCATCATGGGTCTGTTGGGTAAGCGCGGATTGCGCCGGGTAGCGGGAATACTGCTGGTGGTTGCCGGTGCCTGGACCGCGTGGATCGGCCTGCAGCATGCCGGCCATGGACAACATAGCGGGGCTGACGTCGAAGACGCCGCCCCGCATTCACATCATATGCACTAGCTGGCGCTAGAACTTGTAGGCAACACCTACCATGTAAACGTAGGGATCGATCTCAACGTCGAATTCGACGTTGGCCACATCCGTCTTGATGGTGGCCTCGGTGTCGATGTCGATGTACCAGATACTGGCGTTCACACCCCAGTTGTCATTGATCATGTAGTCGAAGCCGGCTCGCGCAGCGAAGCCCCAGGAATCATCCAGGTCCAGGTCTGCCGGCACCGGCTCGTCGCTGCCGATGATGGTGCCCAGCGCAGCCTCGAGTTCTCCATCGACTTCCTCATCCCAGAAGTAGGTGTAGTTTATGCCGGCACCGACATAGGGCTGGAAGTTGGACTCCTTGCCACCAAACGGATACCACATGAAGGTCAGGGTCGGCGGCAGGTGCTTGGTGGAACCTGCGTCGATCGGTGCACCCTTGACGGTGATGTCGTGTTCGAAGGGCGTAGCCGCCAATAACTCGAGACCCCAGATGTCCGTCAGCATATAAGTTGCGGTAATACCCAACTGAGTATCGTCATCGACGTCCACACCCTGCAGGGTGGCAAGGCCGGCAACATCGATGCGGTCGCTCTCGGTATCCGGATCAACGTTGGCGGCACCGACGCGGAAAATCCAGTCGCCCTGCTCGGCCTGGACCGGCAGCGCAGACAGGGAGGCGGCCGCCACGGCGGCCAGGATTACGTTACGGGAAATCATCATGTCACTCCTGTTGTGCTTGTTTGACTCCTGAGGAAAACAATACAACAGGGCTGGAAAACGGGGCTTGACTGAGGTCAAGCCCCGAAAGTTTAGGGCGGGAATGGTATTAGTTACAAAAAAAGCGCCCGCGTAAGCAACGGTTGGGCGGCCTGCGTTCAGGCGGCCTTGCGCACCCGGTCCGCGGTGTACTGGCGCTGTTGTTCCATGGCCTCGGGTACCCGCTCACCGATACTGTCGAAGTAGTCCCGCTGCTCCTCACACTCGCTGAGCACCTGCTCGGGGTCGACTGCCATCAGCGCCTCAAACTGCTCGCGGGTGTAGTCGAGGCCGGCCCACTCCAGGTCGTCGTAGGTGGGAGAGACACCCAACAGGTTTTCATGCGCCTCGGCCTCGCCGTTGGCGCGCCTGGCGATCCACTGCAGCACGCGCATGTTCTGGCCGAAGCCGGGCCACATGAACTTGCCTTCGGCATTCTTGCGGAACCAGTTAACGCGGTAGATGCGCGGCGGCTGGCTGAGGTGTTCCTTCATGCTCAGCCAGTGACCCCAGTAATCGGCCACGTTGTAGCCACAGAACGGCAGCATGGCCATCGGGTCGCGGCGGATAGCCGCCTGGTTCTCCGCAGCGGCGGTTGCCTCGGAGCCCATGGTAGCGGCCAGGTAGACGCCGTGATCCCAGTCATGACTCTCATAGGCCAGCGGGAAGGTGGTGCTCATGCGACCGCCAAACAGGAAGGCGCTGATCGGCACTCCGGCGGGATCTTCCCAGGCCGGGTCCATGCTCGGGCACTGGGATGCCGGCGTCGTGAAGCGGGCATTGGGGTGGGCCGCGGGTCGACCGCAGTCCGGGGTCCAGTCCTTGCCGGTCCAGTCGATCAGGTGGGCCGGCGGCTCCCTGGTCATGCCCTCCCACCAGACGTCGCCGTCATCGGTGAGGGCCACGTTGGTAAAGATGCTGTTACTGGCGATGGTGCGCATCGCCGCAGGATTGGATTCCTCGGAGGTGCCAGGCGCCACACCGAAGAAACCGGCTTCTGGATTGATCGCATACAGGCGGCCGTCGTCGCCTGGCTTCAGCCAGGCAATGTCGTCACCCACCGTGGAAACTTTCCAGCCCTCGTAGCCTTCCGGCGGAATCAGCATGGCGAGGTTGGTCTTGCCACAGGCGCTGGGGAAGGCACCGGCGATATAGGTCTTCTCGCCGCTGGGAGATTCCAGGCCCAGGATCATCATGTGCTCGGCCATCCAGCCCTCGTCGCGGGCCATGGCGGAGGCGATGCGCAGCGCCACGCACTTCTTGCCCAGCAGGGCGTTGCCGCCGTAGCCGCTACCGTAGGACCAGACCTGGCGCTCTTCCGGGAAGTGCACGATGTAGCGGTTGTCCGGGTCGCAGGGCCAGGCCACGTCTTCGACGCCAGGGGTCAGCGGCGCACCCACCGAGTGCAGGCACTTGATAAAGAAGCCGTCGCCGAGGGCGTCCAGTACCGGGCGACCGATACGCGCCATGATGTACATGCTCACCACCACGTACGGTGAATCAGTAACCTGCACGCCAATCTGGGAAATATCGCCGCCGGGGCCCATCATGAAAGGAATTACATACATGGTCCGGCCTTCCATGCAGCCGTCGAACAGCGGCGTCAGGGTTTGCAGCATCTCCTCGGGACCGCGCCAGTTGTTGGTCGGGCCGGCATCGGCCTTGTCGCGGCTGCAGATGAAGGTGCGGTCCTCGACCCGAGCGACGTCGCGGGTATCCGAACGGCACAGGTAGCTGCCCGGGCGCTTCTCTTCATTCAGGCGAATAAACACCCCGGCGTTGACCAGCTCGTTGCACAGGCGCTGGTATTCCTCTGCGGAACCATCACACCAGTAGATATCCCTGGGTTGACAGAGCCTGGCCATGTCAGCCACCCAGCTATCCAGTTGCGAGCCAATAGAGTCCGGTTTGTTTGTTTCCATGAAGTGAGGTACCGAGTGCGAGTGAATGAAGAATGCAAACGTATGCAGGCGCAGGATTCTATCAAGGCTCCCTGACGTTTTGAACCGCGTTACAGGGGTTCCAGGGCGTCACCGCAGCCCCGGTATTCACGGCCATTGAGATCGACCCGCACCCGGTTGGAATAGGCCTCGCCAGACATGCTGTCGTAGCAGTGGTGCAGCTCGATTTCCACCACCATGTGATGGCGTTCGTCCTGCGATTCATAGCGCTCGAGCCCGTCAAGTAGCTCGACCTCCGGCGTCGGCAGCAGGACCCGGCGGCTACCGTAATCCGCGACCATCAGCATATTGCGCTCAGGCTGGATCTCCAGTACCCAGCCGGGCTCTTGCCCCACGGCACGAAAGCTGACCCCGCGCCGGCGCGCGTCTTCCCACGGACCGCGGGCACGATTCAGCTGGCAACCCCGGTAACGACGGGAGCCAACGTCGAGGCTGGCTTCATTGCCTTTGCTCCAGAACACCACGTCGCCGTCTTCGTAGCGCGCACCCGAGGCGGCACGCACCTGCCCCAGCACGCGGTAATCGTCGGGCAGGTACAGGGCAATCTGACCCGCACCGGTTCGCACCACGAACTCGTAGTCGCGACATTCATAGACCAGGGTTTCGCCTGTCGATTTGGGGGCCACTCCGGCGGGCTGGCGCGCGCCGCTCGAGCAGGCCACCAGTAGCGCGAGTCCCAGTGCTGTCCAGCTCACTCGCAGCGCATTCATCGCCGTTTTACCTGCAGCACCACCCGCTCGGGAATGCAGTTGGCCACGCATGCGCTGGTAGCGGAGTTCATTCACCACGCAAGCCTCTCACGTTTCTATAACGGCGCAAAGTATCGGCAATGATCGCAGCCAGACCCAGCCACACCAGAACAAAACTGCCGAGCTGAACGGTATTGAGTGGTTCTTCAAAAATGAATATCGCCACCAGTAGCTGGCAACTGGGGCCGATATAGAAGGTCAGCCCCATGGCGGTCAGCGCCAGCCGGTGCGAGGCCGCCACGTACAGAACCAGAGGCACCGTGGTGATAACGCCGGCACCCGCCAGGAACAGGTCTACCCGGGTCCCGAAGTCGCCGAAGCTGGCGCCGCCCGACATCCACATCCAGGCCAGCGCCAGCGGCGACAGGAACGCCACCTCCATGGCCAGGCCCTCGATGGCGCCAATATGCACCAGCTTGCGCACCAGGGTGTAGATACCAAAGGACACCGAGACACTCAGCGCCACCCAGGGCAGCCCGCCCATATCCCAGACCAGGATACTCATTCCCAGCGCTGCCAGCGCGATGGCAATTGCCTGGGCCCGGTCGATGGCTTCACGCAGCACCATAACGCCAATCGCCACGTTCACCAGCGGCAACAGAAAGTAACCGAGACTCGCCTCGGCGGCGTGATCGTGAGTCACTGACCAGACGAAGACCCCCCAGTTGCAGGCCTGCGCCGTCGCGGAGACCGCGATGACCATAAAGGTACGCGGCGTCAGCCACTGTCCCAACGTCTCCCGCAACCGACCCAGAGCGGCGAGCAGCAGCACCAGTAGTAGCAGCGACCACAGCACGCGGTGGGCCACAATATCGAGCGCCGGCACCTGGCCAGTCTGCACCCAGTATAGCGGCGCGAAGCCCCAGATCAGGTGGGCGGCGACCGCCGCTGCCAGTCCCGGATTCACGGCCACAGCACCAGGGCAATCATGCGCAGCGCCAGCAGTGACACCAGCAGGCGAAACCACAACAGGAAGTTGACCTCGGGAATGAACTGCCGCAGCCGGGTACCCAGCCAGGAGCCCAGCATCACGCCGGCGATCATGCCGCCCAGCAACAGGCCGTACTGGCTGAAGCCGAAGCCGAGCGCGGCGAAGGCCAGCACCCGCAACAGGTGATTGGCCGACATGTATACCGCGGTGTTTACCACCAGCCAGTCCCGTCGCGGGTTGCGCCGCGCCAGCACCGCGCCGCCCAGCGGCCCGGTGGCACCGACCAGCATACCGATTCCGGTCTGGTAGACCCCAAGCAGCACCAGCGGCAAATTCCCCTCGCCCCGGACAGCCGGTAATGGCGTCCAGGTCACCACCAGGATGAAGACCCCGATCAACGCA
Source organism: Halieaceae bacterium (assembly GCA_030066555.1). GTDB lineage: Bacteria > Pseudomonadota > Gammaproteobacteria > Pseudomonadales > Halieaceae > JANQIO01. The sequence goes on from JASJBK010000001.1 coordinate 35,839, forward strand.
GGCAGCCAGTCCAGCTGCAATTGGGAAAACACCAGTGCGCCGGCGGCGGCGCCGATCACACCGCCCACCGCAAAGGGCAGCAGCAGGCTGCGATCGATATGACGCCAGCCGAACAGGGCCCGGGACCCATTGCTGGCCAGCTGCGTGGCAGCGTGCAGCGGCAGGATGGCAGCGGCCGGCACCAGGCCAGGCATCAGGGTAATCAGCGGCACGCCGCCGCCCATCCCGAAGACGCCGGCCACGGTAGAAGTCAGCAAGGCGATGGGGACCAGCCAGAATTCGCTCAAGTGCCCGCCTCGTCCGCCTCGACGATTTCCGGCTCGGCGCGTCCCAGTTCCACCCAGCTCTTGACGTCCGGGTCGGCAAATACGGTTGCCATATAAGCGTGCGCCGGCGCGGGCAGCTCAACCTGGTAGTTATGGAAGCGGATAGCCACCGGAACGTACATCACGTCCGCCAGTGAAAAGCCGCCGAACAGCCAGGGACCGCCATGCTCATCGAGACAGGTCGCCCACAGGCTGCAGACCCGGTCGATATCGGCCTGGAGCGCATCATCAACCGGCACGCGGCGCTGCTCTGCCCGGCAGTTCATCGGCATGCGGGCGCGCAGTTCCAGGAAGCCAGAGTGCATCTCCGCCATCATGGCACGCGCCTCGGCGCGGGCGGCGCTGTCTGCGGGCAGCAGGCGGCCGCCTGCCCAGCGCTCGTTGGCGTACTCGGCAATAGCCAGTGAATCCCACACCACCAGGCCTTCATCGCGCAGCACAGGCACCCGCCCGGTCGGCGACAGGTCGGGGATGCGTTCCGCGAACTCATCGGTGTCCAGGGGCAACCGCAGCTCTTCGAAATCCGCACCCGCCTTGCGCATAGCCAGCCAGCCGCGCAGCGACCACGATGAATAGTTCCTGTTACCGATGACAAGGACCGGTTTGCCCACGGGAGTGTCTCCTCAGCTGAAAGCAGGATACGAGCACGGCGGGAGGGCTGCGCTCGGGGGCGCATAGCATACACCCTGTCTGCCATTCACGTGAGCGCGCTGACTTCAGGCAGGCGGAGGCTGTATGGAATTCAGGTGTTGAGCTCCCTGGTGACGCACGCGCAGTACCTGGTAGGTTTCCGGGACACGCTAAAAGCTTGACGTCCATGTCTCGCTCGACTGCGGCCATCCATGGCCGCAGACGGTCCCGGAAACCTACCAGGCACTCCGCGCGCTCTGGGGGTGCAATTCTGGATTTTCTAGCTTCGGCACTAGCAAGCCGAATTCCAGCGCTGATATGAGGGCGTGGGCTGGGCCTACCCCTCACAGGACCGTAAACGGCCATGGATGGCCGTTTCCGAGCGAGCCATGGACGGCATGCTTTTAGCGTGTCCGGTGAGGGGTAGGCCCAGTGCACGCCCTCCCTACGGAGCACTAATCCCGACCTGGTCCAGTGCCAAGCGAGACTTGGACGTCATGATGTTAGCGTGTCCGTGGAAGCCCCTTCACAGTTCGCGTCCTCGCTACGGAGCACACATGTAGAAATGCTGAATGGACCGAACGGTCAGTCGTTCTGCAGGAAATCCAGGCAGAGGCGGTTGAACATGGCCTCGTGCTCGACCATCACCCAGTGGCCGCATTCAGATACCAGCACCAGGCGTAATTGCTTGCAGTGTTTAGTGAAGTTGGCAATGCCGCTCTCGGGCATCATGCGCTCGTTCAATCCCCAGAAGCCCAGCACCGGACAGCGCAGGTCGGCCAGTCGTTCGCTGAGCTCGGGAATCTGCATCGAGGACATGACCTGGCCGTTCATGAGCTGCATGACCTGCATGCGCTCGTTCACGAGTTCGTCAGTGGCAAAGCGCGGGTCGTGCATCAGTCCGAAGGCGAACAGGTCTTTCATCACCTCATGGGTGACGGGCTCGCCTGAACCGTAAACCTGGAAGAGCTTCTGCATGCCCGGCATCTGGCCGTACTCCTCCATGGTGCTGAGGCCGCCAGGCGCCATCAGGATCAGCTTCTCCACCAGCGCCGGTCGCGCCAGCGCCAGGCCGATGGCGATCGCGCCGCCCAGTGAATTTCCCACCACCGTGCACTTGTCGACGCCAATGGCATCGAGCGTCTGCGCTACGCAATCGACGAAGAAGTCGAGGGTATAGGTTTCATTCTCGGGCTTGTCGGAGAAACCAAAACCGACGATGTCGAGCACAATGGACCGGTAGCCACTAGCTGCGATGTGTGGGTAATTCCCCTTGAAATTGCTATGACCGCTGGCGCCGGGGCCGGAGCCGTGCAGCCACAATACCGCCGGCCCCTCACCACAGTCGAGGTAGTGCATGCTGTAGCCGTTAACACAGGCGGCGTAGCGGTGCTCGGGAAGCGAGCCATTCAGCTGTGGTTCACTCCCCTTCCAGGGCGCGGCGCCGGTTCCAGGCGTCACAGACCGAGATCGGTGTTGTTTTCGCCGAGCAGCACGCCGCCCATATTCACCGCGAAGGGCGTGGAGTGGTTGGCCACATGGGCCTGGCTGGCGAGGATATCCAGGTGGTTTGCCAGCACCTCGCTGCCGTTGCGGATACCGCTGGAACCTACTGCCTTGAGCATGCGTCCGGACAGGTCGACGCAGCGGTCGGCAACAATCGCGGAATCATAACGGTAACGCACCCGGTCCTCGATGGGGATCGCTTCGCCCTCTCGGGTGCAGTCCATCATCTGGTCAAAGTTGCGATACATCACCAGCTTCATCTGCTCGAGTTCTGAGCGCACTTCGGCGGCGAGACGTCGCGCAAAGGGGTCATCGCGCATCGGCACCGGGCCGGCGACGCGGGTTTTGGCGACGTCCTGGTAGGCATCGAGCTGGCCCTCGAGGGCGCCCAGTGAGGCGGTGCACACTGCCCGCACAAATACCTGCATGAAAGGCATGCGGTAGAGCGGCGCAGTATTGACCGCGTTGCCCGGGTTGTCGCAGTTGAAGCCGTCCACCACCTTATGGGTGCGGTGCTCGGGCACAAACACATCTTCCATCACCACGTCGTGGCTGCCGGTGCCCTGCAGGCCGACTACGTCCCAGTTGTCGACAATCTCGTAGTCCTCGATCGGCACCAGGAACGTGCGGTAGTTCTTCATATCGAAGGGAGCCTCTTCCGTGGGCACCACCGCACCGACGAACACCCACTTGCAGTGCTCACAACCGCTGGAGAAGCTCCAGCGCCCGCTGAGCTTGAAGCCACCTTCCACCGGGGTCACCTTGCCCACCGGCGCATACGAAGAGGAAATCAGGACCTCAGGGTCTTCACCCCAGACGTCCTCGGCGGCCTGCGCATCAAACAGGGCAATCTGCCAGTTGTGCACGCCCACCACGCCCAGCACCCAGGCACTGGACATGCACACCTTCGCTATCTCCAGGCCCACCGCATAGAACACCTGTGGATCCATGGCGTAGCCACCGTACTGCTCGGGTTGCAGAATCTTGAAGAAGCCGGCGTCGTGGAAGTCGCGGATGGTCTCATCGGGTACCCGGCGCTCGGCCTTGCACTGCGCCCTCCTCTGCTCCAGTACCGGCTGCAGCTCACGCGCTGCTGCCAACAGAGCCTCAGCCCGGGGGGATCCCATGCTGTAGGGGCTTGCGGGGCCGATCTTGGCATGTGCGGTCATGACGAAACTCTCCACGGTTAACTCTTACGGTCCAATTACACCCGGGGCCCGACAAGGGCGCATCACTCGTTTGGGCTATTTTTATATTTATCAATATTTTCAATGAGTTAAGAATATTTATTGAAGTGCATTATCGAATTTGCAGCCGCTCTACTCGACCACCGCCTCACCGTAGCGCGTGGGCTCACCGAAAAATGCCCGGTGTGACGGCGGCTGGCGTCCGTCGACATCCTGGACCCCGTAGTGCTGGGCCAGCTCTGCACCAATAAAGACCTGGCCGGATTTCTCCATGAGCTGTGCGTCCCTGGCGAGGGCATCGATAATGCGGCCGGTGAATTCGGGAGTCTCCGCGGTGGCCGCCATTTCGCTGTAGAGCTCGGGCTGGGCATCGAACACCGCCCGGGTGCGCTCGGTCAGCAGTAATCCCATCCACAGGGAGACTACCGCCACACCAAAGGGCCTGAAATCATGGGCCATGTCGTGGGCCATCTTGTCGATGGCGGCCTTGCCGGCGCCGTAGGCCGGTCCGTGCATGTAGATGCGCCCACCAAACGACGAGGTGTTGACCACCAGGCCGGCCCCGGCAGCCAGCAACAGCGGCGCCGCGTACCAACTGGCAACGTAGTGCGACCGCAGCCCCACATCGAACAGGCAGGCCTGATCCAGCGGCTTTTCCCAGAATGGCCCGCTGTCGGTAATCGAGGCGGGTAGCGCCGTGGCATTGTTGACCAGGATATCCAGCCGGCCCTGTTCATCCCGCACTTGCGCGAACAACGCAGCCACCTGGGTATCGTCCGCATGATCGCAATGCACGGCGATGCCTGTACCACCGGCGGCGGTGACTGCATCGGCCGTGACCTGCACGCTGCCCGGCAGCGTTGCCTCGCCGTCGACGCGGGTGCGGCCGGTCACATAGACAGTTGCCCCGGTCGCACCGAGGGCGCAGGCAATGCCCTTGCCCGCGCCGCGGCTGGCACCGGTAACCACCACGACCCTGTCCTGCGCCAAACCCATGGCATTCCCCTCCCGGAGTGAATTGTTCTAGTATCCGCACTCGTCGCAACGGGTGGAAGGCCCGTACCCCAGCGACCCGCTACTGGTTTGGATATCTGCATGATCAAGGTCCTGGTCCTGTCCCAACACGCTGAGCGCTACCGTGAACTGATTGAAGACGTGGGGCTGCGAGGCGCCGAGCTGCACTATGCCCTCGACCTCGAGCAGGCGCTGCCGGTAGCAGCCGGCTGTGAAGTGCTGTTCGGTGCGCCCGACCTGCTGGCCAGCGCACTGCCTCACTGTCCGGACCTGAAGTGGGCACAGTCTAGCTGGGCCGGCATCACCCCGCTGCTCGAGGCAGAGCGACGGGATTATCTGCTGACCGGTGTGAAGGGCATTTTCGGTGCGCCCATGACCGAGTATGTGCTCGGCTGGTTATTGGCGCTGGAGCGGCAGATTCCGCAGCGCTTTGCCGCCACGAGCTGGGATGACAGCCGCGACGGCCATGTGGCCGGCAAGGCGATCGGCATCATGGGTACCGGTTCGATCGGCGCACACCTGGCACAGCAGTGCCGTCAGATGGGACTGTCCACCCGCGGCCTCAATTCCGACGGGCGCCCGGTGGACGGCTTCGAGCAGTGCTGGGTAACGGACCAGCGCCTGGAATTTGCTAACGGACTCGACTACCTGGTAGCCCTGCTTCCACACACTGCCGACACCGACGGCCTGGTAGACGCTGCACTGCTGCAACAACTGGCGCCGGGGGCGATATTCATCAACGGCGGCCGCGGCAACGCCGTCGACGTGGACGCCCTGCTCGCCGCCCTGGCGTCGGGCGCCCTGCGCCACGCGGTGCTGGATGTACTCCCGGAGGAACCGCTGCCGGACAACGATCCACTGTGGTCAGTCACCGGATTGTCGATTACCAGCCATACGGCGGCACCGACACCGGGCCGGGCCATTGTCGAGATATTTACCGAGAATTTTCGCCGCTACGTCGAGGGGCAGCCTCTCAACTACCCCATCGACTTCGAGCGCGGCTACTGAGCGGGATTAAAGGCCAGGCTCCTCCGCCTGTTCACCGGCTGCATAGGTCGTATAGATGTAGACCGGTATACCCAGGTCGCCGAGACGATTCTCCACCAGCGGCTTGACGTCGGACCAGTCGAGGCCGCCAACACCGGTGGCGAGGCGCGGCAGCGCCAGCGAAGTGAAGCCTTCCTTTGCCACCATCTTGGCCAGCGCGCGCAGTGAGTCATTGACCGCCTTGGTGGTGGCCTTGCCGGGCTTGCTGCCGTGACCGTGGCCGCCCTCCTGGGTGAGCAGGTTGACGATACGCACATTTCCGGCGCCGCCCCACATCCAGGCCTCACCGGGCTTGGGGTGGTTGACGTGACACCAGTGATGGTAATCCTTGTGCATGGATGGGTAGCGCTCGTGCAGCGACAGCGCCAGTCCCTGGTTCATCGGATCGTTTGCAGCCACACCGTGAGCGACGGCGTGGGCTTTGCTCAGCAGGATATCGCCACTGACTTCATACAACATTTACTGAGTCCTTGTGTTGTGATTGATAAGGCTATGGTAGGCAATTCGCGCCGCCGGAAACTTGATCCAGAGCAGTCGAGTGGCAGACTTCCTCAGGACCACAGCTTGAAGATGGCGGTGCCGATAAAGGTGCCCAGCGCATACCCCAGCACTCCCACCAGCACCCCGGGCGTCACCAGGCTGTTCCAGCCGCGGGTCGCTGCCAGCGCCGGCGCGGTGGTGGCGCCGAGGACGGCGGCGTTGGAAGCGGTGATCAGCTCCGGCAGACTCAGGCGCAGCAAGCTGCCGAGGCCGAACGTCACCAGCGCATGGATACTCAGCAATACCAGCACCAGCAGAGTCAGCATCGGCGCTACCTCAATCATCGCGACCACATCAGCGCCAGCGGCAATCGCGGCAAAGAACAGGAATGACAGGCCAATGCCCACCTCGAAACTACCCGCCAGCCGGTCCGCCAGGTTGGGAATCGCGGTGGCCAGCACCAGCGTCACCACGGTAATAGCGACATAGCGCCAGTCCGGCGCACCCAGCCAGGCCACCACCGCGTCGCAGGTCGCCACAATCACCGTGGCCGCCGCCAGTCCCAGGGTCAGCGACATCGCCGTGGGTGACGAACTGTGGGTACTGGCCTCGAACTCGCTGTGATCCTGGTGCGGGTAGCGGGACGCGAGCCAGCGCCAGCCGGGCAGCAGCGCCAGCAGCCCCAGGTACACCGCACTGAACAGATTGTCCGCGGCAGTCGCCGCCGAGAAGAACGAGGCATCACGGGACAGTCCGGTGATCTCACCCAGCGCCGCATAGTTCACAGAGCCGCCAATATAGGTAGAAGCAAACAGGCCGGCGATGGCCGCCTCCCGTGATTCCGGGGCGATAGCGGCACCTGAGGCAAGCCCGCCCAGGTCCAGGAACGAGGCTGCCACGACCACACCGGCCACAGTACCCGTGGTCGCCAGCAGGAAGGCCAGGGTGGTGCGTCCGGTTTCAAACACCAGTCGCTTGAGATCCGCCTGGAACAGGAACAGGGGTATCAGTACCGGCACGATGTAACTGAACACGAATCCATAGGCCGGCGCGCTATGGGGGATGATCTTCAGGTTTGAAGCGAGGATGGCCCCGAGGATGGCGATCACGGCGCCGGTCAGGTGCGCACCGATGCGGGTACGCTCCGCGAGAAAGCCGACGCCGGCGATGGCGAACAGCGCCGCCATCACGGCCATATGGTTATCCGCAGGGATCAACGACATGCAGGGCTCCGGCAAAAAGCCGCCACCTTACTGCATTAACGCCGCTATGCGCACCCCCGCAGCAACGAATGGGTGATCAGGCCACCAGTAACTGCTCTGACTTGACGTGATCGAGGGTGGCGTCCAGTGCCCGGCCGAGTTTATCGACCAGCTCGTCCGCCTGTGTACGTGACAGAATCAGCGGCGGGCACAGGGCGATGGCATTGCCGGCCATGGCGCGCACCAGCAGGCCGTTATCCTGGCAGCGCTGCTGGCAGAAACCGCCGACCGCGTTACCGTCAAAGGCCTGGCGGGTCTCGCGGTTGGCCACCAGCTCGAGGGCGGCAATCATGCCCATGCCACGAACCTCGCCCACCAGCGGGTGGTCGGCAAACTTCCGCAGCTGCTGCTGCAGGTAGCCACCGACCTCGGCAGCATGTTCGAACAGGCGCTCACGCTGGTAGATATCGATCACCTTGGAAGCTACCGCGCAGGCCACCGGGTGGCCGCTGTAGGTATAGCCGTGGCCGAACACGCCGACCTGGGCACTGGGCTCCACCAGTGCCTCGTAGAAATCACCGCTCACCACCGCGGCACTCACCGGCATGTAGGCGGAGGACAGGGCCTTGGCCAGGGTCATGAGCTGGGGCTGGATATTGAGGCTGTCCGCGCCAAACGGTGCGCCAGTGCGACCGAAGCCGCAGATCACCTCGTCATCCCACATGAGGATGTCGTACTTCGCCAGCACCGCCTGGATCTTTTCGAAATAACCCGGCGGTGGCACGACTACGCCGCCGGCCCCGTTGATGGGCTCGGCAATAAAGGCGGCAATTGTTTCCGGGCCTTCCTCGAGAATCAGTGCTTCGAGTTCGTCGGCGCGGCGGGTGGCAAACTCCTCCTCGCTCTCTCCGGGCAGGCCGTCGCGGTAAAAATGCGGTGCGCCAGTGCGCAGCACGCCCAGCGCCTCGAAGGGCAGGCTGAAGTGGGTGTGGTTTGCCGGCAGGCCGGTGAGCGAGGCGGCCGCCACGGTCACCCCGTGGTAACCCCGCTCGCGGGCGATGATCTTGTAGCGCTCCGGACGACCGATGGCATTGTTGTAATAGCGCAGCAGCTTTACCAGGCTGTCATTGGCATCGGAGCCGGAATTGCCGAAGAACACCTGGGCGTTATCGATGGGCACCATCGCCGACAGCTTGTCGGCCAGCTCCATCGCCGCCGGGTGGGTCTTGCCGCCAAACATATGGCTGTAGGCCAGGGTGCGCATCTGCTGCGCCGCGGTCTCCACCACTTCTTCGTTGCCGTAGCCCAGCGCCGTGCACCACAGGCCCGCCATACCTTCCAGGTACTGGTTGCCGGCATTGTCGTAGACGTACACCCCCTCACCTCGTTCGATAACCAACTGCTCGGTGGCCTTGAGGTTGGTGGTGGGATAAATCACATGGCTCATTGGCTTGCCCCCGCATTGCCTTCGCTTGTTTGGTATGGATGCTGCGCCCGGGATGAGCGGGCAGCAATCCCGAATATCAACTAGTGGCGGTGAGTTCGTCCGCCGCTGCCTGCAGTGCCATCAACACATCGTCCAGCGCCTGGCGCTGCTTCGCCGACAGGCTTTCAAGCAAGCGCGCCTCACAGTCCCTGGCCATCGGGACGATACGCCGGTACACCTCAACACCGCCATCGCTGAGCGACAGCCGCGAGAGCCGGCGGTCGTTGCTGTCGATGCTGCGATTTACCAGCTCTCGCTCGACCAGCCGCGCCACGCTGCGGCTCACCGCCACCTTATCCATGCGGGTGCGGGTTACCAGGTCCTGGGCGGAACTGTCGGGAAAACGCGCAAGCACCGCCAGCACCCGCCAGTCCGGGATGCTGAGCCCGAAGCTGTCGCGATACAGCTCGGCGATGGCGTTGCTGACGGTATTGGTCAGCCGCGACAGCCGGTACGGCAGGAAGTGCTCCAGTTCGATGGCATCTTCCAGCGCCTTTTGTCGTGCCGTTGCTTCGCTGGCCACGTCGCCTTGCTCCTCCGTATGAGCGGTATAGTTTCATTTGTAACCATCTTGATTGCAAGACGCTTGCAAGCTGTATACTTCGCCCCACTCTCCAGGAGCGCCGATGCCAGACAAACATCTACCGTGGTTGGCCAATACCCGTTATACCGCCCTGTTGTTGGTAGCCGGCTGGCTGGTGGTGAACGTGCAGGCCTCCGAGCGCGAAGTATTCGATGCACAGTCACCACAGGTGCTGCAGGCAGTCGGCAAACTGACCGTGCCCGGTCACGACCGCGTCGATGGCCGGCGACGCAGCCGCGAGGAAAACTGTACCGCGAGCCTGGTGGCGCCCAGCACCATCCTCACCGCCTGGCACTGCCTCGAGTACTACAGCGACCTGAGCCGCGACCCCCAGTTCGCCCTGCCCGGCGTGATGGGCGGTGACACGGTGGCGGCGACCCGAATTGCGGACGGCGGCGGTATGGAAGCGGATTGGGCACTACTGCGGCTGGCGCGCCCGATTCGACAGGTAGACCCGTTGCCGGTAACCAAGACCGCAGCACCCGACAACGCCAGGCTGCTATTGGCGGGCTATGCCCGCGATACCGGGCTGGGTAATCGCGGCGAGCACCTGACCTGGCAGGCGAACTGTCGCCTGAGGGATCGCGAGATCACACGGGTGGGTACCGACTGTGTCACTTACAAGGGCGCGTCCGGCGGACCGGTGCTGCTGAACGGGCACGTGGTGGGTGTGATCTCGGCCGGAGACAGCGAGGAAAGAACCTATTTTGCGCCCTTCGCTGCCAGCAACCGATTCTTCAGCCTCTATCGTCTTCACGCTCGCTAGCACTGCCCTCGCGGCGGGCAGCCAACGCCTGTTCCACTTCACTGACAGCGTTGTCCACGGTGTAACCTTCATCCCCATATTCGTCGAACAGGTTTATCAGTCGATCAGAGCGGCGGCCGAGCTGCATTAGTTTCAGGTAGAGACTGTCTTCAAGCGGGGGTTGGCGCAGGGCATCGAGCACGAACACCACGATGCTCAGTGGGCTCAGGGCGAAGTCTCGCAGTGC
>JASJBK010000036.1 GCA_030066555.1 Halieaceae bacterium
TTCTGGATTCCCGCCTACGCGGGAATGACGGCTATTTTGTGCGTTCCCGCTTGTGCGGGAATGACGGTCTGTTCTGGATTCCCGCTTGCGCGGCGGCCCGCGCAGGGGAATGACCCCACCGCTAGCTGAGGTCGATACCCTGGGCTTCGGCGGCCATGCCGGTGAACTTCAGGGTCTGCTCGAAGCCGGCCTGGGGCACGGTTTCCTTGTCGGTGTTGGTGATGGCGTCCCAACTGGCGGCGATGCCTTCGGGCGTCTGATCCTCGGGTGCGAGGTATACGCCGTGAGTTTCCACCAGCTTCACCACCGAGTAGCAGCCGGCACCGGCGGCAATGATGGTGCGATTGGGTCCGTCTTCGCTGACCATATACAGCACCGCCGGGGTGACGGTTTCCGGAGTCAGCAGGTCGAAGGCCTTCTCGGGGATCAGGCCCTCGGTCATGCGAGTGCCCGCGGTAGGCGCCAGCGCATTGACTTTGATGTTGTACTTGGCACCTTCCTGGCACAGGGTGTTCATGGCGCCGATCACGCCCATCTTGGCCGAGCCGTAGTTGGTCTGGCCGAAGTTGCCGTACAGGCCACTGGATGAGGTGGTCATGACGATGCGGCCGTAGGCCTGCTCGCGCATCACGTCCCACACCGCCTTGGTGCAGTTGATGGAGCCCATCAGGTGCACGTCCAGCACCATCTTGAAATCGTCCAGCGAGCCCTTGGCAAAGCTCTTGTCGCGCAGGATGCCGGCGTTGTTCACCAGGATATCGACGCGACCCCACTGGTCCACGGCCTGCTTGACCATGGCCTCGACCTCGTCGTACTTCGCGACATTGGCGCCGTTGGCGATGGCCTCACCACCCAGGGCCTCGATCTCTGCCACCACGGCCCTGGCCGCGTCACTGGAACCGCCGGTGCCGTCGGTGGCGCCGCCGAGGTCGTTGATGACAACTTTCGCGCCGCGTTTGGCGAGCTCAATGGCGTGGCTGCGGCCGAGGCCGCCGCCGGAACCGGTGACAATGGCGACCTTGCCTTCGTATGAAATGCTCATTGCTGACTCCTTAACCCGTAAACACCATGGAGAGCCATTCGCAGGCCAGCGCCGGCGTGTCCTCGCCCTCGATCTCTACGGAAATGTTCTGCTTGATGAGGAAGCGGTTGTCATCCTTTTGCTGGATGTCGGCGATTTCCACGTGGGCGCGCACTTTCTTGCCGGCGCGCACCGGCGCCAGGAAGCGCACCTTGTCAAAGCCGTAGTTGACGCCCATGACTACTCCCTCGGGCATGACGCCAATTCCCGTGGTCATCGGTACCAGGCAGGACATTGTCAGGAAGCCGTGGGCAATGGTGCCGCCGAAGGGGGTTTGCTTGGCCGCTTCCAGGTCAACGTGGATGAACTGGTGATCGTCAGTGCAATCGGCAAACTCGTTGATGCGCTCCTGGGTCAGCTCGGTCCAGGGGCCGGGCTCGAACTTCTGCCCGATGCAGTTCAAAAACTCTTCTTTAGGTACGACTTGTACGCCCATGAACAGGGTTCCTTAGTTGGTGGATGAGGCAGCCCTACAGTGTAGTGCACGCGCGCCAACCGACACGGTCTGTGGCCTGCAAAAAGGGATTTGAACATACAGTATGAAAATGCGACTTTCAAGTATAGAAAGGGCGCCCGCATTGCTGAGCGCACGGGCTGGCGGCATAATGCCTCGCCATAACGCGAGCACCCCCGCGCCACTGCCTGGGACTATATATATGAAGAACGTAGCACTCCTCCTTCTGGCCCTGGTGGCCTCCATTGCCGGCGCCCAGGAGAAATTCCCGGGTATCGAGAACCTGATGACCGCCAAGGAATTCAAGGACGCCGGCCTCTATCAGCTCAGTGACGAGGAGCTCAAGATGCTGAATTACTGGCTGGTCAACTACACCGCTGGCGAGGCCCAGGTGCTGATCGAGACGAATAAAGAGGTTCAGGAAGCCAGGAGCAATGCCGACTCGGATATCGTTACCCGCATTACCGGCGATTTCACCGGCTGGAGCGGCGAGACGGTGTTCCGGTTGGAAAATGGCCAGGTATGGCGCCAGCGCCTGTCGGGGCGCTACAGGTACAACGGCCCCCCCAACCCGGAAGTGCGCATCTCCAAGAACTTCATGGGTTTCTACAAGATGACCGTCAGCGAAACCGGCAAGAGCATCGGCGTTAAGCTGGTCAGGTAATGCCTCACCGTTGACGGGCGCCATGCCACTGCCCTGTCGTGGTGACTGGCTATTGCGTTCAGCTGGCGTCTTGCTGTCGGCCTTCCCTCGTCCTTCCGCCGACCTTCCCTGCTGAGCGCAGGTAATGTGCGCCGGTCGCGCACTTCCCCGCCGTGCAGTCTATAACCTTTTTGGGTCAAAAAACCTTACAAGACAGCGTTCTACGCGCTCGCATAGCCAACCGGCCTGATTACCGCAATGTGAATTTTTTACAAACTTGTGTTTCGGGATTCGTTGAGGGACTTGAGCGTTCATGCGTTAATTCGGTACGGCTCGCAAAGTGCATTTTGCGAGCTCTCATCAGATCTGAAAAAAAATCCACAGGGGAATCAATATGTTGTCCAAAAAACCACTTGCCCTGGCTGTGAATGCCGCAATGGGAGTCGCTACCGCGATGACCGTGCCGCAAGTCATGGCGCAAGAAGACGCCTCCCTGGAAGAGGTGATCGTTACCGGTTCGCGTATTCAACGCGCCAACCTGGTAACGTCCAGCCCCGTTCAGCAGCTTGACGCTGAACAGCTGACCTTCTCCGGTGTTACCCGCGTCGAAGACGTGCTGGCTTCACTGCCTCAGGTAACGCTGAACCAGTCATCTGGCCAGGCCATTGAGTCTGACGGTACTGCAACGCTGGAACTGCGCCAGCTGGGCGCCAGCCGTACCCTGGTACTGCTGAACGGCCGTCGCCTGCCGCAGGCGTCTCCGAGCTCTACCGTATCTGCCGGTGACATCAACTTCATCCCGATGCAGCTGGTCAAGCGCGTCGAAGTACTGACCGGTGGTGCATCTTCCACCTACGGTGCTGACGCTGTGGCCGGTGTTGTCAACTTCATCATGCAGGATGACTTTGAAGGCATTAAGCTGGACTACCAGTTCAGCCAGTACCGCCACGACAATGACGGTGGCTTCATTCCGCGTGAGGCAGCCGAGTCCGGCTTCCCGTTCGCGAATGACACCGCCAACGACGGTGACACCGATGACATCACCTTCATCATGGGTGGCAACCTGAACGAAGGCCGCGGCAACATCACGGCTTACGCGACCTACCGTGACATCGAAGGCATTACCCAGTCAGAGCGCGACTACAGCGCCTGTGCTATCCGCTCTCGCAGCGGTCCCTGCCTGGGTTCAGCCACCAACCAGGCTGGTAGCTTCTACTTCGATAACGACGGCTTCTCCGAGATCTACAACGTTCAGGGCAACAACTTCGAGCCGGGACTGGGCCAGCTGTTCAACTTCGCACCGCCCAGCTACCTGCAGCGTCCTGACGAGCGTACCACTCTGGGTGCCTTCGGCCGCTACGAGCTGACTGAGCAGATCGAGGTGTACACGGAACTGATGTTCATGGACACCCGCTCCATCACCCAGTTCGGCCCGGCCGGTGTGTTCTTCAACACCCTGGACTTCAACTGTGGCAACCCGCTGCTGTCTGACCAGCAGAGAGACGTTGTGGGCTGTACCGGTGCTCCGGACGACCAGCGCGTTACGACCATCTTCGGTCGTCGTAACGTAGAAGGCGGTCCGCGCTTCGGTGACCTGCGCCACACCACCTACCGCGGCCTGTTCGGCATGCGTGGTGACATCAACGAGACCTGGAGCTACGACGTTTCCTACCAGTACGCTGAAGTCGACATGCGTAACCGGAACGGCAACTACATCAGTATTGCTCGCGTTGATAACGCTCTGGACGTCAACCCTGACGGTACCTGTATCAACACCGACGGCGGCAACTGTGTACCTTACAACCTGTTTGAGACCGGTGGCGTTACTGAAGACCAGCTGGACTACGTAGGCCAGCAGTACTTCGAGCGCGGCACCACCGACCAGGAAGTCTTCCAGGGCTTCGTAACCGGTAACCTCGGTGACTACGGCGTGACCCTGCCCTGGGCAGAAAGCGGCGTAACCGTGGTAGTCGGCTTCGAATACCGCGAAGAAGAGCTGGTATACCAACCGGACGATGCTGCCCTGGCTGGCCAGGTTGGTGGTCTGGGTGCTGCCCTGACCCCGATCAAGGGTGACTACGACGTATGGGATTTCTTCACGGAAGCCAGTGTTCCGCTGGTGGAAGGCAAAGACTTCATGCAGTCTGTCGTTCTTGACCTCGGCTACCGCTACTCTGACTACGATCCCTCTGGTGAAACCACGGATACGTACAAGATTGCACTGGGCTGGGACATCAACGAGCAGATCAAGCTCCGCGGTGGCTTCCAGCGCGCGGTTCGTGCACCGAACCTGGCTGACCAGTTCGAGCCGATTTCAGGTGGCCTGTTCGCCATGGACAACGACCCCTGTGGCGGCGTTGTTAATGGCGTGAGCCAGCGTGGCTACACCTTCGACCAGTGTGCTCGTACCGGCGTAAGCCAGGCAATCTGGGATGCGGGCGGCCCGGCTGATTCTCCGGCAGCTCAGTACAACACCATCACCGGTGGTGATCCCGGTCTGAAGCCGGAAGAGTCCGACACCTGGACTGCGGGCTTCATCGTGTCACCGAACTTCATTCCCGGCCTGACCGTGAGTGTGGACTACTACGACATCAAGGTTGAAGACGCGATCACCAGCATCGCTGCTGAAACCACCCTGCTCCAGTGTATCGAGAACAACCAGTTCTGTGATTCTATCGCTCGCGGTCAGAACGATACGCTGTGGCTGGGCCTGGCCGCGCCGGGTAATGGTGTTCAGGCACAGTCCACCAACATTGGTTTCTTCCAGACCAAGGGTGTCGACGTTGAGATTACCTACAACCTCGATATCGGCGAGTGGGGTACCCTGAACTTCGTCAACATCTACGGCTACATCGACGAGTGGGTTCAGGAAGAGTACCCGGGTGCAGGCGAGATCGCCTGTGAAGGTGTGTACGGTGGTTCCTGCGTACTGCCGCTGGCAGAAAACCGCAACCGCTTCCAGGCTACCTGGGCGACTCCGTGGGATCTGTCGGTCAACCTGACCTGGCGCTACATCGACGAAGTCGATCAGGCCTTCACGGCCGGCACGCCCATCGATATCGATTCGCAAGACTACATCGATATCGCTGCAACCTGGGCTGTCACCGACTGGGCTACCCTGCGCCTCGGTATGAACAACATTACGGATGAAAAGCCGCCGTTTGTTGCTCAGGGTGTAACCGCTCGTGAGAACGGTAACACCTACCCGGGCATCTACGACCCGCTGGGTCAGTACTGGTTCGCCGGTGTAAGCATGCAGTTCTAAGAACTGCCCTTGAGTGGAGGCAACTCCACCCAATGAAAAAGGCGGGCGCAAGCCCGCCTTTTTTTTTGCCATTCGGATAATCGGGGACAGACCCCGTACGGGGTCTGTCCCCTTACATATTCCTGACTTGCGCTATTTTAAGCCTGCTTACGTAGGCTGATCTGTGCGATAATCGCGCGCTTCGCGAGCAACACCTCAAAGCCAATGAATACCAGTACCATGCCGACTGAGCTCCTGCAGCAGGCCGCCAGTCAACTGCAGGCAGGCCGACTCAATGAAACGGCCAACACCTGCCAGAAGATTCTCGAAGACCACCCCGGGCAGCCTGACGCACTGCATATGCTGGCCATGGCGGCCGCCACCAGCCAGCGCTTCGACGAAGCCGAGCAGCTATTCCTGGAAACCATCAAGCACGCGCCCAAGCGCCCGGATATCCTGGTCAACTTTGGTAACTTCCTGCGCAACCTGGGTCGCCTGTCGGAAGCGCAGGTGCGGATGCGCAAGGCGGTGAAAGTTGCCCCGGAATTCAGCGCCGGCTGGTACAACCTGGGCATGCTGTTGCACGCCAGCTTCGAGATGAAGGAAGCCGCGAGCTGCGCCAGGAAGGCGCTCAAGCTCGAGCCTACCCATGCCGCGGCCTGGGAGCTACTGGCCTCGGCCGAGCAGAAACAGGGCAATGCCGACGCCGCCATCCAGGCCTGCCGTGACGGCCTTGTGCAGATTCCCGACTCACCGCGCCTGACTTACGCTATCGCCCAGCTGCTGCGCCAGGAGTGCGAGTTCAGCGAATCGGTGACGGCCTACCAGGCGGCGCTGGAACAGGGTTACCGCAACCCGGAACTGTACGCCAACATGGGTGAGTCCCTGGAAGAGCTGGGCGAAATGGACCGCGCAGTGGCCTGCCTGGATAGCGGCCTTACCCAGTTCCCGGACAGTGCCAACCTGCACCGCACCCGCGCCCACCTGGCTTTCTCCTCGGGCGCCGAGGGCGACCCGCTGGTCAGTCTGCGGGAGGCCACCAGAGCCTACCCCGACAACCCCCAGCTCTGGTACACCCTGGCGCGCCTGCTGGATCGCCTGGATCGCAAGGACGAGAGCGCACAGGTGATTGCCGATGCCCGCGCCGCCGGCACCCCCGATGCGCCGGAGCTTGCCATGCAGGAAGCCCTGTGCCGCAACTACCAGGGCAAGCCCGACGAGGCGACCGCCCTGTTCGAGAAAATGGTCGCGGCCTACCCCAACCATGTCGACGGACGCCTGACCTACGCGGGCCACCTGCTGGCTCACGGCGACCCGAAAGATGCCGAGCAGCATTGCGCTACTGTGATCGACGAACAGCCCTTCAACCAGTTGGCGTGGTGCTATGCCGGTACCGCCTGGGAACTGATGGGCGACGAGCGCGCCCAGTGGCTGATGGACTACGAACGCATGGTGCGGCCGGTGGTAGTGCCACCGCCGGCGGGGCACAGCACTACCGAGAGCTTCTTTGAGGAGGTACAGGCGGCACTGGAGGAACTGCACCACACCCAGGCTCGCCCCATCGAGCAGAGTGTGCGCGGTGGCACCCAGACCAACGGTTTCCTGTTCCGCCTCAAGCACCCGCTGCTGGCGACCGTGGAACAGCAGATTCGCCTGGCCATCAAGACCGCCCTGGCGGATTTACCGCAGGAGAGGGACCACCCCTTCTGGAGCCGGAAGATTGCCGACCCGCGCGGCGACGGCTTCCAGTTCTCCGGTGCCTGGTCGGTGCGCCTGCTCAGCGAGGGCTTTCACACCAACCATATTCACACCGAGGGCTGGATCAGTTCGGCGTTGTATGTCGCGCTGCCGGACGAGGTGAAAGCGGGGGACGACACCTCGGGGCATATCCAGTTCGGCGTACCCATGACCGAGCTGGAACTGGACCTGCCCGCCAAGCGGGTGGTCAAGCCGGAAGTGGGTACGCTGGTGCTGTTCCCCTCCTACATGTGGCACGGCACCATCCCGTTCCAGTCGGAGCAACCGCGCATGACCATCGCCTTCGACCTGATACCCCAGCTCTAGTGGCGGGCGCAGGCATCGCGCCGCCAGCCAGTATTTTGGAGAGAAACACGTGACACCCCTGCAGCAGCAGCTAGACACCGGCATCCAGCACCTGCGTGCCGGCCGTTTCGACGAGGCCTGGGACCTGGCCGAGTCGCTCAAGGCACAATTTCCGGACAACCCGGAGCCCTACCTGTTCGCCGCCGACGCGGCGCGCATGCGCGGCGACCGCAGCGGTGCAGTGGCCCAACTGGATGCGCTGCCCGGTGACGTCCGCGGCAGTGCGCCGGTGCTGCTGCGCAAGGCACAGCTGCAGTTCAGCGACAGCCAGCGCGCTGCAGCACTGGCTACCGTGCGCGAGGCCATGCCGGCGACAGGCAATGACGAAAGCCAGCTACGCGGCGTTGCCCGCATTCTCAGCGATTGCCAGCAGGCCGAGGAAGCCCGCAACTGGCTGCTGGAGGCGCACCAGCGCCTGCCGGAGAGTATTGCGGTGCTGTTCGACCTGGCGGTGACGGAATTCCACCTCAACCTGCCGGAGCAGGCCGCGCAACACCTGGAGGCCCTGCTGAAACATGAGCCCTATCACCCCGGTGCCCTGCACCTGCGCTCGCAGCTGGCGACCCATAGCGCCGAGAGCAACAACATCGAGTCGCTGCGCAAGTGCCTGGCCACCGGCCCGGACCACCCCAACCTGGTGACTGCCGCCAACTACGCGCTGGCCCGGGAACTGGAAGACCTGGAGCGCTATGAAGAAGCGTTTGCAGCATTGCAGGCAGGCGCCAGCGCGTACCGGAAGACGCTGCAATACGACGGCGACGAAGAGCTGGCCTCCCATGCCCTGATTCGCGACGGCTTCAGCGCCGCCGACTTCGAGGCACTGCCCGGGGGCTGTGATGACGAGGCGCCGATTTTCATCGTCGGCCTGCCGCGCACCGGCACCACCCTGGTGGAGAGGCTGCTCAACAGCCACAGCCAGGCGGTATCGATCGGCGAGTTCAAGGACTTCCCGATGATGTTGGGCGATATGGCGGGGGCCGTGGCGCCTTCCATGCCCGGCGCCTCCAACGCTGAAATTTTCCGCTCGGTAGACTTCAAGACCCTGGGCGAGCGCTACATCGCCGCCGCCCGGGAAGTTGCCGGAGACAGCCCGCGCTTTGTCGACAAACTGCCCTACAACTTCCTGTACTGCGGCTACATCCTCGGGGCGCTGCCGAAGGCGCGCATCCTGCACCTGAAGCGCCAGCCGCTGGATGCCTGCTACGCCATCTACAAGACCCTGTTCTTCGGGGCCTACAGCTTCTCCTACGACCTGGATGAACTGGCCGACTACATCATCAGCTATCACCAGCAGATGCAGCATTGGCACCAGGTCGCGCCGGGACGGATTACCGATATCCAGTACGAGACCCTGGTGCAGGACCCGGAAGCTGAAGCGCGCCGGATTCTCGACGCCTGCGGCCTGCCCTGGGAAGACCAGGTGATGGAGTTCCACAGCCAACAGGCTCCGGCCATGACCGCCAGCGCCATGCAGGTGCGGAAGCCCATGAACACGGATTCCATCGACGCCTGGCAGCGCGCCGGCGATGGCCTTGAAGAGGTACGGGAAAAGCTGGCGGCAGCGGGACTTCTCTAGCCGGCCGCACTTGGCCAGCCGCACTTGGCCAGCCGCACTTAGCCGGCCGCACCTAGGCCGGTTGGCTGCTCATCCAGTCACTGTGCTCGCGCAGCAGCGCCGACACCAGGTCGCGTTCTTCCGCTGACAGCAGTGGGTTCCAGATATCGAAAATCATGATGACGCGGGTTTCATCAGCGTCGTTCCAGGCCTCGTGCTCGATGGTGTCGTCAAAGGCCCAGGCGTGGCCGATCTCCCACTCGCGGGTTTCACTACCCACCCGGAAGCCCGCCGGGCCCGGCAGTACCAGCGGCAGGTGTACCAGCAGTCGCGAATTGGTGGAGCCAGTGTGGGGCGGAATGCGGGTATGCGGCGCCAGCGCCGAGAACAGTGCCGTCGGCGCAAAGCCCGGCTGGTCCGCCAGTGGTAGCTCCGAGAGCACAGCGGTGGTCTCGGGGCAGCGTGCCATGGGCTCTTCCTGAGCCACACCGTCTTTCCACAGCCACAGGGAGCTCCAGCGCTCATTGTGATTGAGCTCGGCGAACTGGTTTTCCGGCGTGCCAGCGGCGTACTGGATATAGGGCGCAAAGCCCGGCATGCCCTCCTCCAGCAATGCGACCAGTTCGGACCGGATTACGTCGGTGGCCGCCTCCAGGGTTGGCAACCAGGGAAAGTAGTCGCGTTCAAAGAAGGGAATCGCCGGCAGGCGTGGCACCTGCAGCTGTATCGACCTGGAGTGATATACCTCGGGCTGCACCCCCGCCATCAGGTCCACCGCCTCATTTACTCGTCCCAGCGCCTCACCACTGGTGCGGCCCAGCAGCTCGCCCAGGCGTTCACGCAAATGATCGCGGAGCTGGGTGGACTGGGTATCGACCAGCTCGCGGGCCTTGCGCAGTTGCTGCTGCAATGCCGGCGGCGCCTGCTCCATCGGCGGCGCGATACGCAGCGCATCACCATAGACCTTGGCTGCATGGCGAATGTGCCCCATCTGTTCCAGTACCGCGCCCTTGGAAATCAGCGCCAGGAAGTAATAGGGCTCGATGGCCAGCGCCGCATCCAGCGCCTGCACCGACGCCGGCAGGTCACCGAGGTTTCGATGCACCATGGCCCGATTGAGCTTGATGGATGCGTCACCTGGGTACTGCCTTTCGGCTTCATGAAGCTGGGCCAGGGCACCCTGGCCGTCACCGCGCTGCAGCGCGGCGATCGCATTGGAAATAAGTGCCTGCGGCACTGACTGGTTTGTGGACGACAAGATGTTCTCAGTAAAGAAGGTTGTAAATGCGTTCTACGGAATCGGTGGCGACCACCTCTCCGTCCTCAAGCCTGGGGCGGAAACGCATGGAACGCAAGTACTTGTAGCCTCGTATTACGGCGGACTGGTTATCTGTTCGGTCTGGCGCGAGGACTTCAATATCCTGCGCGACCCCAAGCCTGGAAACCGCAAAGCGGACATGCACATCAGTGCCGTTATACAGGCGCACCGGGATCCTGCCGGGCTGGAAAACACGGCCCGCCGGGAGTTCCCGCGGGTTGTCGAAGTTGGCCAGGCGCCAGTTCTCGGCATCCGGGTCACCCTCCACCACCCGCCAGGCGTTTTCGTAGAATTCGGCCGCCCGGACATAACCCCGGTGCCACTGGTACCAGTCGCCTCTCATAACCAGGACGTCCGCCAGCTCCTGGCGCGTGGTGCGAGGGTCGGCCGCAAGGATGTCGTGCATCTTCGAGATCGCGGCGAGGCCCCGGCGGAAATTATCATTGCGAAACCCGGCAAAGCGCAGCCGGGTGACGTCCGAGGCATCGGTGTTGTCGCGCTGCCGGATATCAGCTCTCGGGGGCTGGTACTCCTTTTCACCAGGATACACTGACAGCAGGTAGGCCGTACGCAGCTTGCCTTCCAGATAGGGCAGCTTCGCTCGACTCAGGTCTCCACGCTGCTCGTCGACACTGCCCAACATCTCTTCGTACAGGTCGAACAGCTCCACGATCCTGGGATATCGCAGGCGGTCAAATTGGCTTAGATAGGCCGAGCGATGCCAGTGCGCCAGCTGGTCGACCGCTTCCAACAGTTCCGGGGCGTCAGCAGCGTGATGCTGTTTGCGAATCCGGAACAGGTATCTCTGCTGGTCATCTGCAGAGACATAATCGCCTATGCGCACATAGGCTTCGATCATCTGCCCTACCATGCCCGCCTGTGAGGGCGTGTTCAGCCCTTCATTGACCCTCAGCAGGTGAACAGCCCGCCGGTAGGCGGCGATCGCATCCGGATACTGGCCGTCCAGGAACAGGGCGGCGCCCAGATCCTGCAGCACCGGTGCCAGTTCCGGTGAATAGGGGCCCGTTTCATTTTCACGCAGCCACAGCTGCTGCAGCAGGATCTCGGTGGGGGCAGAGGCATCGCTGGGAATGAAGCTGCCGGGCTCATAGCGGCGGCCCGGATCGTCGTTGCGGTAAATAGTGCCGCCATAGGTGGTCGCGGGGGAAGCGTCGTCTGTCAGCCTCGCGCTGGGAACGGACGTGGCTAAGGCAGGGACCGCACCTGCAACCAGGAGGAGTGCCAGTAGCAGGAAAATGCCCCCGGAGTGAGCCGCCAGGGATCTCGACGAAGCGCCCTTTGCGGGTGCCAGGCCCCTAAACACACTCAACATATAAGGCGTTCCTCCCTACCCGATACTCACCATTTGATACGCAGGCTCCGCAAATTTGTGCCAGCCCTCTACATGGTCAGTAACGGATATTATAGGTTCGCTCGATCGCCGCCGCCGTCACCACAACGCCGTCTTTCAACCGCGGCCTGAAGCGCATGTCACGCAGGTACTTGTAGCCCCGCGTCACCGCCGGCTGGTTGTCGGACCGGTCGGGCGAAAGGATTTCAATATCATGGGCCTCGCCGTGGCGTGTCACGGCAAACCGCGCCTGCACCTCGGCGCCATGATAAAGCCGCAGCGGCATACGACCCGGCTGGAATACCGTCTCGGAGGGCAGCTCCAGCGGGTTGGAGAAGGTGGCTGCCCGCCACTGCTCCGCATCCGGCTGCCCTTCTACGTGGTTCCAGGCTTCCCGATACAGGCGAATGGCCTGGGCGTAGCGCCGATGCCACTGGTACCAGTCCCCTTTCATTACTATCACATCGGCCATTTCCTGCCGCGTGGTATTGGGGTCGCTGGCGAGGATGCCGAGCATCTCGCGCAGCGAGGCGAGGCCGTGACGGTAATTATCGTTGCGAAAGCCGATAAATCGCAGCTTGGTCAGGTCTGGCAAGTCTGCATTCTGGCGCTGCTCCGCCTCTACCTGCAGTGGCTCTTCGCTTTCGCCCGGGTAGACGGACAACAGGTACTCGGTTTTCAGCTTACCCATCAGGTAGGGCAGCTTTTTCCTGCTGTTGTCGCCGTGAATCTCGCCAACCGCGTCTGCCATTTCGTCGTACAGGTCAAACAGGTCGACAATGCGCGGGTAGCGGTACTTGTCCAGCTGGCTCAGGTAGGCATTGCGGTGCCAGTCAGCGAGCTGCTCGACCGCCTCCAGCATCTCCGGGTCATCAGGCGCCAGGTGCTGCTTGCGAACACGGTGCAGATACAGCTGCTGGTCATCGGCGGCCACAAAGTCGCCCAGTTCGACGTAGGCCTCAACCAGCTGCTCCACCATACCAGTCTGGGACAGGGTATTGAGTCCTTCATTCACGCGCAGCAGATGGATGGCGCGCCGGTATGAATCTATGGCGTCCTTATACTGGCCATCGGCGAACAGGGCAGCGCCCAGGCCTCGTAATTCCGGCACCAGCTCAGGGGAGTAGGCGCCCACCTGGTTCTCGGTTAGCCACAGCTGCTGCAGCAGCACCTCGGTGGGCGCCGTGACATCGAGCGGCATAAAGCGCTTGGACTGGTAGTGGCTGCGCGGGTCGTCATTGCGGTACATGGTGGACCCATAGGTGGTCGCGGGCGGAAACTCCGGCGATACCGAGTGTGTTGGGACGATCGGCGCCTGCGCCATGGCGAGATTCCCGCCCAGCGCCAACAGCAACGCACAGCAGCCACCACGGCCCATCACGCCGCGACGGCTCGGGGAGTTCGTG
>JASJBK010000037.1 GCA_030066555.1 Halieaceae bacterium
CCGGCCGCCGCCTGGCGATTGGCATCGATAAACGGATAGAGCCGGATGGCTTCGTCCAGGGCCTCGACGACTTCGTCGCTGGGCGTCTTGAGCGGGTCGCCCTGTATCGCCCGCGAGAACTCCACCCCGTAGCCGACTGAACCGGTGTAATCGGTCATGACCACAACGTAGCCGGGCGCTGCCAGCAGGTGCGGGCTCCAGCGCACGTGGTCTGCATCCAGCGACGAGGAGTGCGGGCCGCCATGGATCAAGGTGACTACCGGGTATTTTTTGTTCTCGTCGAACTTCGGGGGCAGCGCCACGTAGCTGTGGATGCGGCGTCCCTTGTCACTCTCAAACCAGAATTCCAGGAACGGTCGCCGGTCGAGGGCGGCCGCGTGCTCGACGTTGAATGCGGTCAGGCGCTCATGGCGACCGCTGCGGGTATTGACGCGGACGATCTCGGCGGGACGGGTCGCGTCTTGCCAGCGCGCGACCAGCGATTTACCCGCCACCGCCGGGCCGGAGTAGACGCCATCACTCCGCTGGTTCAGCGGCTTGACGCCGCCGCGTCCGTTGGCTGCGACGCTGAACAAACGCACGCGGCCCTCGTCTGTCGCCGTGAAGTACACGTGTTTACTGTTTAGGCTCACGGTGATGTCCGATACGGATCGATCGAATCCGTCCGTGAGAAGCGTCGGTACCGGAGAGAAGTCCTCCGCATTGCCGCTCTTCGGCCAGTCGAAGCGCGCAATTTCGGTGAGGTTGTAGACGAAATCGGTAACGGGTTCGTAAAGACAGTAAAGCGAGTTCCCGTCGGGCGCGAAGCTCGCCTCGGCGCAGCTCCACTGGTCACCACCGGTCAGCGGCTTCGGCTCACCGCCGTTAACGGGAAGCAGATACAGGTGATGAAGCACCTCGGCGTGGGCCGCGGTATCGAGGTTTGTGGTGGCCGAGATCACCAGTGCCTGGCCGTCTGGCGACCACTCCGGCTTGAGGCTTTCTCCCCCCAGGGACGGAACACCGGCGAAACCGGGCTGGGACACGAATTCGGTGCCAGCCATCAGGTCTTTCGCCTCTGCGCCTGGCTCCGCATCCTGGACGAAAACATGCGTCTGCAGGTCGTCGCGCCAGCGGTTCCATTGGCGGATGGGAAATATCTCGTAACGCGAAACGTTGTAGCCGCGGTCTTCGCGGGCCTTCTTTTCTTCCGCATTTTCCGCGTCAGACATGGCGCCAGGGTAGACGCGGCTCTCAAACGCAAGGCGCGCACCGTCCGGGCTCCACTTCGGCTTCGATGCACCGGTGGCAAGTGAGGTGACTTGCTGCGCCTCGCCCGGCATTGTCATGTCCATGACGTAGATCTGGCTGACGTCGTCGTCGCCGCGCTTGCTGCTGAAGGCGATGCGTGTGCTGTCTGGACTCCAGGTCACCCCGTCTTCCGACTCCTTCGACGCGGTCAACTGCCGTGGCTCCAGATCGCCGTTCACCGAGACGAGCCACAGGTCTTTCGTGGTGTCGTCCTTGTCATAGGTGGGCTCGGTCACCTTGACGATGGCCCACCTGCCGTCGGGGCTCGGTATCGGGGTGCCGAGCCGGCGCATCGTCCACACATCTTCGTGGGTGACGGTGCGAGGCGTGGCTCCAGCGTGACTGTCTGCAAAGACGACAGATGGTAAACACGCCAGCAACAGCAGGATGATTCGTGGCACGACAGCGCTCCTCAGATTCGGTGTGGCGGAGTTGGCATATTACCTGCCCCGCTCACGCTGGCCTACTGCCGATACTGCGCTTATGCCGTTACTTCGCGGTAGCTGTCTGGCACCCTTTGCGGACGGCGTGTGTTGGGGTCCCAGCAGACCATGACAGCGACGCCCCGGGCGGTGAGCTTGCCCTCCTGGTGTATTTCCCCCTCCAGGCGAATCGAGGTGTTTCCCACTGTCGCTGCGTGCATCTCCAGGGTCACGTCGCTGCCGAAATGCGTTTCGGCGATGTAGTCGATGTGCACGGAAGCCAGTGTGAAGCTTGTTGCCTCGTGCACCTCAGACGGGACCGGAAGAGAATGCATGTAGCGCACGCGGAGGTCCTCGAACCAGGCGGCAATGGATACGTTGTTGATGTGACCGACGAGATCAGTCTCGCTGATTCGGGGTGAGAGTGTGATCGAAAACAAAGCCATGCAGGCAAAATCCGTGTGTAGGCCAGATGAAGTTAAGGCTGGTGTAGGGTAAAGCAAACGCCTATGAAGCGCAGCTATGCTGCGTGGCCCTGCAATACCCCATCTCTCCTGTTGGCGACTTCTGCGAAGGGCCAGGGGATTTCTGCGTCAGCTCAGTGCGACGCAGTCGTTGCTCTCAGAGTCCGCACCGGGCGGGGCGCTCACGTCGCGCATGAGCAGCATGTCGATGACGCGTGCAGAGGCCCCCTCGTAGTAACCGGTCTCCATCTCGTAGCCCGGTGGATTACGAAAGGTGCCGAACAACATGTCGAACAGCGGCAAGTCGGAGAAATTGTAGTAGTGCAGACCTCGGCCGTGGTGCACGGTATGGCTTTCCGGGCGCTGCACGAGGTATCCCAGCCAGTGGGGCGTGTTCACGTTGCAGTGCTGGAAGATTCCAAGAAACATAGTGACAAACAGAAACAGCGTGACGGCTGAAGGGCTGAGGCCAACGATCAGCGACAGGCTCAGACTGCCGAGCAACGTGAAGCCGATCATATCCAGTGGGCTGAAGTAGAACGCGCCAAAGCTGTCTAGTCGCTCGGCGCTGTGGTGCATCTGGTGAAATGACCGAAACAGCGCATTGCTTTCGTGCATGCTGCGATGCCATACGTAGACCAGCCCCTCGTAAACCAGCAGGCCGATAGCGGCACCGGCAATGGTGCCCAGGTGGCTGAGATCCAGCAGTTGGTACTGCGCGAGATAGCCGTCCCAGACAAGCGGCAGATACGACGAGAGGTAGAAGTAGACGACAAACGATGTGAGCGCTCGCGGTATCCAGCCGCGTACTCGTGGCAACTTCCGGGCCGGCGCCAGAAACTCCCAGAGTATCAGGCTCGCGTAGAGGGCCAGGACGCCGAGGGATATCGGGTCAAGTAAAATCTCAAATGGTGTGGGCATAACCTATGTCTCCATTGCGTATCGGTTTTCGGGTATTTCCCGAGACGCGTGCAGTCTAGGGGGGAGAAGGCGTAAAAGCAGTGGACCACCGGTATGGACTTGCTGGATATTTTTTCCTTTAAAATTCAGAGGGTTAAGGCACCATTTGCTGGTAATATGGCAATTCGGCGGGCGGCGCAGTAGTTTACTGCACCGGCGGTACAGTAAAGCGGGGCGCAGCTGGGCCTGGAAGGTCTGCGCGGCGCAAATTCTCGCAATATGAAAGGATACGGGGGCAGCTATGAGCACGCGAGCGAACAGCAGCCGTGAGCGCATACTCAGCACGGCGGAGGCAATGATCCTCGAACGCGGCTTCGCAGGCACCACCATCGAGGACATCATCAACCAGGCGGCCATCACCAAGGGTGGCTTTTTCTACCACTTTGATGGCAAGCGTGAGCTGGCGCGAGCGTTGGTAGAACGCTATATCGACCTCGACCAGAAGGTCTTCGACGAACTCAACGAACGCGCCGATACCTTGAGCGAGGACCCGCTGCAGGCGACGCTGCTATTCCTGAACCTGTTCACGGAGATGGTGGCGGGCATGACGGAGATTCATCCCGGCTGCATCATCGCCGCGTTTACCTACGAAACCCAGCAGTTCGACGACCAGATCCGCAGCCGCATGGAACAAGCGATGCTCGAATGGCGGGCGATGATTGCCGAACGTCTGCAGGCGATTGCCGCAAAGTACCCGCCGCGCACCGAGGTCAACATGGATGCTCTGGCGGACATGTTTTCATCGAGTCTGGAGGGCGGCATCATCCTCGCCCGTATTTACGGCAACAACCAGGCGCTGATCGATCAGGTGCAGGCCTACCGCACACACCTGCGGCTCGTGTTCGGCGACGTACGCTAGCGCTTCGTTCAGATAGGCACATACCTGAATTAAGTAAACTGTCTCCGGATTACGCACTGCCGCCCGGCAGATTCCGTTCATCCCGGTATTACTGCAACTGATCTTAAGGTGCTAGGTGGGCTCCTGAGTGTCCGGTATCTTGCGGACCACCTCTGCACGAATACGGCTATTGGAGCACTCAGATGGACACAATTCCTATATCGGCCCCAGTCTGGCGCAAGGTTGCATGGCATCTGTTCCGCAGCGGGATAGCGCTCACGCTGGGTCTGTCTATCAGTTTTTCGGTCAACGCCCAGGACGTGGACCCGGGTGCGGACGCCAGGAGCCAGATGCAGCGCCTCAAGGTATTGGAAGGCGACTACAGCCTGGTCGTGCATGTCAGCAATGATGGCGGCAAGACCTGGCAGGCAGGACCTGCTCAAAAAGTACGGCTCCGTTTGCGCCACAATGATCTGTTGCTGGAAGAACTGCCCGTGGAACTGGCGGAGCAGGGATTTCACATGAATACCTACCTCACATTCGACCAGTATCGTTCTGTCTTTCGCAAGGCAGCGATAGATGATGTGTGGGGAGTAATGGATATCTATCACGGAAATATTGTTGACGATACGCTTGTGCTCACCAATCTGGAGAGTGGCACACTGTTCCCGGTTGGGCCCGATACCTGGCGTGGATTCAGGTTGAGCGTACCGTTGACCGCAGGTGAGCGCACCATGCTCATCGAGAAGACAGATGACTACGGCCAGAGTTGGCAGCCGGCTTTCAGGTCAGTCTATACGCCGGAAGCCCCGTGAAAACATGGAGCGGATAGTGAGCAAACATTTAGCAATTGTTCTAATGCTTGGACTGTCATTGCTGGCAAGGCCTGGCATGGCGGCCGACGCGGAGACGGCAGGGTTTACGCCGGAGCAGCAGGCGGTTATCGACGCAGTGAAGAAAGGGCCCGTTGGGATCGAATCAGACTTCGGCGCCTGGGCCGATGGCTATGCCGACGACTGGACGTACTGGCGCGTTGGCGCGAAGAATGTCCGCCCACGAGGCGAGCATATGACGCTCGTCCGCGACTTTGTGGACGCTGGAAACCGGGTCATCGGATTCGACCTGGAGCCTGTCGACGTGGTCATTCGCGGCGACGTTGCAATGCTGCGCCTGATCGCGACTGAGACATTTGTCAGTGTCGAGGGCGAAACCAGTTCCGTACGCTATGCATCAGCAGCGATGCTGACGCGTGAAGATGGGCGATGGAAGATACTTGCCACCAATATCGTCTACCTTGATGACTAACCCAGCGTCCTGACTTCTCGTTGTGGGAAGGGGATGACCACACCGTTATCCTTGAGTGCGTTGAATACCTGGAGGTTGCAGCGGTGCAGGATTTCGAAATACCGATCCGTCGCCACCCAGACCCGGTAATCGATATTGATCGAAGAATCACCGAAACTGTTGATACCCACCTGGGGCTGCGGCTCGGCGGTGACACCATCAATCCCGACAAGGCAGCCCTGGATGATTTTTATCACCTGGTCCGGATCGCTGTCGTAGGCAACGCCGACCTGGCCTTCCACGATGCGATTGGCCTGTGAGTTGCGGTGAATCTCGCCGATGATGTGCTTGTTGGGAATTATGATCTTCTCGCCATCCTCAGCTCGAAGGATGGTGGTGGCCAGGCTGATATCCTCCACCTGACCGGAACAGCCCAGCAATGAGATGGTATCGCCCACATGGAACATACGGGTGAGTATGATGACCAGCCCGGCTCCATAGTTCGAGACAGGACCCTGTATCGCGAGGCTGGCGCCCACTGCCAGACCGCCGACAGCCGCGATCAGTGGCGTGATACTGATGCCCAACTGGCTCAGCGCGATGATCAGGAACATACCGATCACCAGCATGCGTGCAACGCTGGCGATGAACTGCCGCAGGGTGATGTCGACGTTGCGCCGCTCCTGCATTCGCAGGATCACCCGGGACACCCAGCCGCCAACGAGATAACCCGCGATCACCACCAGCGCCGCGCCCAGAAGCTGGAACGAGTAGGTCACCGCAAAGTTGACGACGAGTTCGTACACCTGCTGTACGAGATCCAGTTGCTCCTCCACGAGAGGCTCCTTCAAGCGATTGACTGAACACAGTCTAGGCCAATTCTGGAGAGAGGACGCATCGTTTGCATGCCTTCCAGTGCCTCAACTGTGAATGATGCCCTCCGTTTCCGCGCCGCGGGCGCCCTCAGTCCACTGGACACATACCTGGGTCAACTAGACTGACCGCGGAATACGCGGGAAATCAGTGTCATGTTCTGTGTTATTCACGAGTGGAATGAGGATCTGACCGCCTTGCCATGCCGCTAACCGGCGAGAAAAAACTCCTTATTCATGATAAATACATGGGGCTCCAGTTCGCGCCACCCTCCGGAACGCACTCTTGAGACCAATTCCCATAGCCAACACAACCCAGGAATCGACACCGTGAATACGCACCCAACGAACGCAGCAACCAACCTTGAGCGCTGGCATCAGCACTTGCGCGGTGAACTTCCCGGCGGACTGGACGAGCTCCTGCACGATGACTGCGTGTTCTATTCGCCTGTGGTGTTCACGCCCCAGGTCGGCAAGGAACTCACCAGGCTTTACCTGAACGCTGCCGGCAATACCTTCAGCGAAGGTAAGACCGGACAGCGCCCGGGAGCCCCCGGTTCAAAGTTTCGCTATACCCGCGAAGTGGTGAGTGGCAACGATATAGTGCTGGAGTTCGAAACCGAAATGGAGGGCAAGTACATCAATGGCATTGATATGATGACCTTCGATGAAGCCGGCAAGATCACTGAGTTCAAGGTCATGGTACGACCCCTGCAGGCGATCAATCTGCTCCACATGAAGATGAAAGCCACGCTGGAATCAATGCAGGCTGGGGCCCAGTAAGCGGTATATCCGACTCAGATGGGGGAGGGGCTATCAATGGATGCTAAAGCGATTGTAGAGAGATTCTGGCAGATACAGGATGAAGGGGACTACACCGCCCTGGTGGATCTCTTTGCGGAAGATGCGCTGCTGGAAGATCCTGTCTACGGGAATTTCGAGGGGCGTGAGGCAATTCGTGGTTTCATGGAAAAGATGAATGTGGAGATGAAAGATCGCGATATCGACTTTGTCGCCAATCTCATTGCCGGCGAGGGCAGCGTGGCCTGGTGCCAGTGGACCGCGCGCACCCCGACAGAGGATATCGAGGGTTGTGGTCTTTACCGCACCCGGAACGGTCAGCTCATCTACTACAAGGATTACATGAACGCCCAGTCATCCGGCTAGCGAACGCCCGGCGACACTGTCATCAGCGCCCGCCGTACAGGTCAACTTCCAGACTTGATATGGCATGTACCAGCGCATTGGGCGCGATCTTCTGCTTGCCCGTCCAGGTGATGTTGGGAAAACGCTCGAAAATGCGCTCATAGGCAATTTCCAGCTGCATTCTGGCCACTCGGAAGCCCAGGCACTTGTGTACGCCATGGCCGAATGCCACGTGCTTTTGCACGTTGGGGCGGTGCATATCGAACTGGTCGGGATTTGGGAAAGCATCGGGGTCGCGATTGCCGGCGCCGTACCAGAGAACAACTTTTTCATCCTTGGCAATCTTCTGGCCCGCCAGCTCGGTTTCCGCGGTGGCGGTCCTGCGCATATGTATCACGGGAGAAATCATGCGCAGGGCTTCGTCAGACATACGTGGGATCAGGCCAGGGTCTTCCAGCACCATGGCTCGCTGCTCCGGGAACTCTGTCATCAAGCGCAGGGTGCCGGACAGCGAGTTCCGGGTGGTGTCATTGCCGGCGAACACGATCAACAGCCACGATCCGTCCAGGTACTCCTGGGGCAGGGGTTCCCCCTCGAGGGTGGATTGGGCGATGGCGGTTAACAGATCATCTCGCGGGTGGCGGCGGCGATCTGCCATGACACGCTCGCCGTAGGCGAACATGTCGCGCACCACGGATTTGAATCGTAGCGGGAACAGCGGCTCTGAGAAAAAGGTCTGCCAGGGGTTCGTCAGGAACTGGGAGGCCATTTCGAGGTAGTGCATCCAGCGTATGACCTGGGGACGGTCTACCTCATCGATACCCAGCATCTCACACAGTGTGAACAGTGGTAGTTGCTCTGCAAAAAGCTTCACGAAGTCGACCCTGGGACCGCGGCGCTCCATCTCATCCAGCATGGCGTCGACCTTCAGGGCCACTCTCTCGCGCAACTGAGCGATGTATTCCGGCGGCAGGAAGAACTTTTTCTGTTGCAGCCGCATCTCCAGATGGCGCTGCGCGTCGAGGTTGATGAGTGAGTTCAGGGAAGCAGGTATCAGTTTTTCTGGCTTCCAGTCCTGTCGTGGGGGTACGCTGA
Organism: Halieaceae bacterium; assembly: GCA_030066555.1. GTDB lineage: Bacteria > Pseudomonadota > Gammaproteobacteria > Pseudomonadales > Halieaceae > JANQIO01. The sequence continues at coordinate 8,372 of JASJBK010000037.1, forward strand.
GATTGATGCTGCCGCGCTCGGACGAGAAGATGTCTGTGGCCAGTTCAACCCGACGGATATCCTCGTATCGGCTCACTGACCAGAAGCCGGCGAAGCCCTTCCTGGTGGATGACCACATGACCGGCGCGTTCTCCCGCATCTTCTTGTAGAGCTCGAAGGGGTGGCCCTGGGTCCAGGATGATGGATTCCAGAGCACAAAGTCAGAATACGAGGGGTAAATGGCCTCGTGCACCGGTTGCTGGGCGTCGGCATCGATCAGTATGTTGTCACTCACCAGTCTCACTGGCACTCTCCTTGTTGTTCTTGTGCTATCCAGAATACCCGGTCGCGTGACATCGGGGGTAGCTGCACCGGCTTCCCGCGGCGTAGTGTCTAACCGAAATGCTGCTCCACATACTCCATTTCGGCCAGGCAGCCGTCGGCGACCTGGCCGAGTATAAACTTCTCGACCTGGCCACCAATGAGCGGCACCTTTGCTTTGACACTGTGGTCGATGGCGTAGCAGCAGCCGTCGTCTGTTGGATACAACTCGAAGGTCGCCCTGACGGTTACCGGCTGGCCTACCACCTCGAAGGTATAGCTGCCTTTGTAGGCGTCCTGGCCATCAGGCTCCCAGGTTTCCGTCATGCGGATGGTTTGCACGGGGTCAAACACTTTGGCCAGCACCCTGGGTAGGTCCCTTTCCACGGTTCGGGTCAGGCTAACGATCGTGTCATCGCCGTTTTCCTCCACCTCGCAGCTGGCCTCCAGTTCGCCCAGATCCAGGCAGCGGCCCACCAGGAAATCGGGGTCGGTCAGCAACTCGAAAACGGTCTCAGCATCCTGTTCGTATTCGTAGTGCATCGCCATAGTTTATCCTCGGCTGAACAGTCAGATTCGGATTATAGACTTCTTGAATCGTTTAAGACCCCAGGGATAGAGAGTTTCAACGGGAATTCCGGGGGGAGAGTGTGCGAAAGATCGGACGGCCTCGATTGGTCAACTGGAAGCGAGGCGCGATGGGTGATTCAGGCATCTTGTACGAGTACATTGAGCTCCCGGTCTCTCTGATACACCTGGTCAACTGACACGCTGCCCTGGGCGGTGGTGGTATCTTGATCGTTCAGCATTAACTGTAGCTCTCCTACGCCGCGGATTTTTCGATCGATTTCCTGGCTCATGCGGCGGGCGACAAAGAAAAAGATCGTCGCTGCGATGGGAAGGGGCAGCAGCTGCGTTAGCACCACAGCGCTGGCTGTCATCGGATCCAGCCCTTTCACAAGTTCGACCCCAAGGCCGATCAGGAAAAGCGCAGTCACGGAGTAGAGGACCACAAGAATAGAGAGAAAGGTAAGCACATTGAGAATGCGTTTCAGCGCTTTCATCTGTCCCTGTGAATCCTGCATCAGTGCGTAAACACGATCCAGCACATGGTCGTTGTGCCTGGTCCACGCGGGATTCGAAATCGTTCGATAGGCAAAACTGAGTTCGGTTGTAGCTCCGGCCTCTTTCTCAGATCGAAGATCTTCGGAAAGTTCTCTCTTGAGTTGCTCCAGCGCTTTTGCCCTGGCAGCAATCCCATTGATTCTGACCGGTAGTTCTCTGGCATAAATACGGTCTAGAAACGCAACTGCGAAGTGCAGGGCAAAACCTATTTCGAAAAGGCTGGCAAACTGGCTGAGATCAACGGCAGTCATATGGGCTACACATCAAATTAGGAAAATGCATATTGATACATCTACGACCCTGATGTTTCCGGCGTTGACATGAGTCAAACCGCAACAATCGGGAAGCGCTTATCATAATACAGTGGTAGAAGGTGTCAGCCCTGTTCGGACTGTCTGACTGCAACAGGTTGTTTGGAGCACTGTCCGAACCGCTGATGATGCAGTTGAAAAAAGGGGGCAGGTGTTACATGGCAATCAGAGCACGCAGCATTCAGAAGGCTATCGCGGTCACCATGGTTCTGTTGGCGAGCCTTGCGCATGCCGCCGATACCGATCCGCCTGAAATCATATCCCAGGGTTTTAGCATTGCCGTCGCTCAACAGGGTGAGCCCGGCGAGTTCCAGCGCTTGCGGGTACGCTTTGAGGTTCCCGGCAGGATTGCTGAACTGCGCATCAGGGAGCGGTCCTTTGAGGTCGACCTGGCCACGACGCCTGAGCGGAGCAATCTGCCACTGTTTGGACTGGATCGCCAGGTTAGACAGATGACCGACGTGACGCTCAACTTCCGGAATTACATCAACCGTAAACTCGATAGCGATGGCTCCTACACGTTCGAGCTGGAGGTCGTCGACCGCAAGGGCAGGCGCGCATCGGCGGTTCTGCTTGTGGATATCAAGAGTCCGGAACCCCAGCTATCTGCGGAAGACGACGTTGCGCTGCGCAAGGAAACATTCCGCGCCGTTCGTGTTGGCGCGGCTCCGGTAACCGGGACAGAGGCCCTGGGATTCACCTGGCGAACCGTCGAGAGCAATCGCGTCGTCATCCGGCTGTCTTCGAGCGCTGTCGACGGTTACTTCTTCGACGTTGCGCCGTCTGAGTATGCGGCGCTAAACACCCAGTCAAAACTGCGTGCAGCGGCACAGCATGCCGGGCGCCAACCAGTTCTCGAACTCGCCACCGCAGCCAACCGCAGCGCTGGCCGTGTATTCGGCGTATTCAGCAGTGAACAACCGCTGCTGTTGAAAGTCGTTCGCAGCGACACATCCTTGTCCGATGTCGGAACGACAGTGGAGCTTGAGGGTGAAGTCAGTTTCTAACACCACAACGCGGCGAAGCGCGCCGTGTGGAGGAAAGATGTCATGAGTAACTTTGTCAAGGAAAGCCTGTCAAAGGGCGAGCGATCCGATGCCGTGGCCGCTGATGTGCTGAAGAGCACCGAGTCCCTGAGGCCAGTGGAGCTGCGTCATGGCGAATGGATCGAAGAAGCCAGAAAAAAGCTGAAGTCCAATACCTTCGCAAACCCGACGTTTGCGCTGTTGCTGGTGTTCCTGACGCTATTTTGCGGTTCCATCTACCTGTTCGAGCATATGCAGGTTCTCGCTGGGCCGCTTTATGCCATCAAGATCATCATCACAAGCCTGTTCGCCGTGACGCTGGGTTTCATTCTGTCGGTATGGTGGTCCAAGTCTGCTCGTTTCGACGAGCGTGTGCACGAGGCCCAGCGGATTGACGCGGAGTATCGCGAGCTGCTGATGAGCTTCTCCGATAGCCTGTTCGACATTATCAATGCGCTCAATACGCTGTCTGCAAAGCCCGATCGATCATTCGTGGTTGCCACCGATTTTCTGCTCGGTGAATACGTGCACATGCTGCACAGCCGCTTGCAGCGGTACGGTGACTACGTTGCCGGATTGGGTTTTGATGCTACGGCTTTCCTGGATGAGAAGTTCCGCATCTTCGAGGGCATTCGCGAGCGGGCAAGCCTGTCTATCGAAGGCATGCCGAAGGAACTGGAGAACGTGTTTTCAGACAGCCTGCGGCTCGATATGCGTGAGTTCTCCAACGCCGCAGCGAGGCGCCAGCAGAACCTGCGGGACAAGCTCTCCGGGCTTGAAGAGGAAGAGCCAGCCGAGGGCGCGCTAGCGCAGTAAATCGAACACATCAGGCCGGAAGTCCGACGGGGTAGACACTGGATTCCCGCCTTCGCGGGAATGACGGAGTGGTGGTGCTCCCGGCAGGGTGAAACAAGCGGTTATGTTGCGAAGCAACATGCGCAGCGGTTCGCCGCCTGGTTGAACGCCGCGCAGCTGTGCATAGGCCGGACTCATTGAAGGCAGGCCGACGATGGGTGGGAAGTCGATGGACGGTGCATCCGAATCAGATGTCGCCATTAAGGTAGGCCTTTCGACGCTTTTCGGGAAACTTCTCGATGGCATAGCGCAGCATCGTCCGCGGCATTTTCCTGTAGTGCCGTTTCAGAAATTTCTCTTCCGTCGCCAGATCGCGATTGCCCACCTCGCGCAGCATCCAGCCGCTCGCTTTGTGAATCAGGTCATGGTCGTCGTCGATCAGCGCTTCAGCGATTGCAAGCGCGTCGTCAAAGTCATGTAGCCTGATGAAGTGATACGTCGTCATCATCGCAATGCGTCGTTCCCAGAGGCTCTTCGACTTCAAGAGTCTGTAGAGCACACTGCGCGAACGATCCTCGAGCCAGGGTCCGACGATCTTGTGCGCCGAACCGTCAATGATGTCCCAGTTGTTCAGCCATCTCGTGTGCGCGAGGTACGCGTCATACACCGACTTCCGGGTTGTCTGATCGCCACGCGAAAACTGGTCTACCAGCATCAACGACGCGAGCAGTCGCTCTTCGTGATATCGTGACTTGAGCAGCGACAAGGTGGTCCGGAGATTGGCGTCACGGTAGCGCCTCACAGCTTTTCGAATCACGGGCACGCGGATGCCGAGGAATCGATCACCCTCGCCGTACTCTCCTTTGGCGGTCTTGAAAAACCGCGCAGAATGTTCGGCGACCGACGGATCGCCGAGCTCACGAAACTCTTTCTGGATGGTCGCTGCGTTCATCGAATCGGTGCGGTTTCCCTCGCATACACCTTCCGCCCCCTAGGCGAATGCTCGCCCCCATAGAAAATGTATAAAAATCAGTGAGGTGGTGCCCCCGGCAGGGTAAAGCAAACGCTTGCGAAGCGCAGCTTCGCGTGCAGCTGAACGACCGCAAGCTGCGCTTGCGGGCCGGAAGTCCAACGGGGACGCCGCCGACCGAAGGGAGGTGGTGCCCCCGGCAGGACTCAAACCTGCGACCCTCCGCTTAGGAGGCGG
>JASJBK010000038.1 GCA_030066555.1 Halieaceae bacterium
ACGAAACCCGCAACCTGCGCGCTGTCCCCGGTATCGTCATCGCGGTCATCCCAGACGTAGCCCGAAACATGCAGTGCCTGCGAACCCGTTGCTTCCAGGCCGATGGAGGCCGCAATCGCCACTGCGAATGCGAGCGCCAGCGCAGTCAGTACCCGCAGCGTCCCTTTGGCGCCACCGAGGGGGAGTGCCTGCGCAACATAGGGTGCATTGCCAGTTTGCAGAGTAACGAGCTTGGAGCGAACTTGATTGGTCACTTGGGTCACCTTTTTTAGTTGTGTTTGGCAGGGCGTGGGGGGTGTTCAGGCGATTTACACCCACTGTTTCGTGGCGCCAGCCGCGCTGCCGTTTACAAAAACTATTCTTCGTAATCTTTAGAGCAAGTACCGTGCCTGCTTCACAGTTTTGCCAAATTAATCTTTGGAATTTACTTAAGCCTATGAAAAGTAAAGACTAAATCTCAGGATTCGCCAAATTTCCGCGCAAAGGGCAGCACGAAATACTGGCGAATTTTGCCGCCAGTATTTACTTTGGCGACTTTATCCGCCGATTTTTGTTCAATTCGGCGAAATGTTCGCCAGTTTTTACCAGTCTGAGAGTTGGCTGAGTTGACGCCGGTAGGTGGGGGGAGAGACGCCGGCAAGTGCGGCCGCCTCGGCCTGGTTGCGGGAGCGTTCGTCGATCAGGGTCAGCAGCAGTTTCTGCAGGTGGCTGACCGGGTCGAGCCCTTCGCCCCGTGCCACCGTGATCCACTGGGGCAATAATGCCACCACCGCCTGCCAGCGAGACTGGCTCTCCGGTGGCCGTACCCCGGGGTCAGCCTGGTAGCGGGCCAGCTTGCGGCGCAGGGTGCTCTCGGGGATGTTGAGTGCTGCTGCGGCCTGCAGGTTGACCTGTCCGTGCCGCTCAAGGGCCGCCAGGATCAGGTCCTGCTCCAGCCACTGGCTCAGTGGCAGCAGGGCATTGTTTTCGAGGCAGAAGCTGAGCTGCTCCGCGAGTGCATCGCGGAGTGAGGTCTCCAACTCAACCAGGTTGTTCTGCCCGCTGCCTTCACGGGGCGTCGCAGGTGCGCGTGGCAACGCCGGCGCGTCGGCAAGCTCGCCGGGCAGGTCGAGTTCTGCGACATCAATTTCCGGCCCCTGTGAGAGGATGACGGCGCGGATCATCCGGTTGCGCAGTTCTCGCACGTTGCCCGGCCAGTGGTAGCTGCGGATGGCGTTCTCGGCGGCGGGTGTGAAGCCGCGGATATCGCGGTTGTACTGGATGGCGCAGTCGCGCAGGAAATGCTCGGCGAGGAACTGGGCATCACTGTCGCGCTGGCGCAGGGGCGGGGAGTGCACATTGAACACGTTGAGCCGGTAATACAGGTCCTCGCGGAAGCGCCCCTGGCGGACGTCTTCTTCCAGATCGACATTGGTCGCGGCGATGATACGCGTATTGACGGTTTCCGTATGCGTGCTGCCCACCGCGGTGAATTGCTTGTCCTGCACCACCCTCAGTAGTTTTACCTGCACATCCAGCGGCAGTTCACCGATTTCGTCCAGCAACAGTGTGCCGCCATCCGCCTCTTTCAGCTTGCCGGGTGCGCTTTCAGTGGCGCCGGTGAAGGCACCGCGCACGTGGCCGAACAGCTCGCGCTCGATCAGGGTGCTGACCACGGCACCGCAGTCAACGATTACGAACGGCGCATCAGCGCGGCTGCTGAGTCGGTGGATTTCGCTGGCAAGGACCTCCTTGCCGGTACCGGATTCGCCGGTGATCAACACGGTCTCGTCGGTGGGCGCTACCCGGCGGATGAGTTCCATCACTTCCATCATCACGTCGGAACGGTACAGCAACGCTTCGCCGCGCCCTTCGCCCACGCTCGGAGCAGGTAAGCGGCTGGAGCCGTCGCGCAGGTTGGCAGGTCCGCCCAGATAGGAGACCAGTGACTGCATCAGCAGCAGGTCCTGCTGACGGAGCTGACGATCGGCACTGCCGCTATCGAGGTAAAGCAGTCCCTGGCCGCCGCCCAGTTTGGGCCCGAAGCTGACGGGAACCCACCAGCGACCGGCGTCTTGCAGCGGTGTCGTGTCCGCCAGGGTCCTGTCCACGTCGGGACAGGTCGCCAGCAGGCCCTGGGCCTCGCCCTCGGTGCATTCCGGCAGGGCCGCCAGGGTGCGCGCCTGGCCGTCGCGCCAGCTGAACAGCAACACCCGCTTCAACTCGAAGCAGCGCTGCATGCGTCCCAGCAGGCTGTTGGCCTGCTCCCTCGCATCGTCGCTGCCGGCATCACTCATGCTGTTCCACAGCAGGGCCATATTCCGGTAGTCCTGCCCCGCGTCTGCCGCCAGCAGTTCGCTCTGACTGTCGAGATTGCCGACCAGGCCGATATCGGTACTGGGTCGCCACACCGCGAGGCGGTTGCCGCCGGATTGGCGAGCCAGGTCCAACGCGCGGTGTGCTCGCCGGAACAGTTCGAGTGGCGACTCGCCGGTATCTGCCGTGCTTTCGGTGCGGTGGTGGGAGATCCCGATGCTCGCCGTCAGTCGCAGGCTGCCGTCCAGGAAGCGGTGCTGGGCGAGCCGTTGCAGGATGGCGCTACCAATCGAATTGGCTTCTTCCAGGCTGGTGTTGGGCAGGCTGGCCGAGAACACGTAGCCACCGTAGTAGCTGGCGAGGTCAGTGCCGCGCATTGCCAGGTTGAGCTGGTCGATGATCTCGCGCAGCAGTTGGTTACGGCTGTCTTCCTCCAGGTCGCCGAACAGCGCCTCGGGGTTGTCGGGGCTGATCAACAGCAGCACGAACGCGCGCTCGTGGTCCAGCGGGTAGTCGAGAATGCCTGACAGGCGCCCCGCCGGCAGGTCACCGGGTAGCGGCAGGTTGTCGACGGAGTCCTTGAGTTCGGCCAGCTCCCGCAGAATCAGTACCGCACCCCCGGCCTGCATGTCGCCGCCGGACCCCGCCTTCTGGGTGGGGCCAACAACCCCATCCAGCAGCAGCTGGCCGCCGCCCTGGCGCCGCAGCTGGAAGGGCGGCAATCGCGTCACGGCCGGCGTGTTCAGCAGGGTATGCCAGGACAGGCTCGCCGCCTGCCGGGCCCCGGCGCGCTCCTCCAGCAGCTGCTCACAATCGAGGCCGCGGCAGCTGTCCTCGGCCAGCCCGAAGATGCGGCAGGCCTGTGGATTCATGGCAGTGGTGCGATGCTCGGCGTCAACAAACACCAGCGCCTCGCCGATGCACTGCAGGGCGGTCGCCAGCAGTTGCCGCGTGCTGAGAAGCTCCTGCTCCACCGAGAACTTGTGCAGGGCCATCTCGATGGCGATCTGCAGGTCGGCGGTTTCGATCGGCTTCAGCACGTAGCCGTAGGGGGTCAGGGACTTGGCGCGGGCCACGGTCTCGCGATCCGAGTAGGCGGTGAGGAAGATCACCGGGATGTCACGCTCGCTGGTAATACGCCGCGCCACCTCGATGCCGTCGATTTCATCTTTCAGGTGGATGTCGCAGAGCAGCAGTTCCGGTTCCAGCCTGGCAGCCAGCTCCAGTGCCTGACGGGGATTGTGGGCCAATCCCAGCACATCGTGTCCCAGCTGCCTGAGCCTTGACTGGATGTCGCGCGCCACGAGAGCCTCGTCTTCGATGACAAGGATCCTGGCAGTCTGGTCCGCTATTTCTGTCACGCCGCTTTTACCTCTTCTGGCGTCCTGGCCTCGTCAGGACGCCTCTCGCAGCAATGTTTCGTCAGGCTGTGCCGTGTCCGCAGGCTCCCGACTCGAAAACTGCAGGGCACCGTCTTCCAACGGGTCGTTACGGAACATCACCCGGTCCCTGCGGTAGTTTTGAGGGTTGATCCACGGCTCACGGTCACCCTGTTTCGGGAATTTGTGCATAAAGCGCTGCATATAGCCGGCTGAAAACTCCTCGATCCAGTCCCGGGCCGGCATATCGGCGTCTTCCGGGCGCAGTGCGGGCACAACTTTTTCGGTGCCGGTCTCTGCCATGTGGTTGAGCAGCCGGCAGCTGAACTCCGCCGTGAGATCGGCGCGCAGCGTCCAGGAAGCATTGATGTAACCGAAGGTGGTGACCAGGTTGGGTACACCGGTGTACATCAGGCCCTTGTAGGACCAGGTCTGCGAGAAGTCCACGGTATCTCCATCCACCACCACCTCGGCCTCGCCCAACACCGCCAGCTCGAGACCAGTGGCTGTAACGATAATATCGGCCTCGAGTTGCTCGCCTGAGCTGAGGCGAATGCCGGTTTCATTGAAGCACTCGATAGTGTCGGTGACCACGCTGGCCTTGCCGTCGCGCAGGGCCTCGAACAGGTCGCTATCGGGCACCAGGCACAGGCGCTGGTCCCAGGGGTTGTAGTGCGGTGTGAAATGCGTATCGATGTCGTAGTCCGGGCCCAGCTCCTTGCGCAGCCGCTTCAGCAGCAGGTCGCGCACCTTGAGCGGCGCGGTGCGGGTGCGATTGTAGACCCACTGCTGCATGGATACGTTTTTCCAGCGGGTGATGGCGTAGGCCCAGCTGCCGGGAAGCAGCTTGCGCAGAAGGTTGGCAATCCAGTCACGGGCGGGCCGTGACACCACATAGGTTGGCGACCGCTGCAGCATCACCACGCTCTCGGCCTGGTCGGCCATGGCCGGCACCAGGGTCACGGCGGTGGCGCCGGAGCCGATCACCACGATCTTCTTACCGCTGTAGTCGAGATCCTTCGGCCAGAACTGCGGGTGGATGATCGGCCCCAGGAAGTTCTCGCGACCCGGGAAATCCGGGGTATGGGCGCGACGGTAGCTGTAATAGCCGGCGCACATGAACAGGAACTTGCCGCAGACCTCGACCGTTTCGCCACTGTCTCCCCGCTCTGCGGTCACGGTCCAGGCAGCATCCTGGCTCGACCAGGCCATCCGCGTTACCCGGTGGCGATAGCGAATGTGCTGGTCGACGCCGTACTCGCGGGCGGTTTCGTTGACGTAGCTGCGAATCGCCGGGCCATCGGCAATGGCCTTGTCATCGATCCAGGGCTTGAAGTTGTAGCCCAGCGTATGCATGTCGCTGTCGGAGCGGATGCCGGGATAGCGGAACAGGTCCCAGGTACCGCCCATGGCCTCACGGCTTTCGAGGATGGCATAGCTGCGGCCCGGACACTCGCGCTGCAGGTGCACGGCGGCACCGACGCCCGACAGGCCGGCGCCCACGATAATGACGTCGAAAGTTTCGGTGGCCATGTTGCTCTCCCGGTCTTTGCTTTTATTGCTACCCGGCGCTTCTTCAGTCGGATTTGCCAAACAGGAACTCGTGCATGATGTCGTAAATTTCGGGCTGGGTCACGAGGGATGGAATCAGGCCCTCGCCAACCTCGTTGGCGAACAGTGGCACCTGCGTGCCCGTGTGCTCTTCGTAGGGGAAGCTGTTGGTGGCATAGTTCACGCCCATCAACGCCTCCTCATCCGTTTCCAGCAGCACGACCATTCCCGGCGAGTACACGGGGGCGCCATAATTGGCGAACAGGCTGGTTGCCGGTATCAGTTGGGCGGCGTGGCCGTGGTCAGAGGTCACCAGCACCAGTGTGTCATCGTCACCGTCGGCAAATTCCAGCGCGACCGCCAGGGCCTCGTCGAGCTGTTGCAGTTCACCGATCGAGCCACAGGCCTTGCGTTCATGTGCCTGCTTGTCGATCGATGCGGATTCCACCATCAGGAAGAAGCCCTCGTCATTGTCGAGCTGGCGGAGCGCGGCGCGGGTCATGTCGGCGAGGCCCGGCATCTCTGCAAACGCGGGCTCTGGCTCACAGCGCATGGGATCCGGCATGTCTACTTTGCCGAGGTAGGGGTGCAACTGATTGAGCCAGCTTGGCTGTGGGCGTTCCGCGCTGCGATCGTCTTCGCCCCGCAGTCGCACCGGCATGGTGGAGGGAGAAAACAGACCCAGGACCCTGGCGTCTGCCGGCAGGTCGTTCAGGTCCTCCGCGAGGCTGATAACGGTAAAGCCGCTGTCCTCTGCGACCTGGCGTACGGTTCGGGTATCGCCTTCCGCGGGCATGTCGAAGTGCTTGCTACCGCCGCCCAGTACCACGTCGACATCGGCGTCGGCGATCTGCTCCGAGATCGAGCCCGGGCCGCCGTTGGCGCGGGTGTACTGGCGGCAGTGGGGCAGCACGATGCCGTAACGCTTGACGCCATGAATCGACTCCGGGTCCTCGCAGGTGCGCACACTCATATGCGCCACAAAGGATGCCGGAGTGGCGTCGGTAACGCTGGCGGTACTCACCAGCCCGGTGCGCAGGCCGGCGGCCTCGGCCTGCTCGAGTATGGTTTCAATGCTCCTGTCGCTTCCCGCGGCGCTGGCAATGCGGCCGCGGCTGGTCACCTCGCCGGTGGCAATAGAGGTCGCCGTGTTGGCGGAATCGGCTACATAGATACGCCGGCCCCGCTCATCGACGGTAAGCACCTGGGCCGCGGAGCGCACCGGCAATTCATCCATCAACAGGCGGCCCTCGGCACCCAGCAGGTAGTTGCGGGCGATGGTGATCTGTACATCATCCATGCCATCGCCGATCAGCAGGATCACGTTGCGCGCCGCCAGCGCCTGGGCAGGCAGCAGCACCAGGACAAGCAGCAGACGAATCAGCGTGTGGGGTACCGCGCCGAGCATGCTTACAGCGCGAGCAGGCTGCGCGCGGTGATGGCCATCAGCACCAGTGAAGACAGGGCAAACAGGCTGAAGCGCACCATGACCCGGTTGATGGTGTTCTGTACCAGGGCGATTACGGGTGTGAGCACGGGCTTCTCCTCGGGCGTTTACAAGGTGTTGCTATTGTTATGGGTGCCCAAGGTTACTCGGGGCGTGTCACAGGTTCAATCGAGACCCTCAAACAGCGACAGCTGATCGGCCTCGTCGGCATTGCGCGGCGCCAGTCGCAGGCCCGCCCCCAGCAGGCGTACCGACAGAGGGCGCCTGGCCCGGGCAGACAGCAGCAGTCGCTGGTACTCGGCCCGATCGAGCCAGGGCGCGGAGCGGTCGGGTAGCAGCTCTTCGAGGGTGGTCTGGCTGAAGTTGCGGAACTTGACCTTCACGAAGCGCTTGGTGGGCAGGTACTGCTGCTCGATCTTGCCGAAGCGCTCCGCCAGTTCCTCGAGGACCGTGTCCATGGCCTCCAGCAGCTCCTCGTCGGAGCGCAGGTCCTGGGAGTAGGTTCGCTCGACGCTGATGGACTTGCGAATACGGCTGGTCTTTACCTCGCGGTCGTCCTTGCCGTGGGCCAGCTCGGCGAGCCGCGGCCCGTACTTGCCGAAGCGCCGCGCCAGGTCCTCTATCGGCACCTCCTGCAGGTCGCCGCAGGTCACCACCCCCATGCGCTTGAGCTTCTCGGTGGTGACCTTGCCCACGCCGTTAATCTTGGAGACCGGCAGCGTTTTGACAAAGGCAGCGACCTGGTTCGGTGCCACGGTGTACAGCCCATCCGGCTTGTCCCAGTCGCTGGCAACCTTGGCGAGGAATTTATTGGGCGCCACGCCCGCCGATACGGTGAGCTTCAGTTCCTCGCGCACCCGACGGCGGATTTCCCGGGCGATCAAGGTGGCGCTGCCGCCAAAGTGGGGGCTGTCGCTGACATCCAGGTAGGCTTCATCCAGTGACAGCGGCTCTATGCGCTCGGTGAAGTCGCTGAAGATCTCCCGAAACTGGCCTGAGACCTTGCGATAGAGCTCGAAGCGCGGCTTGATAATGATCAGCTGCGGGCACAGTTGGCGGGCCCGCGCTGTGGGCAACGCCGAGTGCACGCCGTATTTGCGGGCTTCGTAGTTGGCGGTGGCCACCACGCCGCGGTCGGAAGACCCGCCCACCGCGATTGGCTTGTCACGCAGTTCGGGGTTCTCGCGCATCTCTACCGACGCGTAGAAGGAATCCGCATCAATGTGGATGATCTTGCGCATCACGCTGCTTCTGCTGGGCCTGCCAGAGCTCCGCGTAGTGGCCGTCTTGCTCCAGCAGTTCGCGGTGCCGCCCCTGCTCCACCACCTGGCCATCCTGCAGCACCAGGATGCGGTCCGCATCGATAATGGTCGACAGGCGATGGGCAATCACCAGGCTGGTATGGTCGGCGGAGATTTCCCTCAGCGCGGCCAGAATCGCGCGCTCGGACTTGCTGTCCAGTGACGAGGTGGCCTCGTCGAATACCAGGATGGGTGGCCGTTTGAGCAGGGTGCGGGCAATGGCTACCCGTTGTTTCTCGCCGCCGGAGAGTTTCAGGCCCCGTTCGCCCACCAGGGTCGCGCGGCCCTCCGGCAGTGAGGCGATGAACTGGTCGAGGTGTGCCAGTCTTATCGCGTCTTCGACCTCCTCGTCACTGGCGTCGGGTTTGCCATAGCGAACGTTCTCGAACAGGCTGTCGTTGAACAGCACCGTGTCCTGGGGAACGATGCCAATGCCCCGGCGCAGGGAAGCCTGGGTAACGCTGCGGATGTCCTGGCCATCAATGGTGATAAGGCCGCTCACCGGGTCATAGAAGCGGAACAGCAGCTTCACCAGGGTCGACTTGCCGGCGCCCGACGGCCCTACCACGGCAACCTTTTCGCCTGGCGCCACGGTGAAGCTGACACCCTTGAGGATCGGCCGCTCGGGTGCGTAGGCAAAGCTCACCGCGTCGAAACGGATCTCCCCGCGCTCGACCTTGATGTCCGGGGCATCCCTCCTGTCGATGACGACGGGCTTCACGGCCAGCAGTTCGAATAGCTTCTCGATATTGGCGAGCGAGCCCTTGATCTCCCGGAACACGAAGCCCAGGAAATTCAGCGGCAGGAATAGCTGGATCATGAACTGGTTGATAAGAATGAAGTCGCCCAGGGTCATCTCGCCGTTGCGCACGCCGGCCCCGGCCAGTCCGATCATGGCGGTCTGGGCCACGGCGATGATCAGCGCCTGGCCGCCATTGAGACCGAACAGGGACAGCCGGTTGCGGCGCCTGGCCAGCTCCCAGCGGGCCAGTTCCTCGTCGTAGCGGCGGGCCTCGAACTCCTCGTTGGTAAAGTACTTCACCGTTTCGAAGTTCATCAGGCTGTCTACCGCACGAGTGTTACTGGCGGAATCTGCCTCGTTCATCTCACGCACGAACTGCGTTCGCCACTCGGTGGCGCGCAGGGAGAACAGCCCGTAAACGAACACAGACAGCAGTGTGATGACCGCGAAGGAGGCCCCGTAATTGGTCAGCAGGATCACTGCGACCACGGCAATCTCGAACAGGGTGGGCGCGATATTAAAAATGAAAAAGCGCATCAGGAAGCTTATGCCGGTGGTCCCACGCTCTATATCCCGGGCCAGGCCACCGGTGCGCCGATTGAGGTGGAAGTCCAGGTCAAGGGCGTGCACATGCCGGAATACCTGCAGTCCAACCCGGCGCATGGCGCGCTCGGTGACGCGCCCGAAGATCGTGTCCCGCAGTTCACCGAAGAACACATTGGAAAAGCGCGCTCCGCCGTAGGCCAGTACCAGTCCGGCCAGGGCCCACACCGAGAGCTGGGCGCCCGCGGTGTCGAGGGAATCCACCAGGTGCTTCAACAGAAACGGAATAACGATCACGGCGCCCTTCGCGAGCAGCAGGCACAGCAGCGCCAGCAGTACGCGGCGCCGGGATTCCTTCAGGAACGGCCAAAGGTGCGACAGCACCTGCCAGTTGTAGGAGCGCCCGGTCTCCTCCTCGAAATTTCCGTGCCGCATGTCAGCGTTCGCCGATGATGATTTCGAACCGGACCTTCACCTGGGCGACACCTTCCCGATCCTGGTCGGGCCGACGCTTGCGCCAGGCATAGCTGGGCTCGATCTCGATAAAGAACCAGTCTCGCAGGTAGCGGCGGCGGAAGCCCGCGCCGAAGCCGCGAGCCTTCAGGATCTCGGGGTCGGTCTCGCCGCGCACGAAGCCGAACAGGCGCACCGCGCTGCGCTGATCGAAGCGGCGAATCCAGGCCAGCCGGGTAACCCACTCAGCGCCATTGGTCTCCTCGCCATAGTCTACCCGGTTGGCCCAGCGCAGCAGGGTGTTTTCCGACAGCGGCTGATTGAGGTCGAGGCGCGTGCGGCTGGTGAAGCCGTCGCCCCCCACCCAGAACACCTCTTCGCTGAAACGGTAAGTCGACGTGCCCACCAGTTCGTCCTGGAAAATATAGCGGCCACCGAGCTTGATGTTGGGGCCGGACTTGGCCCCCGCGAACAGGTAGGCCGCCGAGCGCTTCTCGCCGCGCACCTGATACTGGATGCCGGCAGCAGAATCGCGATCAGTGGCGATGGAGGGGTCATAGAATTCACCGTCGAAATCGTCGTCCTGGCTGGTGAACACCAGGCTCAGCCTGTCGCTGGTGCGGGGCAGTCTGAGACGGCCGGTAGCGCGCAGCTTGACATCCCAGCCATCCTGCTCGTCCCACTCGACCTGGGGACGAATACGGATCTGCGAGCGGGCCTCGTCCTCGACCTCGCGGGGGTGACCGAAGAAATTGTCCACCCAGATCGCAAGGTCGTCGGCGCGCTTGCTGACAGTCTCGTACCTGCTGTCGACCCAGCTCTCTTCTTCCTCCGGCGGCTCTTGCGTGTCCGCCAGGGCGGGCAGCGGCAGAAGCATGGCCAGGATCAGGTGGCGCATCCGTGGACTGGTGAAGGGCAGCAGTAGCAAACCTGTCTCGTGTTCTACACTAGGCGTCCTACCAGAGTAATGTCGCAGGGAGTAAATGACCATGGTGAAGGCAGTTCGTATTCATGCTACCGGGGGGCCGGAAGTCATGGCGCTGGAAGAGGTGCCGCTCGACGCTCCGGCACCGGGCATGGTGACGGTGCGTCACGAATCCGTCGGTCTCAACTTTATCGACACCTACCACCGCAGCGGCCTGTACCCCCTGGAGCTGCCCAGCGGCCTTGGCCTGGAAGCCGCCGGGGTGGTGGAGGCGGTGGGCGAGGGCGCGGAGTTTGCAGTGGGCGACCGGGTTGCCTATTGCGCGGCGAGCATCGGTGCCTACAGCGAAGCCCTCAACCTGCCGGCGGCGCGATTGGTGGCCATTCCCGAGGGTATGGACTTCGACACGGCCGCCGCCGTGTCCCTCAAGGGCGCCACCTGTGAATACCTGGTGCAGCGCACCTACCCCCTCAAGACGGGCGAGACCTGCCTGTTCCACGCCGCGGCCGGCGGGGTGGGCCTGATTTTCGGGCAGTGGGCGAAGGCGATCGGCGCCGAGGCAATCGGCACGGTCAGCACCGCCGAAAAAGCAGAGCTGGCGCGAGCCAATGGCTATGCCCACGTCATCAATTACAGCGAGGAGGATGTGGTCGCGCGGGTGCTGGAGATTACCGGCGGTGCCAAAGTCCCGGTGGTCTACGACGGCGTCGGCAAGGACACCTTTGAGCAATCCCTGGACTGCCTGCGCCCGCGGGGCCTGATGGTGAGCTTCGGCAATGCGTCTGGCGCGCCACCACCGCTGGAGCTGGGAACGCTCAGTGCCAGGGGCTCGCTGTTTATCACTCGGCCCACCTTGTTCAGCTACGTCATGGACACCGCAGAACTGCGCCAGTGCCTGGGTGATGTTTTCCAGCGGGTGCTGGCCGGCGATATCTCGGTCGATGTAAACCAGCGCTATGCCCTGGCAGATGTGCAGCAGGCCCACAGGGACCTGGAGGCGCGCAAGACCACGGGTTCAACGGTGTTGCTGCCCCAGGGCCTGTAAAGCTGGTGCATAATGGCGCCACTGATTATGGAGGACACTATGACTGCACTGAAACGTTGGCACGAAGTGGTAAAGAGCAAGGATCCCAACCTGCTCGATGACCTGCTCGCCGAGGACTGTGTGTTTTACTCGCCGATCGTCCACACGCCACAGGAGGGCAGGGACCTGACCAAGATGTACCTGGCCTCTGCCATGCAGGTGCTGGGTGAGGGCTTCCACTATGTGCGCGAGGTGGTTGACGGCAACCAGGCCGTGCTCGAGTTCATGGGTGAGAACGAGGGCATCACCATCAATGGCGTCGATATTTTCACCTGGAACGAAGAAGGCAAGATCGACAGCTTCAAGGTGATGGTACGGCCGCTGAAGGCAGTCCATCTGCTGCACGCCCAGATGCAGGCAATGCTCGAGCAGTGGAATGCGGCTGCCCGGCAAACGGGCAACGCGTCTTCATAGCCAGGAGCTGACGCGCAGCTTCGCGGGAACGAAGCCACGCGTTGATCAGATTGCGTTCAGTCGCCCCGGGACAGGGGACGCACCTGGCCGCGCAGTTCCCCCGGGGGGAATGCGGTCGTATGGAGGTTCCAGTACACGCCGCCGGCGTTGATGGCGGCCGCCAGTGATGCCAGGTTGTTGATGGGTCGGCCGATGGTGTCGATGCAGGGATCGGGTTCACCCTCGGAGGAAAACGGCCGCGGGAAGTTGGCGTTGGTGAGGGTACCTACCACGCGCTGACCTTCCAGTGTTACATCGGGCTGGTTGTCGAACGTTGCCGCCACAAAATCCACCAGGCCGATAGCCACAGGGCCGTTGGCCCCGGCGATATTGCAGTGCAGGTGCAGCCGGGTGAATTCGCCCTCCAGGCCGTTGAAGCGCACCCTGACTTCTGCGCTGCTAAAGTCGGGACTGAAGCGAATGGTCGCCCGGGCGCGGCCGTCAGACAGCACCGGGGCGTCGGCGATCTCCTGGGCGGATGACAGCCGCGTGACGGAGCGGAAGCCATCGTCGTCGGCGTGGGCGGTGGCGCCCAGGCACAGACTGGCTGCCAGCAGGGCTTTGGTCAGGTAAGAAGGTGTTTTCATGGCTGATTTCCTCTTGAGATTTGCTGGTCGTGAGTTCCTGGTGTTGCAAACTCGGTGGCGACCATGAGTGACCGGAGGCGCCTGCCTGGTTCATCCCGCCGGGCGAAAAATTTTTTTGTTTTTGTGCTTCGAACCTTTTCGGACGCTGTTGCTACTTACACGGTGTGAACAGCCATGCATTGCAATTGAATTCGACGCAGCACAGCACAGGGACCAGGGCGAAGGCGCCCGGGTCCGCGACCGCTCCGGTGGTGGGTGATGACGAGGATGTGGCCCTGCTCAAGCGGGTTGCCGAGCATCGCGACGCCACTGCCATGGAGCGCCTGTACCACAGCTACCGGCCGCGACTGGGCGCCTTTGTGTTTCGCCT
>JASJBK010000039.1 GCA_030066555.1 Halieaceae bacterium
GCCAGCGCCTTGCAGGCGCGCTGGTACGGCGCCGCGGTCACCTCTTCGAAGCGCTGCGCACTGACGTTGAACGCATCGGCCGCCGCCTGCAGCCAGCCCAGGGTGCCCTCGGCACCCAACGGGTAGGTTGCGGACAGCAGCGTCGCACCGCGGGCCGTCAATGCGCGTGAGGTTTCCCCAAGCCAGGGCTGCGCCAGGAGCACCCGGGTACCGGCGCCAACCGGGGGGAGCTCATCGGCACGCCGGCCGGGGAAAAACTGTACGTCGGGAATGCCAAGCCCGTCGAACAGGCGACGGAACTGATCCTCGACGATATCCGCCAGGGTGCCTACTACCAGCAGTTGCTCAACGCTATCGTCTGCGGGCAGCTCGGCAACCAACCGTTGCAGGCAGCTGTCCTCTCCCTGGGTAAAGGTGGTTTCGATGCCGCTGCCAGAGAACTCCACGAAGCGAACCTGGCCGCCGTGCTCGCGCTGCAGGCGTTCGGCGGCGTTGCCGAGATCCAGCTTGATCACTTCCGACGGGCAGCTCGCCACCAGGAATACGGTCTTGATATCGGGGCGACGCTCAACCAGCTGGCCAACCACCCGGTCCAGCTCTTCGTTACAATCGGCGAGACCGGCGAGGTCCTTGTCCTGCAGGATCGCCGTGGCAAAGCGCGGTTCGGCGAAGATCATCACACCCGCCGCCGACTGCAACAGATGGGCGCAAGTGCGGGAACCGACCACCAGGAAGAAGGCATCCTGGATCTTGCGGTGCAACCAGACGATAGACGTGAGCCCACAGAATACCGCGCGTTGCCCCCGCTCCTGCCTCGCCTGGGGAGTGGAATCACTGGCGAGGACGGCGCTGTTCATGACTGTACCAGTCGCAGGGGCGGCGGAGGTTCGCAATCGAGCCGCTCCGACTCAAGTCGCGCGGACTCATGTCGCTCAGAATCGAGTCGCGCCCTCCTGAGCTTGACCAGGAACTGCGCCGCATTCACCACGTAAACGGTGTAGGCAGCCAGTGCGATGTTCATCTGGGTTACCGGCGATGCCAGCTCAAACAGCCAGGCCGCCAGATAGGCCGTGTGCAGCGCGATGACCAGCATGCTGACCACGTCCTCCCAGTAAAACGCGGGAGCAAACAGGTACTGGCCGAAGACCGCTTTCTCCCAAATGGCGCCGGTGACCATAATGGTGTATAAAACCGCGGTTTTTATTACTACCGACCAGGTTGCGGCTGCCAGACCCTCACCCGTCGACAGGAAGTTGATCACCAGCACGAGGCTGACCACAAAGATGAGGAATTGCAGCGGTGCCAGCACCCCCTGTACCAGTGTCCAGCGTGTCGCATCGCGACGACGCCGCTGCTCTGGCGTGTACAGGAAACTTTTTTGTGACGAAATGGAATCAGTCATCACGATAGGTTGGCGCCGGTTTTATTCGGATTACCAAAGAATCTAGCGCCTGACGTCGCAACTGTCAATATTGCCTTACACTTAATGAAGTCTAATTTGTTTGACATCCCTCACTTATTGCGATTAACTCGGCAGACCGAGGTATATGCAAGCGACGCGCTCGCACGGCCTACGGCCGGACCCCCCGCAAACGCGGCAGCCGGCCGCGGTACAAGCCAACACTCATCGACCACTGGAATTTGCGCGTGCTAGGTCAGTTGGACCCTCAGGCATCGGCCGACCTCGTAACGAGAATGGCCGACTTCACTATGCTGCTGGACCCCAGTGGCCGCATCCTTGAATTGTCCGTAAATAGCGAAGACCTCGCCGGCGCCGTCGACGATAGCTGGATCGGCCGCGACCTGCGCGACCTTGCTACCAGCGAAAGCCGCGCCCGGCTCGACGAACTGCTGGCGCGCGTGACCTCGGAACCCGGCAGGGTAAGCAGCTGCGATGCCAGCCACGACGTCGTCGACGACAGCGAACTGCTGGTGCGCTACCGCGCCGTGGCACGCGGCGCCGGCGGCGAGATCCTGCTGCTGGGCCAGGACATGCGGCCCGAGGCCAACCTGCGACAACAGTTGATGAACGCCCAGCAAGCGCTCGAGCAGGATTACTGGCGCCTGCGGCAGATCGAAACCCGCTACCGGCGCCTGTTCGACATGGTCAGCGACGCCATCATCGTCGTCGACGGCGACAGCCACCGGGTCATCGAATCCAACCCACGGGCCGCCACCCTGCTCGCCCCCGAGCAGGATTCGATTGCCGGCAAGCCCTTCCCCCTGGGTTTCGACAAGGCCGGGCAGCGCAGCATCAAGACATTGCTGGATGAAGCGCGCACCGCGGGGCGCGGCTACGTCGAGGAGATCCGGACCGAGCACGGCGAGGACAGTCTTGATGTATTTGCTACCTTCCTGCGCCAGGGCAACGAGGCCCGCTTCCTGGTGCGCATCGCGGAACACGGCGCGCAGACCACAACTCGCAACAATCATGGCGCAGACCACCTGCTGGGCAGCTCCCTGCAGGCTTCCCCCGACGCGATCCTCGTGACCGATGAGGACGGACGCATCGTGGCCGCCAACCAGACCTTCCTGGAACTGGCCCAGGTCGTATCCCAGGACCAGGTGCTGGGGCAGCTCGCCGACCGCTGGCTGGGGCGCTCCGGTGTCGACCTCAGCGTGCTGCTCACCAACCTGCGCAAGAACAGCAACGTCAAGCTGTTCAGCACCACCCTGCAGGGCGAACAGGGCTCTACCGCTGACGTCGAAGTTTCGGCCATCTCGTTGAAGAACTCCCGGGGCCGCAACCTCGCCTTCTTCATCCGCGACGTCGGCCGTCGCGTGGTGACCGAGCATCCCTCGGCAGCCCAATTGCCGCGCTCGATCGAGCAGATCACCAAGCGCGTCGGGCGTGTGCCGCTGAAAGACCTGGTGCGCGAATCCACCGACGTCATCGAGGCCCTGTGCATTGAAGCGGCCCTGGAACTGACCCACGACAACCGCGCTTCAGCCGCAGAATTGCTGGGTCTCAGCCGCCAGAGCCTCTACGCCAAACTGCGCCGCTACGAGATAGACGGCCCGGGCGACGACAGCGGCTGAGCCTTACATTTCCGACTGTCAAATTTAGTTGACAGTGATGACTGTTCTTTCTATATTACAGTCATGCTCCCTGAAGCCATGGCACCGACGCCCAGCACCCGCCCTGAGCTGCGCGGAATGCTGCAATTGCTCAAGCCCATCACCTGGTTTCCACCCATGTGGGCGTTTGCCTGTGGCGCGGTTTCTTCCGGCACCAACCCCCTTGGCACACCGACGCTACTGATCGCGGGCATCGTACTCGCCGGGCCGATGGTGTGCGGGGCCAGCCAGGTGGTCAATGACTGGTTCGATCGCGAGGTCGACGCCATCAATGAGCCCCACAGACCGATCCCATCGGGTCGCGTGCCCGGCAGTTGGGGCCTCTACTTCGCCATCACCTGGACCGTACTGAGCCTGGTCCTGGCGGCCAGCCTGGGTACCACCGTGTTCTGGGCAGCCCTGCTCGGCATCGCCCTGGCCTGGGCCTACAGTGCACCGCCCCTGCGCTTCAAGCAGAACGGCTGGCTCGGCAACCTCGCGGTAGGTATTTCCTATGAGGGACTGGCCTGGATTACCGGAGCCGCGGTCATGCTCGGAACGCTGCCCGGCAAGGAAATACTCATCCTGGCCTTTCTCTACAGCCTGGGTGCCCACGGCATCATGACGCTCAATGATTTCAAGGCCCTGGAAGGCGACCTGCGCCTCGGCGTTCGCAGCCTGCCTGTACAACTGGGCCCGGAGCGCGCCGCCAAGGTGGCCTGCCTGGTGATGGGCGTACCCCAGGTATTCGTCATCGCCCTGCTGTTCGACTGGGGGCAGCCGCTGTTTGCCGCTCTCGTGGCTGTTGTGCTCGCGCTGCAGCTCGCGGCCATGCGACGCATGCTCACCGACCCCAAGGCACTGGCGCCCTGGTATAACGGCACCGGGGTCACCCTCTATGTGCTGGGTATGATGGCCAGCGCGGTCGCCGTTCGGGGCATCGCATGAATACGGGGCTGAGCTGGCTGTCCATCATCCGGCTCGGCCTGGTCCAGACCTCGCTGGGCGCCGTGATCGTACTTACCACCTCTACCCTCAATCGCGTCATGGTCGTGGAGCTGGCCCTGCCCGCCATGCTGCCTGGTTTCCTGGTGGCGCTGCACCACGTGGTGCAGATGACCCGGCCCCACGTCGGCTATGGTTCCGATGTAGGCGGACGCCGCACACCCTGGATCATTGGCGGCATGCTGGTGCTGGCCAGCGGCGGCGTGCTGGCCTCCGTTGCCACGACCTTTATGGAGACGACCCTCGCCTGGGGCGTTTCGCTGGCGATTCTCGCCTTCCTGATGATAGGCCTGGGCGCGGGCGCCGCCGGCACTTCACTGCTGGTATTGCTGGCCAAGCGTGTTGCTCCCGAACGCCGGCCGGCGGCGGCCACCCTGGTGTGGATCATGATGATCGCGGGCTTTGCTGTGACCGCCGGCGTGGCCGGGCAATTCCTCGACCCGTTCAGCCCACAGCGCCTGGTGACCGTGACCGGCACCGTATCGCTGGCGGCCGTGATCATTACCCTGTTTGCGATTCGCGGCATCGAAGCGTCGTCTACCGATACTACCGAAGCCGGCACCACGGACCAGGGTGGCATGCCCGATTTCCGGGTGGCGCTGCGGGAGATCTGGCAGGAACGCCAGGCCCGCCAGTTCACCGTGTTCGTGTTTGTTTCCATGCTGGCCTACAGCGCCCAGGACCTGATCCTCGAACCTTTCGCCGGCACCGTGTTCGGCATGACGCCCGGGGAATCGACCCAGCTGGCCGGCATCCAGCACAGCGGCGTACTGCTGGGCATGTTGATGGTGGCACTGAGCGGCAGCCTGCTGAAACTCAATACCGTCGCCCATTTGCGCCGCTGGACCGTGGGCGGCTGCATTGCCTCGGGACTGGCGCTGCTGGGCATCGCCAGCGGCGGTGGCTTCAGCCAGCACTGGCCGCTGGCCAGCAACGTGTTCCTGCTGGGAGTGGCCAACGGCGCCTTCGCGGTTGCCGCCATCGCCTCGATGATGAACCTGGCCGCCGATGGCCGCGCCCGCCGCGAGGGACTGCGCATGGGACTGTGGGGCGCCGCCCAGGCGATTGCATTCGCTCTCGGCGGCTTCCTCGGCACGGTTGCCATCGACGTGGCACGCCAGTTTATTGCTGAACCCGCCGCTGCCTATGCGCTGGTATTCAGCGCCGAAGCGGTGCTGTTCCTGTGGGCTGCAAGACTCGGCAGCGCTGTTCGTAACACACAACCCAGACATGCTGCGGCACCCGCCTTCGGCGACGTTGCCGTGGTCAGCTTGATGAACGAGAGGTAACCGCCATGAGCTCTTCTACCGCCATGAGCAAGCCGGAAGAATTCGACGTCATAGTCATCGGCGGCGGGCCCGCCGGGGCTACCGCAGCCACCGACCTGGCGCGGGCAGGACACAGCGTGCTGATGCTGGAACGGGCGTTCAGGATCAAGCCCTGCGGCGGCGCCATCCCTCCGCGCCTGATCGAGGACTACAACATTCCCCAGGAACTGCTGGTGGCGAAGGTCACATCAGCGCGCATGGTGTCTCCCAAGGAACAGAAAGTCGACATGCCAGTGGGCGATACCTATGTGGGCATGGTCGACCGCGAAGTGTTCGATCCCTGGCTGCGACAGCGCGCCGTGGATGCCGGCAGCACCCAGCGGATCGGCAGCTTCAAGCAGCTCCGGCGCCGCGACGACGGCCGGGTTGAAGTGGGCTTCACCGACAAGGAAAACGGCGGCGAACTGACCACCGTTATCGGGCGCACCGTGATTGGCGCCGACGGCGCCAATTCACAGATAGCCAAAAACTACGTGCCGGGCGGCGACCAGAAAAAATGCGTGCTGGCCTACCACGAGATCGTACGCTCGCCGGTGGGTAGTGCCGGTGGCTGCTTCGATCGCAACCGCGCCGACGTCTGGTACCAGGGCAACCTGTCGCCGGACTTCTACGCCTGGGTCTTTCCCCACGGCGAGACCACCAGCATCGGCGTCGGCAGCGAAATGAAGGGATTTTCCGCACCGGACTCCGTCAAGGCGCTGCGCCGCGAGGTCAATCTCGAGTGCGCCGAGACCCTGCGCCGGGAAGGCGCCCCCATCCCACTGAAGCCACTCAAGCGCTGGGACGATGGCGCTAATATCGTGCTGGCCGGTGACGCCGCCGGCGTGGTCGCACCCGCCTCCGGCGAAGGCATCTACTACGCCATGTACGGCGGCGAACTGGCCGCCGAAGCAGTCAAGGAGTTCCTCGTCTCCGGTGACGTGCGCGCCCTGGCTAACGCCCGCCGCCGCTTCATGAAAGAACACGGCCGGGTGTTCTGGATCCTCGGCATCATGCAGAAGTTCTGGTATTCCAGCGACAAGCGCCGCGAGCGGTTCGTAAGCATGTGCAAGGACCCCGACGTGCAGTACCTCACCTGGCAGGCCTACACCCAGAAGAAGCTGGTACGCGCCAAACCGGCAGCCCACGCAAGAATCTTCGTCAAGGACGTGGCGCACCTGCTGGGACTCGCCAGGGTCTAAGCCGCCAACAAGACAGCAATGGCAGACTGGTTTGCCTCCGGCCGCATCATCGACCTGGTGCTGGTACTGGTGGCCCTGGAAGTCGCCGCCCTCCCCTGGCTGCTGAAGCTATTCAACAGCAGCGTTCAGCTATCGCAGCTACTACCCAACATCATTGCTGGCGCCGCCCTGATGCTGGCGCTGCGTTTCAGCCTTACTGATGCACCCTGGATATGGATTTCCCTGGCAATGCTGGTCGCCCTTGGCGCACACCTCCTCGACCTCATCCTAAGGATTCGCGCCGATCGCTAGCCTGATCGGCTGCTCGGCATAAGGGCGGGAGCTGGGTATAGGCGTGCCCGGACCGTCAACGGCCAGGGAT
The DNA here is from genome assembly GCA_030066555.1 of Halieaceae bacterium. Classification (GTDB taxonomy): domain Bacteria; phylum Pseudomonadota; class Gammaproteobacteria; order Pseudomonadales; family Halieaceae; genus JANQIO01. Next base: position 6,933 of record JASJBK010000039.1, read on the forward strand.
GGCCGTTGCCGAGCGAGACATGGACGTCATGCTTTTAGCGTGTCCGGGCAGGCGTATACCCAGTTCGCGCCCGAACTATGGAGCGCTAATCAGGCACTCCGTTATAACGGGCCTGAGGGCTACCAGACAGGCGCGAGCCGAGGCTCCTCTGGAATAGCGTTGGGCTTGGTCGGATGTAGATAGAGCTTAAGGAACGTCAGGCCAGCCGCCGCCGACAAGCCGAGACGCTTGATGCGGGCACCCAGGCCACCACGCTGCTTCAGTGCCAGGATCTCCACGTTGATTTCACGCAGCCGCTCCAGGCCAGCACGGAAACGCGGGCTGTCCGTATCCAGCGTCAGCGGGAACACCTGCTTGCTGATCTCAGTGGTGATATCGAACACCCGGAAATCAAATTCCGTCGGATCCATGCCCAGCGCCTCATAGAGAAGCGGGCGGGTATGGTCGCGCACATACATGGTCGAGTAGACCGCCAGCAGGAAGAAGCGCACCCACAGCTTGTTGTAGCCCCGCAGCAGGTGCGGGTTGGCGCGCATGATCAGCGCCAGCGACTCGCCGTGGCGGAATTCATCGTTACACCACTCCTGGAACCAACGGAAAATCGGGTGGAAACGCTTCTCCGGATGCTTTTCCAGGTGACGGAAAATGGTGATGTAGCGCGCGTAGCCGATCTTCTCCGACAGGTAGGTCGCATAGTAGATGTACTTGGGCTTGAAGTAGGTGTAGTCCTTTTCGCGCTTGAGGAACCCGAGGTCCACCGCCACACCCAGGTGCTTGAGTGCACGGTTGATGAAACCCGCATGGCGCGACTCATCCCGGGCCATGTAGGCCATCAGGTCCTGGACATCCTGGTTTTCTACGTTTTTCTTGATCTCGTTATAGAGCACGCACCCCGAGTATTCTGCTGTAATAGAGCTGACAAGGAAGTCGATGAACTCTTCGCGCAGTTCGGGAGATAGCTCGTGCATCTCGGCGTCGTAATCGACTTCGCCCCGAAAGTGGTCGTGGTTGTTATCGGCGGCGTACTCTGCCAGCATCTTGTCCCATTCCGCGCGTACGGGTTCCACGTCGAGTCGGTCCATCTCGGCGTAGTTGGTGCGATAGAAACGCGGCGCCAAAAGGGTGTCTTTGACAGCCTGCGCAGTCGTGTCATTAGTGGTGAAGTTGGGATTGCCCTTTGAGTTGCCGTCGATAGCAGCCATCTGGTTCATCTCTATACCCTCGTGTCGCCGTGAGGCGATGTCTGTGACGCTGACCACGTCATGGTGGGGTTTTCGGTCGTCAAGTGTCAATATTTTTTGACAGTTGGCGTGTCAATTATAGTTGTCTATACTGCAAATTCAAGCAGGCCCGCGCAATCCCTTCCAGGAATTGATCGTGGGTTTCAAGCGCCAGGGGGCGCACGGCGAATGGGACGATCTGCGGTACCCGGCGCACAAGGCGCCGACACGCCCGAAGCCACGGCTGACCGGTTATACACCCTCGGCTACGCAAGCACGCAAACGGCGCCACTGGGCACCGCCGGCCTGATCGGCCTGCTCAACGAGGCCCGGGAATTCAACCAGAAACACGACATCACCGGGCTGCTGCTGCACCGGGATGACTCTTTCCTGCAGGTCATCGAAGGCCGCAAGCAGGACGTGCTGTCGCTTTACGAGCAAATCAAGCAGGATCCCCGCCACGAGCGCGTGGAAACCCTGTTCGAGGATTACATCGAGGACCGCGAGTTCTCCGAGTGGCAGATGGGCTTCATCGAACTCGGCGGCGTGGATGTTTCGCTGCTGCCCGGCTTCTCCAATTTCCTGGTGGAAAACGAGGAACCCCGGTCACTGCTGGAGAGACTCAGCCGCACCAAGCGGTTGCTGTTGCTGTTCAGAAACCTGAGCTAACGGCCAGACATGGGGACAGACCCCGCGCAGTCCCCGGGTACTGGCTGCCCCGCTACATCACACCGTAAGCGAGCATGGCATCGGCGACCTTGGTAAAGCCGGCGATATTGGCGCCCTTGAAGTAATCGATGTGACCACCCTTCTGCACGCCGTACTCCACGCACTGGTCGTGGATATCGCGAATGATCTTGCGCAGGCGATCATCCACTTCCGACTCGGTCCACTGCAGTCGCAGGCTGTTCTGGCTCATCTCCAGGCCTGACACGGCAACGCCGCCGGCGTTGGCCGCCTTGGCAGGGGCATGCAGCATACGCTTGGCCTTGCTGAAGATGCTGATGGCTTCCGGCGTGGTGGGCATGTTGGCGCCCTCGGCCACCGCGCGGATACCGTTCTTGACCAGCGTCTTGGCCTCCTCACCGTCGATCTCGTTCTGGGTGGCACAGGGAAAGGCCAGGTCTGCCTCGATCCCCCAGGGCTCGGCACCGTCGTGGTACTCAAAACCGAACTCGTCTGCGGCTTCGGAAATGCGCCCGCGGCGCACCGTCTTCAACTCCTTGACCCAGTCCACCTGGTCCTGGGTGATGCCCTCCGGCGCATACACCATGCCCGCCGAATCCGACAGGGTCAGCACCTTGCCGCCCATGGCAATCAGCTTTTCCGCACAGTAGGTGGCCACGTTGCCGGAGCCGGAAATCAGGCAGCTGCGATCCTCGATATGCTCGCCGCAGTGGGAGAGCATCTCTTCCATCATGTACACGGTGCCGTAGCCGGTGGCCTCGGTGCGGATGTGGCTGCCGCCAAATTCCAGTGCCTTGCCGGTGAGCACACCCTCAAAGCGGTTGGCCAGGCGCTTGTACTGGCCAAACAGGTAACCCACCTCACGGGCGCCGACGCCGATATCACCGGCCGGCACATCGGTATCGGGGCCGATATGGCGCTGCAGCTCGGTCATGAAAGCCTGGCAGAACCGCATGACCTCGCGATCGGAGCGGCCCTTGGGATCGAAGTTCGCACCACCCTTGCCGCCACCCATGGGCAGGCCCGTGAGCGAGTTCTTGAATACCTGCTCGAAGGCGAGAAATTTCAGCACGCTCTGGTTGACCGAGGGATGAAAGCGAATACCGCCTTTGTAAGGACCAATGGCATTGTTCTGCTGGACCCGGAAGCCGCGATTGACGCGCAGATCGCCGATGTCGTCTTCCCACACCACGCGAAAGCTCACCACCCGGTCCGGCTCGGTCATGCGCTCGAGGATGCGCAGGTCCTTGTAGCGTGGCTTGTCCTGGATATAGGGAATGATATCCATGGCCACCTCGTGTACCGCCTGGTGAAACTCGGTTTCACCCGGATTGCGGCTCACCACGCCGTCCATGAATTTCTCAAGGTTCTCCGCCTTGTCGACAACCATTGTCAGCTCCTTGTTGTTATTGTCATCGCATGACTGTCAATTTCTAACTACAGCCGCAGGCCGAGCTCGTCATGCGCTTCCCGCAAAAGAGTCTCCCGGAAGTCCGGGTGTGCGATTTCAATCAGCTCGCGGGCGCGCTCTATCACCGAGTGGCCCCGCAGCCTGGCAATGCCGTACTCAGTAATAATGTAGTCCACGTGGGCCCTTGTGGTAACCACTCCGGAGCCACGGGTCAGCATGGTCACCAGTCGCGTAAACTGGCCGTCCTGGGCCGTGCTGGGCAAGGCGATGATCGATTTACCGCCCTCGGAAAAGGCCGCCCCGAGCACGAAGTCCACCTGGCCACCGACGCCGGAGTAAACCCGTGGGCCCATAGAGTCGGCGCAGATCTGCCCACTCAAGTCGATCTGGATGGCACTATTGATGGACACCACGTGCTTGTTGCGGGCGATTACTGTCGGATCGTTCACGTACTCGATGTCGAGAAAGATCACCTCGGGGTTGTCGTCCACGAAGCGGTACAGGTTGTCACTGCCCATGGCGAAGCCGGTAACGATCTTGCCACGCTGGCGCTTCTTGAGTGAGTTATCCACCGCCCCGCACTCCACCAATGGCAGCAGGCCATCCGAAAACATCTCGGTATGCACACCCAGGTGCCGGCGATCGCCGAGATTGGCGAGCGCCGCATCGGGAATCGCGCCGATGCCCATCTGCAGGCAGTCACCGTCTTCGATCAGGCTGGCGATGTGCTCGCCGATCAGCGTGGTGACCTCATTGGCCGGGCGCGGGTCGATCGTGATGAGCGGCGCATCCTCGACGTAGGCAATGTCGATAGCATCCAGCGGTATGAAAGCATCACCGTGGGTGCGCGGCATGCTGGGATTGACGTGGGCAATTACCCGGTCGGCTACCTCACAGGCGGCCTTGGTGGCCTCCACGGAGATACCGAGAGTGCAGTTGCCGTGCTGGTCGGGCGATGACACCTGGATGAGTGCGGTATCCACTCGCTGTTCACCGCGGCGGAACAGCTTGGGCAGCTCCGACAGGAATATCGGCACATAGTCAGCGAGCCCCGCGTTTATAAGATCGCGGGTATCCTTGCCGGCAAAGAACACGCGGTGGCGCAGGTGGCCGTGCAATTCGCTGCCGCACACCGCACCGGCGTGCTCGAGGTGTAGTTGCATCAGGGTCAGGTCGGTGCACTGGCGTGCGTGCCCGGCCAGGGCTTCCAGCAGCACCGTGGGTGTGGCCGCCATGGAATGGCACCAGATGTACTCGCCGCTCTTGATGCCGGCGACCGCCTCGGCCGCCGTCTCGCAGAATCTTGTCACGCTTCAGCTCTTCGGACGTGGAGCCCGGAGCCTATCACAGCCCCCCGTCGAGGATGATGTCTGCCAGCGACTTGCGCTGGCGCTCGCCGAGGTCGCGCTCGGCATACTGCTCGGGGATGACCTCGGCACTGCCCTCGTAGCCTATGGCGAGGCCCGTCAGCGCTTCCTGAGCCTCGTTAAGGCCGAACTCGGCATGGGCCGCCTCGGGCTCGATGCCGATCATCTGGTGCACCACCAGGCCGCGCGCCGTGGCCTCGACAGTCAGCAACGCAGAGGCCGCACCGAGGTCGTGGGCCGCCGCCTTGTTGGGCTTGCCGTTGTGCTCGAAGTTCTTCTCGATGATACCCAGCGCCAGCACCGGGGCATTCACCGCCCAGGGCTGGTTGCCCTCCACCAGCACCTGGTAGAGCCTGTCCCAGGTAGCCTGGCTGCGACCCTTGACGCCGACGATGTAGCGCCAGGGTTGGGCGTTATAGGACGACATGGCCCAGCGCGCCGCCTCGAACAGGGATTTCAAATCCGCCTCGCTGACCTCGCGGTTGGGGTCGAAGGCATAGGGGCTGTGGCGTTCCGCCAGCAGCGCGTGAATGGGATGCTCCACGGGAGCGATACCCTTGCTCATAAATTGCTCCTTAATGCGGGAAGCGCTTGGCTTCCTTACTCGGGTAGTGGGATAAATTCGTCGTCACCGGCCACCATGTCGAAGCGGCCTTCCTTCCAGTCGAGCTTGGCCTGCTCGATGCGCGCCGGGTCACTGTGTACAAAGTTCCAGAAGATATGGCGCTCGCCCAGACTGTCACCACCAATCACCATCACCCGGCTCTCCTCCGAGGCGGTAACCATTACCTGCTTGCCAGGGCAGGCGACGGCCATGACGCCTGCGGCGTGGGTCTCGCCGTCGATACTGACCTCGCCCTCCACCACATACAGGGCCAGTTCCTGCTGATCGTCGGGCAATGTCAGCTCGGCGCCCGCCTCCAGGCGGCACTCCATGTACAGGGTCCGCGAGTAGGCGGTCACCGGTGACTCGTGACCAAAGGCCGAGCCCATGATCAGGGTCAGCTGTGCGCCGGGCCGGCTGAACTGCGGCAGCTCCGCCGCGGGGTAATGGGTGAAGTCCGGGGCGCGCTCCTGGTCATGCTCCGGCAGGGCAATCCAGGACTGGATCCCGTGCAGGTAACTTACCTGCTCGAGGTCGTCACCGGCTCGCTCGGAATGCACGATACCGCGGCCGGCTGTCATCAGGTTGACGGCCCCGGCCTGGATCGGCTGCACCACGCCCAGGCTGTCCCGGTGCATGATCTCGCCTTCGAACAGGTAGGTAATGGTGGCGATGCCGATGTGCGGGTGGGGCCGCACCGAGATACCTTTACCCGGCGGAAACTCCGCCGGGCCCATGTGATCGAAAAACACGAAGGGGCCCACCTTGCGGCGCTTGCGGGACGGCAGTGACCGGCGCACCGTGAATTCGCCGAGATCGGTTTCCCTGGGTTCAATCAGCAGTGC
>JASJBK010000034.1 GCA_030066555.1 Halieaceae bacterium
AGTGCGGCCTGCCCAAGAAGATGGCCCTGGAGCTGTTCAAGCCCTTCATTTTCGGCAAGCTGGAACTGCGCGGCCTGGCCACCACCATCAAGGCGGCCAAGAAAATGGTCGAGCGCGAGCCGCCGGAAGTGTGGGACATCCTCGCCGAGGTCATCCGCGAGCACCCGGTACTGCTGAACCGTGCGCCGACCCTGCACCGCCTCGGTATCCAGGCCTTTGAGCCGGTACTGATTGAGGGTAAGGCGATTCAGCTGCACCCGCTGGTGTGTGCGGCCTACAACGCTGACTTCGACGGCGACCAGATGGCGGTACACGTACCGCTGACCCTGGAAGCCCAGCTGGAAGCGCGCGCACTGATGATGTCCACCAACAACATCCTCTCGCCCGCCAATGGTGAGCCGATCATCGTACCGTCGCAGGACGTGGTTCTGGGCCTGTACTACATGACTCGCGATCGCATCAACGCGCAGGGCGAGGGCATGGTATTTGCCGACACCCACGAGGTGCACCGCGCCTACAACGCCGGGCAGGTACACCTGCAGGCGCGCATCAAGGTGCGTGTACACCAGCGGGTGCAGACCGAAGAGGGTGATTTCATAGAGAAGACCACCATCGAGGAGACCACCGTCGGTCGGTCCCTGCTGTGGGAAATCGTGCCCAAGGGCCTCGAGTACGAGCTGATCAACCAGCCGATGAACAAGAAGGCGATCTCTCGCGTGATCAACCGCTGCTACCGCGTGGTGGGCCTGAAGGCGACGGTCATCTTCGCCGACCAGCTCATGTACATGGGCTACGAGTACTCCACCAAGTCCGGCTCCTCGATTGGCGTCAACGATTTCGAGATCCCGGAGCAGAAGGCCAAGATCATCGATCACGCCGAAGCCGAGGTGAAGGAAATCGAAGACCAGTACGCCTCCGGCCTGGTAACCCAGGGCGAGAAGTACAACAAGGTCATCGATATCTGGTCCCGCGCCAACGACCTCGTGTCCAAGAGCATGATGGAAGGCCTGAGCAAGGAGACCGTGGTCAACCGCGAAGGCGATGAAGAAGAGCAGGATTCCTTCAACTCCGTCTATGTGTATGCCGACTCCGGCGCGCGTGGTTCGCCCGCGCAGATTCGCCAGCTGGCCGGTATGCGCGGCCTGATGGCCAAGCCGGACGGCTCCATCATCGAAACGCCGATTACCGCGAACTTCCGTGAAGGCCTGAACGTACTGCAGTACTTCATCTCCACCCACGGTGCTCGTAAGGGTCTGGCGGATACCGCACTGAAGACCGCGAACTCCGGTTACCTGACCCGTCGCCTGGTCGACGTGGCCCAGGACCTGGTTGTCACCGAAGAAGACTGTGGTGCCGACCGCGGCCTGCTGATGACCCCGGTTATCGAAGGCGGCGACATCATCGAGTCACTGGGTGACCGCGTACTGGGTCGTATTGTGGCCCGCGACGTGATCCGTCCGGGTACCGAAGACGAAATCGCAGTGACCGCCGGCACCATGCTGGACGAGCGCTGGGTAGAGCGCCTGGAAGAAATGGGTATCGACGAAGTGGAAGTCCGCTCACCGATTACCTGTGAAACCCGCTATGGCATCTGCTCCATGTGTTACGGCCGTGACCTGGCCCGTGGCCACCGCGTCAACATGGGTGAAGCCATCGGTGTTGTGGCAGCACAGTCTATCGGTGAGCCCGGTACCCAGCTGACCATGCGGACCTTCCACATCGGTGGTGCGGCGTCTCGTGCCACCGCGGCGGACAGCATCCAGGTCAAGGGCGGCGGTACCGTGAAGCTGCACAACCTGAAGTTTGTCGAGCGCGCCGACGGTAACCTGGTAGCGGTAAGCCGCTCCGGTGAGCTGACGGTGTCCGACGAGCGCGGTCGTGAGCGCGAGCGTTATAAGCTGCCCTACGGTGCCACCATTACCGTGGCCGACAGTGCTGAAGTGGCTGCCGGCGACATCGTCGCCACCTGGGACCCGCACACCCACCCGATCATCACCGAGGTGGCGGGTACGGTGAAGTTCTCCGGTATGGAAGAAGGCATTACCGTCAAGCGCCAGACCGACGAGCTGACCGGCCTGTCCAGCATCTCCGTGATGGAGTCTGGTGAGCGTCCGGCGGCTGGCAAGGACATCCGTCCCGCCATTACCCTGGTCGACAAGAAGGGCAAGGAACTGACGCTGGCGGGTACCAACGTACCGGCGCACTACTTCCTGCCGGCGGGCGCTATCGTCTCGCTGGAGGATGGTGCCGAGATCGGTGTCGGTGAATTCGTCGCCCGTATCCCGCAGGAAGGCTCCAAGACTCGTGACATCACCGGTGGTCTGCCGCGGGTTGCCGACCTGTTTGAAGCCCGCAAGCCGAAGGAGCCCGCGATCCTCGCGGAAATCTCCGGTACCGTCAGCTTCGGCAAGGAAACCAAGGGCAAGCGTCGCCTGGTCATTACCCCAACCGACGGCTCGGCACTGCCGGATGGCAGCACTCACTACGAGTCGCTGATTCCGAAGTGGCGCAACCTGTCGGTGTTCGAGGGCGAAACCGTCGAGAAGGGCGAAGTTGTCTCCGAAGGCCCGCCCAGCCCCCACGATATCCTGCGCCTTAAGGGCATCGAGGAGCTGGCCAAGTACATCGTCAACGAGATCCAGGACGTGTACCGCCTGCAGGGTGTGAAGATCAACGACAAGCACATCGAGGTGATCGTTCGCCAGATGCTGCGCAAGGTGACCATCACGGGCTCCGGCGACTCCACCCTGATCAAGGGCGAGCAGGTGGAATACACCACCTTCCTCGAGGAGAACGAGCGCCTGCAGGCCGAGGACCTGGTGCCTGCCCAGGGCGAGCGCGAACTGCTGGGTATCACCAAGGCCTCACTGGCTACCGAGAGCTTCATCTCCGCGGCCTCCTTCCAGGAGACCACCCGCGTACTGACCGAAGCTGCGGTGACCGGGAAGCGCGACAACCTCCGCGGTCTCAAGGAGAACGTGGTGGTGGGTCGCCTGATTCCCGCCGGTACCGGCCTTGCCTACCACGAGGAGCGTCGCAAGCAGCGCGACGTGGAATCACCGGAAGGCAGTGTCAGCATGCAGGAAATCGAAGCGGCTCTCACCGAGGCGCTGCAGGCCGACTCCTAAGCCTGCACGCCCGGTTCGCCGGGTACAGAATGAGAAGGGCTCACCCGCGAGGGTGGGCCCTTTTTTTTTGGAATGGGACCCGAGAGCTGGACAGCAGCCGGCTCCCGGGTATAAAAAATCGGGTAGTGCAAGGAGCGCACTGCAGGGGATTGCAGAAATATTGCGCGGAAAGATATGAGCAGGGAGCCTGTGCGTTATGCCGCTATTTATTGTGTCCGTCTTACTCCAGGTGATCTTCGTCATCCACGTGGTGCGCACCGGCCGTGATACCAAGTGGATCTGGATCGTGTTAATGCTGCCCTTCGCAGGTTCCCTGGCCTACTTCTTCCTGGAAGTACTCCCGGACCTTCGAAACAGCCGCTCGACCCGGCGCATGGCGCGAAAGATGGAGTCGGTGATCCAGCCCGGTAAACGCATGGACGATGCGTTGCAGGATTTTGAAACTGCCAGCACGGCCGACAACGCCATTCGGCTGGCCGAGGAACTCTCGGAGCAGGGCCTCGACAGCGAGGCGGCAGAGATCTACCGACAGAGCCTGCGCGGCCCTCACGAGAACGACCACCAGCTACTGCAGGGCCTGGCCAACGCTGAGTTCCGGATGGGTGATTACGCCGGCGCCCGCGCTACCCTCGACCGGTTGATTGAGCACAACCCGGACTTCAAGAACGCCGATGCGCATTTGCTGTACGCGCGGGCCTGCGAATTGTCGGGCGATGAAGACGCCGCCCTGCACGAATACGAAACCCTGGACGGATACTTCCCTGGCCCGGAGGCCACCTACTACCTGGCGAAGCTCCTTAAGTCCCGTGGCCAGGCCGCGGCGGCCCGGGCGCTGTTCGACAAGATTGTCGCCACTGCAAAAATTTCCGGACGTCACTACCAGTCCGTGCACAGGGAAATGATCACTGAAGCAGAGCGCGAGATCCTCTGAGCCCTGTCAGAAAAAGTTCTTTTCCCACTTTTTCAGGAGGCTGTCACGCGGCGTTAGCGAAAAGGGATTCCAGAACCTGCGCGGAGGCTTCCAGGGCACCTTCAAGGTAGCCTGGCTCACCGACGGCGAATTCGCTGCCCGCCAGGTATAGGCCCAATTGAGCTAGCTCCTGCTGCAGCGGGTCCGCGCTAAAGTGCGCGTGGGCAGACATTTCCTCGAGGTCCCGCGACGTTGCGGTCAGTGGTTCGGCGGCCCAGTCAGTGAGTGCGGCCAGCTGTGGCTGTCGCGCCTGATCGCCAAACAGGCGAGCGAGCTGGGCAATGCAGGCGGCTTCCAGCTCTCCGGCCTTGATCGAGCGACGTGTATTCGCCGGCACACCTATAAAGCCGAACAGTGCGGGTTTGCTGGCGGATTCATCGCTGGCGTCGTGTATCTCCACCATCGGCCCTACGCGACTGAATGCGTCGCCGGCGAGTCCCGCTTCGCGCCAGAATGCCCGCTCATATACCGCGACAAACTTCGCCTGGGCTGACATCCAGGTCTGCTGCGCCGCCAACTCATTGCGCAGTGCGTCAGACGCCCAGCTGGCCCTGCCCATGGCCTTCAGCAGCTGCCGCGGGGGGAGCGCGGCGATCAGATGCTGCGCTGTAAAGTGGGTGTCCTGTCCGTCATGGATAGCTCGAACCCGCCACTGGTCGTCGCCGCGTTCGATCAGTGTGACCTCGTGATCCAGGCGCAGTGCCTTCCGGGGTAGCCCGCCGTGCAGCGCCTGCACCAGGCTGGTAAGGCCACCCGTTAGCCGAAACGAGGTGGCCTGCCCGGCGCCGGGGTGCCGCGTGGGCGCCTGGCCCGGAGCAGTTTCGTACAACACATCACCCCGGGTGTATTGCTCGAACCAGGACAGGCCCAGCTCGGCGAGCAATGCCTGCATCCGCTGCTGATGAGGCCAGAACCAGGTGGGCCCCATGTCCAGGGTGAGGTCGGCGTCGGCGGTCGCTATCCGCCCGCCCAGCCGGGGCCGGCCTTCCAGTAGCAGGTACGGCTTCCCTGCTTCCTCAAGCCTGAGTGCGGTGTGCAGTCCCGCCAGGCCACCGCCGATGATCAGCTGTTGCGTAGTTTCCAAGTACTGTCCTCTGCCCGTCGGCCCCGCTCTGGCAGCTGGTACGGACGTTAGCCTGCCTTCGATCTAACTAAAGCGGGAAAGTATCGCCAACGCCTGGGCGCGGTAGCCGCCGCCAAACAGGTTCAGGTGGTTGAGCATGTGGTATAGCTGGTAGAGCGGCAGGCGGTCGCGCCAGCCGGGTTCCGGGCCCCAGCTTTCCTCCCAGGCCTGGAAAAATGTCTCGGGAAACCCACCGAACAGGGCGCACATGGCGATATCTGCCTCCGGCCAACCCCAGTAACAGGCCGGGTCGATCACTACCGGCCGGCCAGCGCTATCAAACAGCACATTGCCATTCCAGAGGTCGCCGTGCAGCAGTGCGGGCCCCTGCTCGGGTACCAGCTCAGGCAGGCGCCTGCCGAGCCTTGCAAGGCCTTCCAGGTGTTCGGTGTCCAGCAGCCCGGCATCGAGCGCCAACCGCCCCTGGTAACCGAGACGATGCTCGGCGAAAAAGGCGTAGCCGTCATCAAGTTGGGGATTGGGCTGGGGTGTGGCGCCGCAGAAGTTGTCGGTTGAGAACCCGAAGCAGGGCTGCGGGATGGCGTGCAGCGCTCCCATTTCCGCCCCCAGTTGCCGCCAGCCCTCGCTTGTGGCCTGTCCGCATTCGATACGCTCGGTCAGTAGCTCACGGTCACTCACATTGATGACGGAGGGTGTGCGCACTGTGCCGGTAGCGGCGAGCGCCGTCAGGCACTCGGCCTCAGCCCGGAAACAGCCATTCGGCGCGCCCATGTCGTGCTTTCGGAACAGCGAGATACCGTTGTCGTCAGTCACAAACTCGTAACGAGCCACGGTTTTACCGCCTAGAGAGGAAACTCATGCTTCTCCAACCAGGTTGCCACTGCCTTCATCATGACATCCTGCTGTTGCTCTGAAAGCTCACTGCGCCAGCTTCCATCCTGGCCAGTGGTAATGTGGTTGGACTGGAACCCGCTATTGCGGTCGAAAATTCTCCGGCTGCCGTCGACATTGCTGATGGTTTCGTAGTCGGCCGCATGAGCGCCTGAATCCAGCTGATCCCCCTGGTCTGTCGATAGCTGCTGCAGTTCGTTGAGTCTGGATTTGACTTCGGACATGGAGAACTTTGCCGCGATGGCAGCCTGGGTTTGAGCATCAACGTTCAAGTCCAGAAAGCTGTTGATCCGGGCTATGGTATCGGCCGGTTCGTTGATGATGACCTCGTATTTGAGCGGCAAGACCAGCGCCGGATCTTGCGCCATGTAGTAGTCCGCAGTGTCCATTTGACCCTGGGCGTGTGCCAGGGCTTGTTCAAAACTGCACTTCATGAATTTCATAAGGGACACTATGGCATCGCGGATATCTCTGTAGGGCGAGATGATGCGCATGAAAGGCTGTATCGGGGCGATGTGTTTGTGAGTCTTGAAGCAATAGATCGCCCCGGGCCCAGGGTCCGGATCGCTGAGTTGCTCCAGGATCGTGTTGGCGTCCTGCGGGATTTTCTCCGGCAGTACCGTCATCCCGCTGGCTGCGAGGAGCTCCCTGCTGACGTTATAGGTCCACATAGAGCCTGAGCGGGCCATGCTCGCCACGAAGACAACGGGTTTCATAGGTATGGTCTCAAGGAGATAGACGGGCAATCGTAATTGGCCTCTGCAGGAGGTGGCAAGCACCCGGGTGGCTTGACCACCGGCGGGCTGCTCTATAGCCTGCGACCGTTGCGCCCGCACGCACAGGACATTGCCATGCAGTACTGGTTGTTCAAATCCGAGCCTTCCACCTGGAGCTGGCAGCAGCAGCTGGACCGCGGCGAACAGGGCGAAGAATGGGACGGGGTGAGAAACTACCAGGCCCGGAACTTCATGCGCGCTATGGCAGTAGGCGACCGTGGCTTCTTCTACCATTCGCAGAAAGAGAAGGCGATTGTCGGTGTAGTCGAAGTGATTGCCACCGCGCACCCGGACAGCACTACAGACGACCCGCGCTGGGAATGCGTGGATATCAAGGCGCTGGCTGGCCTGTCGACCCCGGTCACGCTGGACGTCTGCAAGCTCGAGCCGCGGCTTGCGGACATGGTGCTGGTAAACAACGCCAGGTTGTCGGTGCAACCGGTGACGGCCGCAGAGTGGGCGATCGTTTGCAAACTCGGCGGCATCGACCCCAAGGCGCTTTAGGTGCCAGGCGGTCCCGGATTTACAAATAAGGAAAGACGTATGAATAAGGTATTCCAGGCTATTCTGGCCGCCGCCATGCTAATCACCGGGATGTCTCCCGTCGCTGTTGCCGCCGAGTTCGAGCAGGGCAGGGTGGTCGATAATACGCATGCTGTACTGCCCTGGAGTGAGCGCCCGGCGGTAGAAAACCGCATCCTGGAGTACCGGCTGGACAATTTGTTGCCAGCTCTCATGGATGAAGCCAACCTCGATATGTGGCTGGTGATTGCCCGTGAATATGCCGAAGACCCGGCCTACTTTTCACTGGTGCCGCAGCCAAGTTTCGCGGCTCGCCGCACCACCATGCTGATGTTCTTCCGTGGCCCGGATGGCTTCGAAAAGCTGTCGATCAATCGCTACCCGCTGGGCGGGCCCTACGAAACCGGTTGGTCAGGCGGCAACCTCGACGAGCAGTGGACTGCCCTCGGCGAACTGGTGGCCGAGAAGAACCCCCAGCGTATCGGTATCAATGTGTCCACGGACTGGCCGGTAGCGGACGGCCTGACCCACGGGCTCTATGAGCGATTGATGGCGGCGCTTCCCGAGAACCTGCACGAGCGAGTGTCGCCGGCGGAGGAACTGGTGGTGCGCTGGCTGGAAACCCGCACTGAGGGTGAGCTGGCCCTGTATCCACACATCGTGGGCCTGGCTCGCGAGGTGATCAGCGAGGCGTTTTCCACCCGGGTGATTACGCCCGGCGCCACTACCACCGAAGATATCGCCTGGTATATCCACGAACGGTTCCTGGAACTGCAGCTGCCAATCTGGTTTCACCCGGACGTCAATCTGCAGCGGCGGGGAGACGACTGCGATGAGGACTCACCCTTCTGCGGTGGCCAGGGGGTGGTGATGCCCGGCGATGTGCTGCACACCGATGTGGGTATCTGCTACCTGAAGATGTGCACCGACACCCAGGAAATGGCGTACGTTCCGCGGCTGGGAGAAGAAGGGGTGCCGAAAGGGCTGGTGACGGCGCTTGCGAAGGGCAACCAGTGGCAGGACGGCCTCACCGATGCCTTCAAGACCGGCCGCACTGGCAACGATATCCTGGCGCGTAGCCTTAAGGCCGCCAAGCGCCGAGGCCTGATCGCCAGCACCTATACCCACCCACTGGGCGTTTTTGGCCATGCGCCCGGCCCCACCATCGGCATGTGGGACAACCAGGGTGATACCCCGATTCGCGGTGACTGGCCCCTGTACCCCAATACGGTCTACGCCATCGAGGGCAATATCAAGGCCCAGGTCTCCGAATGGGATGGCCAGTTCGTGCAAATCAAGCTCGAACAGGACGCCCTGTTCGACGGCGAACGGGTGATCTACCTGGCCGGCCGCCAGACGCAGTGGCATATCGTGCGCTGAGCGCGCCGCAGTTCATCCCAACCCCCTGTCAGGGCCCGAAATTCGGGGCCTGACAGGCATTGACTCTACCGGGACTCATCTATAGAATGCCGCCTCCCTTGAATAGGGGGGACGTCTCGCGTCCCGAATTTTACTAACGGAGTTTCTTTTTAATGGCAACGATCAACCAGTTGGTTCGTAAGCCTAGAAAGCGCAAGGTTGCTAAAAGCGACGTGCCCGCACTGCAGAGCTGTCCGCAGCGTCGCGGTGTGTGCACCCGCGTCTACACCACGACGCCGAAGAAGCCGAACTCCGCACTGCGCAAGGTCTGCCGTGTGCGCCTGACCAACGGTTACGAGGTGTCCTCGTACATCGGTGGTGAAGGCCACAACCTGCAGGAGCACAGCGTGGTGCTGATTCGCGGCGGTCGTGTAAAGGACCTGCCCGGTGTGCGTTACCACACCGTGCGTGGCAGCCTCGACACCTCTGGAGTTTCTGACCGTAAGCAAGGTCGCTCCAAGTACGGTGCCAAGCGTCCCAAGTAAGTGGACGCTGCCCCTCTCGTTTTTTATAACGGGAAGGGCAACAGCTTTTTAGCAGACAATGAATGGGGCATAGCCCCAAGTAAGGCCGGATCCCTGCACCCCCGCAATGCGTTCTCGCAACAGTGGCAGGTCAGTGTCCGGGTAACCTGAAGAGAAGAGGAAGGCAAAATGCCTAGAAGACGCGTAGTCGCCAAGCGCGAAGTACTGCCGGATCCCAAGTACGGCAACGTTACCCTGGCGAAGTTCATGAACCACGTAATGATCAGCGGCAAGAAGTCCGTGGCTGAGCGCATTGTTTATGGCGCCCTGGACATTGTCGAAGATCGCCTCTCCAAGGACCCCCTCGAAGCATTCGACGAGGCCCTCGAGAACATTGCCCCGATGGTGGAAGTAAAGTCCCGCCGTGTTGGTGGCGCGACCTACCAGGTGCCGGTTGAAGTACGCCCGTCACGCCGTATGGCCCTGTCCATGCGCTGGCTGGTGGAATACGCCCGCTCCCGTGGTGAGAAGTCAATGACCCAGCGCCTGGCCGGCGAGATTATCGACGCCTCACAGGGCAAGGGTAACGCCGTTCGCAAGCGTGAAGACGTACACCGCATGGCGGAAGCCAACAAGGCGTTCTCTCACTACCGGTTCTAAGGAACCTTTCCTACAACCTTTTACGACAGGATTTTTAACGTGGCACGTAAAACTCCGATCGACCGATATCGCAATATCGGTATCTGCGCACACGTGGACGCTGGCAAGACCACGACCACCGAGCGCGTTCTGTTCTACACGGGCCTGTCCCACAAGATTGGCGAGGTGCACGATGGCGCCGCGACCATGGACTGGATGGAACAGGAACAGGAGCGCGGTATTACCATTACGTCTGCGGCAACCACCTGCTTCTGGCAGGGCATGCAGCAGCAGTTCGACCAGCACCGCATCAACATCATCGACACTCCCGGGCACGTGGACTTCACCATTGAAGTAGAACGTTCCCTGCGGGTGCTCGACGGTGCCATCGTGGTCCTGTGCGGTTCCTCCGGTGTCCAGCCCCAGACCGAGACGGTCTGGCGCCAGGCCAACAAGTACGAAGTACCCCGCATGGTGTTCGTCAACAAGATGGATCGTGCCGGTGCCGACTTCAAGATGGTTGTCGACCAGCTCAAGGAGCGCCTGGGCGCGAATGCTGTGCCGCTGCAGATGACCATCGGCGCTGAAGACGAGTTCAAGGGTGTCGTTGACCTGGTGGTCAACAAGGCGATTCTCTGGAACGAAGATGACCAGGGTATGACCTTTGAGTACGCCGACGTTCCGGCGGAGATGGAAGACGAAGTCGCCGAGATGCGCGAGTTCATGATGGAAGCAGCGGCGGAAGCCACTGATGAACTCATGGAGAAATACCTCGAAGAAGGCGAGCTGACTGTCGAAGAGATCAAGGAAGGCATCCGACTGCGCACTCTTGCGAATGAGATCGTTCCGGTTCTGGGCGGTTCTGCGTTCAAGAACAAGGGCGTGCAGGCTGTGCTGGACGCGGTCATCGAGTACATGCCGGCCCCAACGGAAGTGAAGGCGATCGAAGGTACGCTGGACGACGGCGAAACCGTTGAGCAGCGTCAGGCCGACGACAACGCGCCTTTCTCCGCGCTGGCATTCAAGATCGCGACCGACCCCTTCGTGGGCACGCTGACTTTCTTCCGCGTTTACTCCGGTACCCTGGAGGGCGGCACCGCGGTCTACAACTCCGTGAAGATGAAGAAAGAGCGCGTCGGCCGTATGGTGCAAATGCACTCCAACAGCCGCGAGGAAATCAAGGAAGTACTGGCGGGCGACATCGCTGCGGCCGTGGGCCTGAAGGATGTCACCACCGGTGACACCCTCTGCGATATTGACAAGCCGATTGTGCTCGAGCGCATGGAGTTCCCGGAGCCGGTGATCTCGGTAGCGGTAGAGCCGAAGTCGAAGGCGGACCAGGAAAAGATGGGTATCGCGCTGGGCAAGCTCGCCCAGGAAGACCCTTCGTTCCGCGTCAAGACCGACGAGGAAACCGGCCAGACCATCATCTCCGGTATGGGTGAACTGCACCTGGACATTCTCGTTGATCGCATGAAGCGCGAGTTCAACGTCGAGGCCAACATCGGCAAGCCGCAGGTGGCCTACCGCGAAGCGATTCGCAACACCTCGGACATCGAAGGCAAGTTTGTTCGCCAGTCCGGTGGTCGCGGCCAGTACGGCCACGTCTGGGTCAAGTTCGAGCCGGGCGAAGACGAGTCTGCCGAGGGCCTGGAGTTCGTCAACGAGATCGTTGGCGGTGTGGTGCCCAAGGAATACATCCCGGCAGTCCAGAAGGGTATCGAAGAGCAGATGCAGAACGGCGTTCTGGCCGGCTACCCGCTGCTGGGCCTGAAGGCGACCCTGTACGACGGTTCCTACCACGATGTGGACTCCAACGAGATGGCGTTCAAAATCGCCGGCTCGCTGGCGACCAAGGAACTGGCCAAGCAGGGCGGCGCGGTACTGCTCGAGCCGATCATGTCGGTAGAAGTGGTAACGCCCGAAGAGAACATGGGTGACGTGGTGGGCGACCTTAACCGTCGTCGCGGCATGATCGGTGGAATGGACGAGAACCCGTCTGGCAAGGTGGTTACCGCTGAGGTACCGCTGGCTGAGATGTTCGGTTACGCCACCGACCTGCGTAGCGCCACCCAGGGTCGTGCGACCTACACGATGGAGTTCCTGAAGTACGCGGAAGCGCCGAACAACATCGCTGAAGAAATTATTTCCAAGAACAGCTGACTAGCTGCCTAACATTCAGAGGCTTTTACAATGTCTAAAGAGCAATTTGAACGCAATAAGCCCCACGTCAATGTGGGCACCATCGGTCACGTTGACCACGGCAAGACCACGCTGACGGCGGCACTGACGCGCGTCTGCGCGGAGGTCTGGGGTGGTGAATCGGTTGCCTTCGACGGTATCGACAATGCACCGGAAGAGAAAGAGCGTGGCATCACCATTGCGACGTCTCACGTTGAGTACGAGTCAGACTCTCGCCACTACGCACACGTAGACTGCCCGGGACACGCTGACTACGTGAAGAACATGATCACCGGTGCGGCGCAGATGGACGGCGCGATCCTGGTATGTGGTGCGACTGACGGCCCGATGCCGCAGACCCGCGAGCACATCCTGCTGTCTCGCCAGGTCGGCGTACCGTACATCGTGGTATTCCTGAACAAGGCCGACCTGCTGGCAGAAGACTGCGGCGGTGCGGACTCTGAGGAATACGAAGAGATGAAGGAACTGGTGGAGATGGAGCTGCGTGAGCTGCTGGACACCTACGAGTTCCCGGGTGATGACACCCCGATCATCTGCGGTTCTGCGCTGATGGCGCTGGAAGGCAAGGATGACAACGAGCTGGGTACCACGGCTGTGAAGACGCTGGTAGAGACCCTGGACTCGTACATCCCTGAGCCGGAGCGTGCGATTGACCAGCCGTTCCTGATGCCGGTGGAAGACGTGTTCTCTATCTCCGGTCGCGGTACGGTGGTCACCGGTCGTGTCGAGCGCGGCATCATCAAGGTGGGTGAAGAGATCGAGATTATCGGTATCAAGGAAACCCAGACGACGACCTGTACGGGTGTTGAGATGTTCCGCAAGATGCTGGACGAAGGCCGTGCTGGTGAGAACGTGGGCGTTCTGCTGCGTGGTACCAAGCGTGAGGAAGTTGAGCGTGGCCAGGTTCTGGCGAAGCCGGGTTCCGTGACGCCGCACACCAAGTTCGAGGCAGAGGTTTACATTCTGTCGAAGGAAGAGGGTGGTCGTCACACGCCGTTCTTCAAGGGCTACCGTCCGCAGTTCTACTTCCGCACTACGGACGTTACGGGTGCTGTTGAGCTGCCGGAAGGTGTTGAGATGGTGATGCCGGGCGACAACATCAACATGGTAGCGACGCTGATCGCACCGATTGCGATGGAAGAAGGCCTGCGTTTTGCGATCCGCGAAGGCGGTCGTACGGTAGGCGCCGGCGTCGTCGCCAAGATCATCGAGT
>JASJBK010000035.1 GCA_030066555.1 Halieaceae bacterium
GGTCGAGGCGGTCATAGTTGCCCACCCGGGTTTCCACCATGCCTTCCAGCTTCTCCACCGGGCGATTGGTGGTGAATACCAGGGCGCCGCCAGTGGTGTTTTTGCCGAACAGTGTCCCCTGGGGCCCGCGCAGCACTTGTACCGAGGCGATGTCTACCAGGTCCAGCAATGCGCCATCGGGGCGGCCGATATACACTTCGTCGATGTAGATCCCCACACCGGAATCGATGTTCACCTCGGTGTTGCGCTGGCCCACGCCGCGAATGTAGATGTTGGCCAGTGGCGCAGTGCCATTGGCGGCGTGTACGTCGATATTGGGGGCAATCTCGTTGAGCTGCCTGAGGTTGCGAATGCCCGCATCGCGCAGGGCGCCGGCACCCAGCGCGGTTACCGCCACCGGTGTCTCCTGCAGGAGCTCCTGACGCCGCCTGGCGGTGACGAACACTTCTTCCAACACCCGCAGCTCCTGCTGGGCATGGGCAAGGTTGGGCACGCTGGGCAAGGTGGTACAGGCGAACGCCAAGGCCAGCGCACGCTTCATGGGCTTCGGGTGATACATCGGACAACCCCTTATTATTTATCGTTATGGTGCTGTGGTGCTTTATCCCTGCTCCTGAGCATAGACAGGAGCAGGAAAGGCACGCAAGTCACGAGTTACGGCTGGCTAAACCAGGGGGTGTTTTTTACCGGCTGTGCCTTGACAGCGTGATAAACTGCGACGCAAGAGTCACCTGGCGCAACGTCATCTGCTGTAGCCCATAGAAATGATACAGTGTATCATTCTGCATCGTACTCATATGCTGCGCCTGTGGCTCCAATGAGCCCCGCGGCTCAACCTGAACGACTCTATGAAATCAGCCAACACCGCCCTGTTCGCATTCAGTTTGCTCCTCGCCCCAGCCCCGGCCGTCCTGGCGAACGGACTGGGCGAAGACAGTGAAGACCATCACGGCAGCCATGTGCACGGTACCGCCACACTGCAGGTCGTGCTGGATAATTCCACGCTGGAAGTGCAGCTGTCCTCACCTGCTGTAAACCTGCTCGGCTTTGAAGGGCCGGCCAATAACGCGGAAAAGCAGGCCGCTGCCACGGCCGCCCGCGAGAAACTGGAGCAACCTGCACAGCTGTTCCGCTTCGAGGGCATCGACTGCCGGCTGGCTGATCGCGGCGTTAAGCTTACCGGGCTGCCGGGGCATGATGATGACCATCATGAAGGCGAGCATCATGACGACAAGCACCATGATGAAGACCACCATGAAGACAAACATCATGACGACGAGCACCATGGTGAAGACCATCATGGAGATGCGCATCATGACGACGAGCATCATGGTGAAGACCATCACGAAGATGATCACCATGATGGCGACGAGCACCACGATGAAGAGCACAGCGATATCGTTGCCACCTATCGATTCCAGTGTGACGGTTCGGGCGCTGACGCTGTGCAGCTGCCACTGCTAAAGCTGTTCCCTGGTATAGAGAAACTGGATACCCAGTGGATTGTCGCCGGCAAGCAAGGTGCGAGCACGCTTGGCCAGGGCGACCAGACACTGAGACTGAGGTAGTCCGAGATGCAGAACATTGCCCAGACACTCGAGAAAGCGGAAGCGAGCTGTGACGCCCACGGCACGCGCCTTACTACCAAGCGCAAGCACGTACTGACCTGCCTGCTGGAATCTCAGAAGGCCCACTCGGCCTACGACCTGATCGAAAGCGTAAAAGCGACTTTCGGCGACCATATGCAGCCCACCACCATGTACCGGATTCTGGACTTCCTGGTGTCAGAAAACCTGGTTCACAAGCTGCAGCTGGCGAACAAGTATGTCGCCTGCTCACACATCACCTGTGAAGTCTGCGAGCATGGCCATGTGGTACCGCAGTTCCTGATCTGCAACGCCTGCAACCGCGTCGACGAAATTCGCATTGAGAGCGAACTGTTACAACAGCTGACGACCAACGTACAGCAGGCAGGCTATACCCTGATGAGTCCACAGCTCGAACTGCACTGCCTGTGCGGCGACTGCGCTTCGAAAGCCGCCTGACCAACTCAGCCCAAATCCATCCAGCAAGCAACCGGGAAACCAACGTGAAAGTGGAAGCGCCCTCGCAACAGGTCCAAACCAGAGCCGACATCGTCGCTATCGGCCTGTCCGTAGGCTGTCTGCTGCACTGCCTGGCACTTCCGGTAGCACTGGCGCTGCTGCCTACCCTGTCTATCGACTGGCTAACCGACGAGAGTTTTCACCGCTGGCTGCTGGTCGCCATTCTGCCGACCAGTGTGCTCGCCCTGCTGATGGGGTGCTGGAAGCACCGCCAGGTCAGTGTGATCGCGCTCGGTTTCTCCGGCCTGCTGCTGTTGATCTGGGCCGCCTTTTTTGGACACCACGTGGTGGGTGAGCTGGGTGAGAAGGCCGTCACCACCGTGGGCGCGGTGGTGATTGCTGTCAGTCACATCATGAACCAGCGCTTCTGCCGGCAATCTGCCTGCGAGTGCTAGAGGCCACCGCCTGACGCCATGGCGCAACCCATCCCCACCAATATCATCACCGGCTTTCTCGGTGTTGGTAAAACGACTGCCATCCAGCATTTGCTCGCGCAGAAGCCTGCCGATGAACGCTGGGCCATCCTGGTTAACGAATTCGGGGAAGTTGGCATCGACGGCAGCCTGATGGCTGGCAGCAACACTGAGAGTCAGGGCGTTTTTATTCGCGAAGTCCCTGGTGGCTGCATGTGTTGCACTGCCGGCCTGCCCATGCAGATTGCACTCAATATGCTGCTGGCCCGCGCCAGGCCCCATCGCCTGCTGATCGAGCCGACCGGGCTGGGGCACCCGCGGGAGGTGCTGGCGAGCCTGGCCGCCCGCCACTACCGGGAACTGATCGACCTGCGCGCCACCGTGACCCTGGTGGATGCCCGCCAGGTTCGCCGCGGCGACCTGCTCGACCACCACACCTTCAACGAGCAGCTGGCGGTCTCCGACGTTATCGTCGCCAGCAAGTCAGACCTCTACGGCCCCGACGACCTGCCAGCCCTGTTGAATTTCCTGGGTACGTCCGAGGTGTTGAAATACAAGGCCGTATACCCGGTGGAACAGGGCGCGCTGGAACTGGCCTGGCTGGCGCCCGCGACCCGGCAGGATATCGACAGCTTTCCGCCAGCCCCCGCGGCCCCCGATAACGCCGATGCTGACACATCCGACCCGGAGATCCCTGACCAGGGCTACCTGTGTATGGCCAACCAGGGCGAGGGCTTCCACAGTCGGGGCTGGATATTCAGCAATGACTGGGTGTTCGACCAGCAGAAGCTGCACGCCGTGCTGAATGGAATAGACGCTGACCGCGCCAAGGGAGTATTTATTACCGACCGCGGCGTGGCGGCTTTCAACAAGTCAGGGGATGTGTTGACCCAGGTCGAACTGGACGACTGCATGGACAGTCGCGTGGAATGCATCGGCAGGAACGAACAGGCGCTCAGCGGCCTTGAGGATGCCCTGCTCGACTGCGTGATCTCCCGCTAGACCGCTACTCGAACGGTTCGAGCTGGTCTACTGCCATGAAGTAGGCGGACCGAGCCACCTCATTTTCGGTCAGCGTTGTCGCGAGCTTGCCTTCCAGCCAGAACGGGTCATAGATACTGGACAGCTCCAGCCCCTGGGCATACTCGGCATAGACAATCTGGTTTGGGGGCGGCGGCGGCATGTGCAGGCAGGCGCCAAAATACGGCACCAGGAAAAACTTGGTGACCTTCTCGTCTTCCCCGAACTCCAGGGGCACGATGAATCCCGGCAGGCGAATCGCCTCGCCGTCCAGCGAGTCGACCACGCGGGTTGATACCAGCGCCGACTCCCAGCGACCGGTAGCCAGTTCGTTCTCCGCCGCCGACAAATTGCTCGCCAGGGTGTCCTGCTCTGACCCGTCAACAATCTCATCGAGGTACTCGGGGGGGTTCATGAGCGCGTCCAGATCTTCCTGGGGCAGCAGGTCGATCCACTCCAGTTCCTTATAGGCGCTGGCGGCGCTTTCATCGGCCGCCAGGGCAGGCGTCATGGACACGGCGACAAGCGTCAGCATCAGCGCGCGGGCAATATGCGCAGGCAAGGCGCAATTAAGGGATGGGTAGAACAAAACGGGCTCCGCTTGGGGGTGCACACAGGAATTTGATACTTTATAACACAACTAGTTCACCCTACCCACACGCCCCAAGGAGTCTCCACTGGTCGTCGCCGTCAGGAACCTGCGCTTTCGCTATACCGATGTCGGCGCTCCTATTCTTGATATCCCGGCCTGGTCTGTTGGGCCGGGTGAACGTGTCTTCCTGCAGGGCCCGTCGGGGTCCGGCAAGTCCACCCTGCTCAACCTGCTGGCGGGCGTGCTGCTTCCCAGCGCCGGGGAGATCGAGATTCTCGGCAAACGCCTGGACCAGATGCGAGGCGGCCAGCGCGATCGCTGGCGGGCGCATTCGATCGGAGTCGTGTTCCAGCAGTTCAACCTCATTCCCTACCTGAACGCCGTGGACAACATTCGACTCGCGGCCCACTTCGGCCCCCGGCGCGTCGCCGGCGATGCGGCCGAGGAATTGCTGCGCGCACTGGACATCGAAGAGCCGATGTTTCACAGGGCCACGTCGAAACTCAGCATCGGCCAGCAACAGCGAGTCGCCATCGCCCGTGCCCTGGTAAACCGACCCGCCCTGTTAATCGCTGACGAACCCACATCGTCCCTCGACACACGCAATCGCGATCTATTCATGAAGCTGCTGCTGGAACAGGCAGAAGCCAGCGACACCGCAGTGGTACTGGTCAGTCACGACCCGAGCCTGGCCGAGTATTTTTCGCGGGTGGAACATCTGGCATCCCTCAACCAGGCGGCGGTCGCTGCCTGATGTTCCTGAACCTGGCATCTCATAGCCTGTGGAGCCGACGCGGCTCGGTGGCGCTAACCTTCCTGGCAATCACCGTCAGCGTCTTTGTGCTGCTGGGCATCGAGAAAATCCGCGAGCAGACCCGCACCAGCTTCAGCAGCACCATCGCCGGTACCGACCTGGTGGTGGGTGCTCGCACCGGTGATATCAACCTGCTGCTGTACTCGGTATTCAGGCTGGGCACGCCCACCAACAACATCGGCTGGAAGAGCTACCAGGACATTCTCGGCGCCCCGGAAGTCGCCTGGGCGATTCCCCTGTCGCTGGGTGATTCGCATCGCGGCTACCGGGTAGTCGGCACCACCCAGGACTACTTTGAGCACTACCGTTACGGGCAGAGCCAGCCGCTGCGGCTGGCCGATGGACAGAAGTTCGAGTCGATGTTCGATGTGGTGCTGGGCAGCACCGTGGCCAGGAACCTGGGCTATAGGCTGGGCGATAAACTGGTGCTGGTACACGGCATCGGGCAGAACTCCTTCAGCGAGCACAAGAACACGCCCTTCCAGGTGAGCGGAATCCTGGCTGCCACGGGTACGCCGGTCGACAAGACCCTGCACATCAGCCTCCAGGGGCTGGAGGCGATGCACGTAGGCTGGAACCAGGGCGTCAACCTGACCACAGCCGCGGCTGGCGTCGATCAGTTTTCTGAGCAAGACCTGGTGCCCGAGAGCATCACCGCAGTGCTGGTGGGGCTCAACTCGAAGCTCGCTACATTCGGCTTCCAGCGTGCCATCAACAATTACAAGCGCGAACCGCTGCTGGCGATTCTACCGGGCGTTACTCTCTCCCAGCTGTGGGAAACCATGGGGGCCGCCGAGCAGGCATTGCGGCTGATCTCGGTGCTGGTGCTGGTGGCCTCACTGTTGGGACTGGCCGCCATGCTGCTGGCGTCCATTCGGGAACGCCAGCACGAAGTCGCGGTAATGCGGGCGATGGGCGCCTCGCCGCGTTACCTGCTGGCACTGATCGAGGCAGAAGCCGTACTGATTACCCTGGCAAGCTGCCTGGTCGCTACCATCTCCCTGGAGCTGGTCACCCTGGTGGCGGGGCAAATCCTGGGAGATGAAACCGGCCTGCGGATAGTGCCTGCACTGCCCACCACCATCCAGCTGGGTTATCTGCTGGCGATTATCGTTGGCGCCATGATACTGAGCCTGATCCCAGCCATAGCGGCCTATCGCCAGGCCCTGCACCAGTCACTGGCCTGACCGGCCAGACTCCTCAAGCCGAGGCGACACCCACCGGACAGGACACGCCGGTGCCGCCCAGGCCGCAGTAGCCGCCGGGGTTCTTGGCGAGGTACTGCTGGTGGTATTCCTCGGCGTAGTAGAACTCACCTGCCGACAAAATCTCGGTGGTGATCTCGCCGTAGCCGGCGTCTGCAAGGATCGGCTGGAAAGCGACCTTTGATGCCTCCGCGGCTTCCGCCTGGGCGTCGCTGAAGGTGTAGATGCCCGAGCGGTACTGGGTACCCATGTCGTTGCCCTGGCGCATCCCCTGGGTGGGATCGTGGCCCTCCCAGAAGGTTTTCAGCAGCTGCTCGTAGCTGATCACGGCGGGGTCATAGACCACCAGTACCACTTCATTGTGGCCGGTCTGGCCGCTGCAGACTTCCTGGTAGGTGGGGTTGTGGGTGTAGCCCGCCGCGTAGCCCACTGCCGTGGTATACACGCCCTCGAGCTGCCAGAACATGCGCTCCACACCCCAGAAGCAACCCATGCCGAACACGGCCTGCTCATAGCCGTCGGGGAACGGACCCTTGAGCGGATTGTCGTTGACGAAGTGCTGGGCCGGCACCGGCATTTCCGTATCACGGCCGGGTAGCGCTTCCTGCGCTGACGGCATCAGGTGCTTCTTGCGAATGTCGAAAAGGCCCATGGCGGCACTCCTGCGTGGGATAGACAAAATCAGTGTGGATGGTACGGCATTGTAAGGTATCCGGACCGCTGGTTTGACCACCGGTGCATGGATTTGATCCCCGTCAGCGGGCGCCCGGCGTCATAGAGAGCGAACTTCCCTGTCATGTAACTGTCAAAGAGAATCGATATATTTCACAGACTTACGGCGCTAATTTAAGTGGCGCATCAAGTAAATCTGTGGCAAATTCAAGCCATGAATGACGTTTCTGGCGTGCATGGCCAGAGAAAATGTTAGCAACTAGTCGCATTTTCCCGGTACGCCCTTAACAAGAACAAAGACGGTAGTAAAACAATGCAAGAAGCACAGACATTCAATATGCACGAGTTCTCCAGCCGCAAGCTGTGGGAGATGGTGAGCACCGAGGAGAAAGACACCTCCCCGGAAGAGCTGGTGGCCGCGGTCCGCGAACTGGCGCACCGCCGCCATTACCTGACCGAACTGGAACAGATCGGCAAGCTGAAGCCACAGAACTAACACAGTCCAGAAGAAGCACTGACCACACCTGCTTGGCTAAACCTCCCAAAGTCCGGTCCTCTGCCGGTGAAATCGACAAGTTCCTGACCCGTTCCAAGACGCTGGCCGAACGCGCGGCCAGCGGCGCGCGCCTGTTGTTTGCCATCGACGCCACTGCCAGCCGCCAGCCCACCTGGGACCGCGCCTGCCAGTTGCAGGGCGAGATGTTCATGGCCACCCAGAATCTCGGCGGCCTGGCGGTACAGCTGGCATACTTCCGCGGCATCGGCGAACTGCGGGCCACCCGCTGGCTGGTGGACGAACACGCCCTGCTCAAGCAGATGAACCGGGTGCAGTGTGAAGGCGGCATGACCCAGATCGAACGCCTGCTCAATCACGCCCTGCGCGAGCATCGGGACACGCCGGTTAAGGCCGTCGTGTTTATCGGCGATGCCTGCGAGGAAAATCCGGACCGGCTGGCCGCCAGTGCCGGCGAGCTGGGTATCGCCGGCCTGCCCCTGTTCATGTTCCAGGAAGGCACCGATCCCACGGTGGAACGCGTGTTCAAACAGCTCGCGCGCCTGAGCGGCGGCGCCTGGGCACGCTTCGACCACGCCAGCCCCCACCAGCTCGCCGAACTGCTCGGCGCCGTGGCGCGCTATGCCGCCGCCGGCAAATCCGCCATGCTGGAGCATGGCGGCCGGGATAGCGGGAACGCTAAACTGCTGCTGGACCAACTCAAGTAGGAGCCACCGTGGCCCGCCTCATCCTGATACTGGCCATCGGCCTGGCCGCCTGGATTATTTACCAGCGCATCAAGGCCATGCCGCCGGCGCAGCGCAAGCCCGCCTACCTCAAGCTCGCGATCGGCCTGCTGGTTGTGACCGTGGTCATTGGGGTGGTTACCGGGCGCATGCACTGGCTGGGGGCGGCAATTACCGGCCTGTTGGTGGGCGCGATTCGCCTGCTGCCGGTGCTGGCGCAGCTGTTCCCCATCTTCCAGCAGATCCGGCGCCAATCTGGTGGAACCGGCGGTGCCAGCCGTTCGCAGGTGGAAACCGCCATTCTCAAGATGGAGCTCGATCACGAAACCGGCGACCTCAGGGGCCAGGTACTGGCTGGTGAGTTTGAAGGCCGCAGCCTGGATTCCCTGGGCGAGTCAGACCTGGATTCCCTGCTCGCCTACTGCCGCGGCCAGGACCTGGATTCCGCGCGGCTGCTGGAAAGCTACCTGCAGCGGCGCTTCGGCGCTGACTGGGGCGGTGACTACACGCCACCCACCGATGGCGGCAGTGATATGAGTACTGCTGAGGCGCTGGCCATACTGGGGCTCGAAGAAGGCGCCGACAAGAAAGCGATAGTCGCTGCCCACCGCAAGCTGATGCAGAAGCTGCACCCTGACCGCGGTGGCAACGACTACCTGGCGGCCAAACTTAACCAGGCCAAGGATACTCTTTTAGGTTAAACCCGCCGCAGGCGCCTCTCTATAAACCCGCCGCAGGCGCTTATTGGTTAAACCGCCGCGGGCTCTTTATAAAATCGCTGCAGGCGCTTCTCAATAACCCCGCTGCGGGCGCATTGGCAGATATCCAGCTTGGATGCGCGCACGCTTGGGGCTACACTGCGCGGCTTTCCACACCATCGGAGACAAGAGCAGGACCATGAGTGAGGTTTTCGTAGTTCGCAACCAACTGGGCCAGTACTGGGGCAAGAAGAAGCGCTGGGTAGACGGCACCAAGCCGCGCGTCGTGGCGCACTTCAAGCATGAGGACGAGGGCATCAACCAGCTGGTGGAACTGTCCGCCAAGGATATGGAACTGCGCGGCGAAGTGGTCCCTGCTGAGCTGGACGAGCGCGGAGTACCGGTAGTGGAGCCCAGCGAACACCTGATTCCCGACGAGGAAGAACTGCTGGCGGAGGCCGCCGCCGATGAAGCGGAAGCCGAAAAAAGCGTCGAGGCAACCGAAGGCGCCGCAAACGGGTCCGATGCGGAGAATCCCGAAGTAGACAACCCCGCAGAGGAAACTCCTGCCAACCCTTGAAACTTTCGCATCGCGCCGCATATCCAAAGCAATAGCGCGCCCCTTTTTTGCGCTGTACTTGAGGTGAACTGACTATGCGAATTCTCCTGTTCCTGGCGACCAACCTGGCGGTGGTCTTTGTGCTGGGCATCGTGCTGAGCCTGCTGGGTTTCGACCAGCTCATGGCGGCCAACGGTATCGGCATGAATACCACCGGCATGCTGTTTTTCTGTGCCATCTTCGGCTTCGGCGGCTCGATGATCTCGCTATTCATCTCCAAGTGGATGGCCAAGCGCGGCACTGGTACCCAGATCATCGACCAGCCCCGCAATGCCAGCGAGCAGTGGCTGGTAGACACGGTGGCGGAGCTGGCGAAGGACGCCGGCATCGGCATGCCCGAGGTAGGCGTGTTCCCGAGCCAGGTGTCCAATGCCTTTGCCACCGGCTGGAACCGCAACGACGCGCTGGTGGCGGTCAGCCAGGGCCTGCTGCAGCGTTTCAACAAGGACGAGATTCGCGCGGTGCTGGCCCACGAAATCGGCCACGTGGCCAATGGCGACATGGTCACCCTGACCATGATCCAGGGCGTGGTAAACACCTTCGTGCTGTTCTTCTCCCGAGTCATCGGCCACACCGTGGACCGGGTAGTGTTCAAGAACGAGCGCGGCTTCGGGCCCGGCTACTGGATCGGCACTATCCTCGCCCAGATCGTACTGAGCATATTCGCCTCCATGATCGTCATGTGGTTCTCACGCTGGCGTGAGTTTCGCGCCGACGCAGCGGGCGCCAGCCTGGCCGGCAGTGGGGCTATGATCGGCGCCCTGCAGCGCCTGCAGGCGGAACAGGGCCAGCCCCAGGACCTGCCCGGCGAACTGACGGCCTTCGGGATCAGTGAACAGCTGAAGGAAGGAGCGGCAAAGCTGTTGATGTCGCACCCGCCGCTGACCGAGCGCATTGCCGCCCTGCAGCGAGGCTAGGCGCGCAGCAGGTACTCGGACATCGGGAACCTCGCTCGCAGCTTAGATCGCGCGCAAAAGGTACTCACTCATGGGGCTCACATTAAGGCGCTCGAAGTCGATAAAGCGGGCGCAACTCTCGATCATCTTGCCCAGCCGGGCCTGCAGGTCCTCATCAGACCGGGCGTCATAGAAGGCGTGGGGTGAAGCCAGCGCCGCCTCTGGAAAGCTCTCCTCGACAATGGCATGAATCACCGGCGCGCCCTCGCTGAGGGTGCGCACCACCACGTTCTGCCGGTAGGCAAAGTTCGACTGGGTCTCGATGGCAACCGGCGTATGGCTGCCCTGCCACACCGTCAGCCAGTCCACTTCCGACATGCCCGACGGTCGCTCGAGGAACACGACCTGGGTCCAGCCGGCCATACGCTCACCGAGGGGCTGCTGGTTGACCAAAGGCGCCGACTCGGTCACCAGGTAGGCGTGAAAGTGATCGCAGTGGTCCGCAAACACCGCCTCGATGGGCGCCCGGTAGATATTGCTGTCCAGCCATACCGACAGCAGGCCGTCGCACGCATCACACAGCTTCGCCTGGCGCAGGCCCTCACCGGCTGCCACCGCAGTGTCGGCCACTGCCAGCCGCAGGCCGCGGGCGCCCGCCTGTTCCAATGCCGGCGCCAGCTCCAACAACGCCTGTCGAAAGGCATCGGCGTCCTGTGCGGCTGGTTTCCATAGTGGGTAAAGAATTTTCTCCATGCCGTCAGCCCGGCACGGCGTAGGGGGGTGCAATGGTTGCGGCATTGTCCATGCGCAGTTCGGCGCCGTTCACGAACCAGGACTCGTCCGAGGCCAGGTAGACCACCAGGTTGGCAACATCCACCGGCTCACACATGGAGCCGTCGGTGCCCATGGCATCCACTTCTTCCTGGGTGGCGGTGTCCTTGCCGGTGGCGACTTTCACCACCATCGGCGTCTTCACTCCATCCGGGTGGATGGAATTGCAGCGAATGCCGTTCTTGCGTTCCCGACAGTACAGGGCAACGCTCTTGGTCAGGGCCGCCACCGCCCCCTTGCTGGCGCTGTAGGCAGCGATGTAGGACATGCCCTGCAGGGCTGCCACCGAGGACATGTTGATGATGGAGCCACCGTCGCCGCTGGCCTCGATGGCCGGCAGGGCGTGCTTGCAGCCCAGGAAAACGCCGTCGCTGTTGACCGCGAAAATCTTACGCCAACTGTCGAGGTCTGTGTCCACGGGAGTCCCCATGGCCATCAGGCCGGCGTTGTTGACGAGAATATCGAGGCGACCGAAATGCTCTACCGCCTTCGCTACCACCGCTTCCCAGTTGGCTTCATCGGCCACGTCGTGGCGCAGGAACAGCGCAGCGTCGCCTATCTGCTCGGCTACCGCCTGGCCGTCGGCCTCGTTGAGATCGGTGAGCACCACCCGAGCGCCCTCTTCCACCAGCCGGATGGCATCGGCGCGGCCCATGCCGCTGGCCGCCCCGGTGACAATGGCAACTTTGTCCTGTACGCGGCCCATGGTCCACTCCCTTTTTATAGTCTCTTGCCCGCGCGAACCCGCGCCGGGACTGGCAAAAGCTATCACCGCGAGTATGCTAGCATCCACATTTTTGAGGAACGCGACCCGCAATGACTGAGCCCGGTTCAAACTCTCGACTGGTCACGCTGCTGTACCGTGCCGGAATTGTCTGCCTGCTGCTGATGCCGCTCGGGGTGCTGGCGGTGCGCGTGGGCGTGAACTTCCGTGTTGGCCTGCTGATGTTCGCGGCCAGCGGCCTGCTGGGCAGCGTGGTCATCGTGCTGCTGCTGATCGCCAGTATGCTGCCCCGTCACCGCGACCGGCGCGGCCAGGTGTTGCTGAAGACCTTGCCGGCGGTACCGCCGGTGCTGTTGCTGAGCGCTATTCTCAGCACCGCCGGGCAGTACCCGGTGATTCACGACATCACTACCGACACTGACGAGCCGCCGCTGTTCGACGCCGGAGTGGACTACCGTGGCGAGGAAGCCAACACCCTCGATATCAAGCCCGACACCATCGCCCTGCAGAAAGAGTTCTACCCCGACATCGACAGCATTATCACCGAGCTGCCGCCGGAGAAGGCCTTTGAACGGGCCACCGGCATTGCCGAGGGCATGGGCTGGGAAATCTACAACAGCGACACCACCAACGGCCTGATCGAGGCGGAGTACACCTCTTTCTGGTTCGGCTTCAAAGACGACATCGTCATCCGAATTCGCCGTTCAAACGGCGGCAGCGAGCTGGACCTGCGCTCTGTATCCCGCGTCGGCCAAAGCGACCTGGGCGCCAACGCCGCCAGGATCCGGGCCTTCACCGAGGCATTCTGATGCTGCGCGCGCTGCTGGCTGGCGTGCTGCTGATGGCCGGGGGCGCGCTGGCCCAGCCGGACGCTGCTCCCGACTACCTCAGCTTCAAGACCGAGGACGAGGCCAACTCCACGGAAATCTACCAGGCGGCCAGCCCCGCCGTGGTGTACGTAACCAACGTGGCGCTGCAGCGCAGCTTCTTCAACCGCAATGTCATGGAAGTGCCCCAGGGCAGCGGCTCGGGTTTCGTGTGGGACAAAAACGGCCTGGTGGTGACCAACTACCACGTCATTGCCCGCGCCAACCGGCTGGTGGTGGAGTTGCACGACAACAGCAGCTGGGACGCCGAGGTGATCGGCGTGGCGCCGGAGAAAGACCTGGCGGTGCTGCGCATCGAGGCGCCCGAGGAGGTGCTGTTCCCGCTGCCGGTGGGCGACTCCTCGGAGCTGGAGATCGGCCGCAAGGTGCTGGCCATCGGCAACCCGTTCGGGCTCGATACCACGCTGACCACCGGCGTGGTCAGCGCCCTGGGCCGCGAGATCAAGGCCGCCAACGGGCGCATCATCGATGGCGTGATCCAGACCGACGCCGCCATCAACCCCGGCAACTCGGGCGGCCC
>JASJBK010000032.1 GCA_030066555.1 Halieaceae bacterium
GGGTCAGAACAGCCCAAAGGCTGTTCTGATCAATCCCTCCTTCAGGCGCCCCAGTGGGGCGCCCAAAGCTCCCATTCCAGCTATCGCCACGTACCCCAAATGGGTCACCCAACACCCGCTCAGCAAAATCTCCGCCGCCAAACGTCATTCCCGCCTGCGCGGGAATGACGAAAGAACCGCCCAAACGCTGGATTCCCGCCTTCGCGGGAATGACGGAAGACAACAACCGCTGTCGAGCCTACAAGCCTCCCAGTCTGACGGCTACCGCCCGAGCCAACCCCGAGCACCTACCCAGAAAAACTTGACTTCAGCCCTGTCTCAGTGATTGAATTGAATTCAGTTCAGTCATAAAGCCCACCCCAACATGCCCAAACCCACCCCCAAAATCGGCGGCCCCCAACGCCTTATCGCAGCCGCCGAACAGGAACTGATTGCCAACCACGGCCACATGGAAATAGCCGCCGTGGCCAGGCGCGCCGGCGTCTCGGTCGGCCTCGCCTACCACCACTTCGGCTCCAAGACCGGACTGATGGCGGCGGTGGTGGATGCCTTCTACGAGCCGATCCGCGAGATCGCGCTGGGCGACGGGATTCCCGTCGACCTGGAGTGGGGTGCGCGGGAGAAGGCGAGGATGGCGGGCCTGGTCGACTACTACTTCAACCACCCGCTGGCGCCACTGATTGCCGGCCGTCTGGCCCGCGAACCGGAAGTGCAGGACGTTGAGCGGGCACATATGGACGCACTGCTGGAAGCCGGCGCCCGCAATATCGCCCAGGGCCAGAAACTCGGTGTGGTCAATCCCGACCTCGAGCCCCACACCACCGTTGCCATGTTGATGGGCGGTATCCATCTGGTGATCGACCGTGCGCTGATCGCTGACCAGCGCCCGTCCCGCGACGAATTCCTGGAGCAATTCTGGCGCCTGGTCAGCAATGCACTTCAGCTCGACAACACTCACACCGCAACCACAGGGGGGCATGCCAATGTCCGAGAACTTTGATATCCACGCCTACAACGACGCCGACCACGCTGCCACCTACGGCCAACTCGACATCAGTGACGAGCGCAGCGCGCCCGAGGTCGCCGCGGATTTCGAGGCGCTCATGCGCGATGGCTACGTGATCATCAAGAATCTGATCGATCACGATACCTGTGACGCGATCAAGGCCGAGTGCCTTGAACTATTGAAGCAGACCGGCCGCAACCCGTTCGAGGGCCATGCCACCCAGCGCGTCTATGATGTGCTGTCCAAAACACGCAGCACCGACCGGCTCGCCGACCACCCGCGCATCCTTGGTCTCATGGACCGCCTGTTCCGCCCCGGTTTCCTGCTCTCTCAAAGCCAGGTTATCAACATCCTGCCCGGTGAAGCGCCGCAGGCGCTGCACACCGATGATGCGTTTTACCGCATACCCCGGCCGCGCCAGGCGCTGGGCGCCGCCACCGTGTGGGCAATCGATGAGTTCACGGAAGAGAATGGCTCAACGGTCGTTATTCCCGGTAGCCACAAGTGGGGCGATGACCGATTGGGCGAGCTCGAAGAGGCCGTCCCGGCGATGATGCCCAAAGGCTCGGTGGTGTTTTTCCTCGGTACCACCTGGCACGGCGGTGGCAAGAACACATCCGCTGCCGCGCGCTTCGCCATCACCCACCAGTACTGCGAGGCCTACATGCGCCAGCAGGAGAACTACCTGCTGGAGCTGTCAAAGGATACCGTGCGGCAGCTGTCGCCCGAACTCCAGGCCCTGGTGGGCTACTCGATTTACCCGCCTTTCATGGGCATGGTCGAGGGCATGCATCCCCTGCGCCTGCTTGAGAACGCCGCCTCCTGACGCGGGCGCACTAGGCCCCGTAAGCCTCAGATAGCTCGACGGTATGCCGCGCCTGCTTCAGGTGCGGTATATCGTACATCTTGCCGTCGATACCCACCGTGCCCACATCGGGCTCGGCCTCGAAGGCCGCAATGATCTTGCGGGCCGTCTCGACTTCCTCCGGGGAGGGCAGGTAGCTGTCGTTGATCACTGCCACCTGGGCCGGGTGAATCGCCAGTCGGCCGCTGAAGCCTTCGGCGCGTGACTGACGGGAGTCCAGGGCCAGGCCCTCGCTGTCGCGAAAGTCGGCATACAGGGTGTCGATGGCGTGCACGCCTGCGGCGTGGGCGGCCAGCAGGGTCTGTGAGCGCGCCATCTGGTAGGTGAAGTGCCAGTTGCCCTCCGCATCCTTGTTGCCGGTTGCGCCCACCGCGGAACTCAGGTCCTCCGCTCCCCAGGTCAACCCGGCGAGCCGCGGCAGGGAAAAGTCGGTGTAGTCCGCCAGGCGCAGGGCGGCGCCCGGTGTTTCGGTCACCAGGGGCAGTAGCTGCACCGCGCCCAGGTCAATGCCGGCGGCGGTTTCCAGCGCATCCAGGTAGTTATTGAGCTGGATGAGGTCCTCCGGCCCCTCTGCCTTGGGCAGCATGATGCCGTCGGGCCGCGCCGGCACAACGGCGGCCAGGTCTTTCAGTGCCATCGGCGTGTCCAGCGGGTTGATCCGCACCCATAGCTGCGGGCTGCGGTTGCCACTCCTCGCCGCCAGGAATTCCTTGAGCATATCGCGTGCTATGGGCTTGCGGGCCGGGGCGACCGCGTCTTCAAGGTCGAGAATGACCGCGTCGGCGCCGCAATCATCGGCCTTGCCGAGTTTCTTCTCGCTGTCGGCAGGGATGAATAGCCAGGAGCGAGGCGTCATGCTGCCGGCCTCTTGCGTTGCAGGCCGCTGCGCTTGCACTGGCCGACCAGGTCGCCATGCTGGTTGAAGGCGCGGTGCTGGAAGGTAACGATGCCCTGGTCGGGGCGCGATTTGCTCTCCCGCAGCTCCAGTACCTCGGTCTCCACGCGGATTGTGTCGCCGTGGAACAGCGGCTTCGGGAAGCGCACCTCATCCCAGCCCAGGTTGGCCACCGCGGTGCCCAGGGTGGTGTCCCCCACCGAAATACCCACCATCAGGCCCAGGGTCAGGCAGCTGTTGACCAGGCGTTGGCCGAACTCGGTGTTCTCCTTGCAGTACTCCTCGTCGAGGTGCAACAGCGCAGGGTTGTGGGTCAGTGCGGTGAAAAACACGTTATCCGCCTCGGTAATCGTGCGGGTGAGGGCATGCTTGAATACCTGCCCCACCTCCAGCTCGTCAAAGTACAGACCGGCCATGGGTCGCTCCAGCAAATGAAAGGCGTAGGTTAAAGCATCCGCGGTCGGCCCGGTACCGGGTATCCGGGAGCGAGTAAACACGTACAAAAAACCTAGTAATTTCAAGCATTTGAGATTTAGAAAGCCTGCCTTTATAAGCTAAAGGTCTGATGTGTCCTACCGATAGATAAGTTGATAAACCTAACGATAGGCACAAACGGATGACGCCCCCAGGACAGGCCCCCCGGTCCTGTATTACCGCATTGATAGTGTGGGCGCTGGCAATTACCTGCCTGGCGTGGCCGGCTGCGGCCGCGGCGCACGATGCTCATGAAGAGCAACATGACGCGTTGTTCGACCTGTCCCTGGAGGAACTGCTGGATCTCGAGGTATCCGGCGCCTCCCGAAAATCCCAGACTTTGGCCGAAACCGCGGCCGCCGCCTTCGTGATTTCTTCCCGCGACCTGCTGCGCTCCGGTGCCACCAGCATCCCGGAGGCGCTGCGCATGGTGCCGGGGATGCACGTGGCCCGGGTGGATGGCAACGTGGTGGCGGTGACCGCCAGGGGTTCCAACGGCCGCTATGCCAACAAGCTACTGGTGATGATTGATGGCCGCGCCCTGTATACGCCCGCGTTCTCTGGCGTGTACTGGGACATCCAGGATATCCCCATGGCCGATATCGAGCGTATCGAGGTTATTCGAGGCCCGGGTAGTTCGCTGTGGGGCACCAATGCCGTCAACGGCATCGTCAATGTGGTGACCCGGCGAGCGAGCGATGCCGAGGGCGGCCTGGCCATGGCCAGCGCCGGCAACAAGCTGGACCACGATGTGACCCTGCGCTGGGGCGAGGAAATCAATCCAGAGCTGGCCTATCGGATCTCGGCCCTGGCGGAGCAGCGCGACGGCAACCGCGACCTGATGGGCAATGACACCAATGACGACCTGGAGCAGCTGCGACTCAACAGCCGGGTCGACTGGACGCCCACACAGAGCGACGAGCTGATGTTCAGCGCCGACCTCTACGACGTCGAGTCCGGGGCATCCTTCGCCGTTCAGCAGTTCAGTGCACCCTTCGAAAAAGTGCGGGTGGATGACACCGAGGATTCCACCGGGGGGTCGCTGCTGGGGCGCTGGAAGCACAGCTATGACGGCGGCAGCGCCACGGCGGGACACGCCTATGTCGACTTCATGGACCGGGATGGCCCGCGCTGGGGTGAGCGGAAACTCACCTACGAGCTTGACCTGCAGCACCACCAGACCTTCTCGGAGCGCCACGACCTGATCTTCGGCGGCACGGTGCGCTACCACGATGTGGAGCTGACAGGCTCTGAAGCGCAGCAGATGGACGAGCGCTTCTTCAACAACTTGATTGTCAGCGTATTCGTCGAGAACGATTACAAGGTCCTCAACGACAAGCTCTCACTGATCCTCGGCGCCAAGCTGGAGCACAACGACCTGTCTGACGAGGACGTGGAGTTCATGCCCAGTGCGCGTTTCCTGTACCGGTTCAGCGACGAGACCCAGGTCTGGGGCGCAGTCACCCAGGCGGTGCGCACGCCCAACCTCGCCGAACAGTCTGCCCGTGTGACCGTATCGCTGGACGAGTTCTTCCCCGGCCTCGCCCCGTTTACCCAGCTGCCGGTGTTCATCGACCTGGCCGCCAACGAGAACATGAAGTCGGAAGACATTACCGCCTTTGAGCTGGGCGTGCGCAGCCAGGTCACCCCGGCGCTGAACCTCGATCTGGCGCTGTTCTACAACGACTACGAGAACCTGCGCTGGCCCAAGTTTGGTGGCTTGAGCTGTGTGCCCCACGACGTGCCTTTCCCCGCCTGCCTGGCCGATGCCGAGTACCTGTTGCTGCTGACGGAACTCGCCAATGCCAGCGAAGCCGACGCGATTGGCGCGGAACTGGCGGTCAACTGGCAGGCCACCGAGTGGTGGCAGCTGCAGGGCGCGTTTACCTACATGGATTACGACCTGGAGCCGGACGACGACATCCGCAACGGGCCGGACTGGGATATCAGCAGGGCACTGTCGCTGCAGTCCCGCTTTGATCTCAGCGACTCGCTGCAGCTGGATTTCTGGCTGCGCTACGCAGACGAGATCGAGTACTACGACATTGATGAGTACTGGACCCTGGATGTCCGCTTCGCCTGGCAAATCAACGATCAGCTGGAGTTTGCGCTGTTCGGTGACAACCTGCTGGAAAGCGCCCACCAGGAGTACCAGTCCGAGCAGCGCGAGCTGGTACCGGTGGAGATCGAGCGCTCCTGGCGCGTCGAGCTCCGCTACAACTTTTGAGGCCTGAACAGTGATGAATAGCGGCTTTCAGGACCAGGTTGTTAACCACATCACAGAGTCGGAATTGCAATTACAGTCCGCGCTGTGTGTGCCGATAGACCCGTAGGGAAGAATAGGCAGAAAACGTGAAACGGATAGACGTGGGTATCAAGGGGCGACAGGCACTGCGTGCCGGCCTCTGGTGCGTATTGCTAGCCGCCAGCCTGGCCACCGGCCGGGCGGCTGCGCATGGCATCTCCCGCGACAACCTGTTCGACCTGTCCCTCGAGGAGCTGCTGACCCTGGAGCTGACCGGTGCTGCCCGCAAGGCGCAGGCGCTGGCAGACACCGCAGCGGCGGCTTTCGTGATCTCCGCGGAAGACCTGAAGCGCTCCGGCGCTGCCAACATCGCCGAGGCGCTGAGAATGGTGCCCGGCCTTGAAGTGGGCGCCATCGATGGCAACAGCTACGCCATCTCGGCGCGGGGCTATAACGACCGCTACGCCACCAAGATGCTGATGATGATCGACGGTCGCGCGGTCTATACGCCGGGTTATTCCGGCGTTTACTGGGAAATCCAGGATCTCCCGATGACCGAGATCGAGCGTATCGAGGTGGTGCGCGGCCCGGGCGGTGCGCTGTGGGGTGTCAATGCGGTCAACGGGGTGATCAATGTCGTCACCCGCGAGGCGGGGGTGTCATTGGGCGGACAGGCGATTGCCGGGGCTGGCGACAGGCTCGACCACGACCTGTCCGTGAGCTGGGATGCGTCCTTTGAAGAATCCGGTGGCTATCGTCTGTACGGACAGCGCGAGCAGTGGGACGGTAACCAGGACATGGACGGCAATTCGCTGGCGGACACCCGCGAGATCAGCCGTATCGGCGGCCGCATCGACTGGTCGCCCTCCGCGGTAGACGACGTGACCCTCACCGGCAGCCTGTACTCGGTCGATTCCGGCGTGAGCCTGGCACAGGTACAGCGCGAGGCGCCTTTTGAGCGCATGCGCGTAGACGATGAGCGCGAGACAGATGGCGCTTACCTGGTCGGTAACTGGCGCCATCAGTCCGGGCTGCGCAACGAGAGCGCCGTGACCGCCTACCTGGACTACCTGGACCGAGATGACCCCGGCTACGGGGAAGAAAAAACCACGGTCGAGATCGACTTCCAGCACCGCTGGCTGAACCTGGCGGGGCACGACCTGATCGCCGGCGCCACGCTGCGCTACCACGACATTGAACTGACCGGTTCGGAAGACAATTTCTTCACCGATACCAATCACGACAACCTGATCTTCAGCGTATTCGCCCAGGATGAGATCGAGCTGGTCGACGACACTCTGTTCCTGACCCTCGGTGCCCGCGCCGAGTACAACGATTTCTCCGACAGTGACCTCGAGTTTATGCCCACTGCACGCCTGCTGTGGCGACAGAGCGAGCGAACCTCATTCTGGGCGGCAGCCAGCCGGGCGGTGCGCACTCCCAACCTGGGCGAGCAGTACTCGGTGGTGTCACTGCCGCTCGACCAGTACCTGCCGGGCCTGCTGCCGGAGGATGCGCCGTTCGCGGCTTTCCTGCAGCTGGAGGGCAGCGCCGGTGCCAAATCTGAGGACCTCTACGCCTACGAGCTGGGCTTCCGCTCCCAGGTAACGGATCAACTGCACGTTGACCTGGCGCTCTACTACAACCGCTACGAGAACCTGCGCTGGCCGAAGTTCACCGGCATCGAGTGTGTGCCGACGGGCGGTGCTTTCCCCGCCTGCCTCGGCCAGCCCGGCCTGGAATACGTGGATTTCATGACCCAGATCGCCAACGCCAGCGATGGCGAGGCCTGGGGCGCGGAGCTGGCGGTCAACTGGCGGGTGAGCGAGCACTGGCAGCTGCTGGCGGCCTACACGGGCAGTGACTACGAAACCCGTCCCGACACCCTCATTGATTCGCAGGGCATGGGCTTCCGTAACCAGCTCTCACTGCAGTCGCGACACGACTTCAACGACCGCGTCGCGCTGGACCTGTGGCTGCGCTACGTGGACGAGGTGGAGTTCTATGACATTGATGACTACTGGTCGTTGAACCTGCGGCTGGCCTACCGGCTCAGCGATGCGCTGGAGTTCGCCCTGGTAGGCACAGATCTGCTGGATGGCAGTCACCAGGAGTACGAGACCGAGGTGCGGGACCTGGTGCCCGTGGAAATTGAGCGCGCGGTGCGCGCCGAATTCAGGTTCAGGTTCTAGGACGCTGGCAATGGGCATGTTGAATCGAAACAGGCAGAACACGGGGGGCGCGCGCAAGCCTGGCCGCAGCCTCCTGTTGTCGCTGCTGTTCGCTTTCTGCAGCCAGGTCAGCGCCGGGCCTGACAGCTTCACGCAGAGCGAACTGAATGTCGCACTGCTCTACAACGTCACCAAGTTTGTGCGCTGGCCCGAGTCCAGCTTCTCCTCGCAGGACCAGGCACTGACTGTGTGTGCCTTTGCTTCCGCCGACTACGAAGCACCGCTCGCTGCGCTCGAGCAGCGCAACGTCAATGACCGACCGATACAGGTTCGCTCAATGTCGCCCGGGCAGGGGGAGGTCGCCAAGGACTGCCACGTGCTGTTCTTCGCCAACGGCAGCAAGGACTTCTACCAGCAGGAGCTACAGCGCGTCGACGGCCTGCCGGTGCTGACCGTAGGAGACTTCCGCGAGTTCACCCAGGGTGGCGGCATGCTGTCGCTGTCGAAGTCGCGCAAGCGGGTGAATATCGAAATCAATATCGACGTCAGTGAAAGCGTGGGGCTCGAGTACAACTCCCAGCTTCTGGAGCTGGCGAAGGTCATCAAGAATGCAGCGGGAGGCAAGGAATGAACCTGCTCGCCAATCGATCACTGTCGTTCAAGGTCCGCTCCATCATCCTGATCTCGGCGGGTAGTGCACTGTTGGCGGGATTCCTGATACTGCTGGCGGTTGAAGTCTTCCTGTCGCGCCAGGCGCTGGAGAACCACGTGGCTACCCTGGCCACCACGCTCGCAAGGAACAGCGCGGCGGCCCTGATCTTCGAAGATGAGCAGCAGGCCCAGCGGCTGCTGCTGTCGGTCAAGGCAGACCCGAACATCCTCGGCACACAACTGCTGACGGAGGGGGAGGAGCTGGTGGCCGGCTGGTCCGGCAACCAGGGCCAGAGCATCGAGGCCGGTGACAGCATCGTGCGCGCCGATGCCTATCGCGCCTACAATCGCATATCGTCGCACCACTGGTATGACGGCCTGACTTCCCTGAGCCTGCTGACGCCGGTGATCTACAAAAACGATACGGTAGGGCACCTGTACATTCGCAGCAGCCTGGGCGCCATGCTGGATCGGCTGTACTGGTTCACCATCACGGGATTGCTGGCGGTAGTGGGCTCTTTCCTGCTGGCCTACCTGATGTCGCGTATCCTCGAGCGGGTCATCGTCGGCCCGGTCACCGGCCTGCTGTCGGTGACCAACCGGGTGGCGGACAACAACGACTTTACCGTGCGCGCCCACAAACACAGTGACGACGAGGTGGGGG
The DNA here is from genome assembly GCA_030066555.1 of Halieaceae bacterium. Lineage (GTDB taxonomy): Bacteria > Pseudomonadota > Gammaproteobacteria > Pseudomonadales > Halieaceae > JANQIO01. Next base: position 8,972 of record JASJBK010000032.1, read on the forward strand.
ACCTGGTCGATGGCTTCAACAAGATGTTGAAGCAGTTGCATCTCAGGGACAGACGGCTTGAGAACCACCGACACGAGCTGGAAGCGCGGGTCGCCTCCCGGACCCGCAGCCTGCAGGATGCCAAGGAGCGCGCGGAAGAAGCGACGCGCGCCAAGAGTGAGTTCCTGGCGCGGATGAGCCATGAGATTCGCACGCCCATGAACGGCGTGCTGGGCATGGCCGGTCTGTTGATGGATCACCCCGCCCTGGATGAGCGACAGCTGGACCTGATCAAGACCATCAAGCATTCCGGCGAGTCGCTGCTGATGATCATCAACGACATCCTCGATTTCTCCAAGCTGGAATCCGGCAACCTGTCACTGGACGTCTCGCCCTGTGACCTGCGCAAGGTGGTTACTGAAACCGTAGAACTGCTGGCGGAAACCAGCTCGGTGAAGGGGCTGGAACTGATCTGTGACATTCCCCCGGATGTGCACACCAATGTCGAGGTCGACGTGCTGAGGCTGCGGCAGATGCTGACCAACCTGGTGGGCAATGCCATCAAGTTTACCGAGCAGGGCGAGGTGCTGGTGCGCGTGACCCAGGAGTCGATCACCGATTCCGATGCGGTGATGCTGTTCGAGGTTATAGACGCCGGTGTGGGGATTCCAAGGGACAAGCAGCAGCACATTTTTGAACTGTTCACCCAGGTCGATGAAACCACCACGCGCAACTACGGTGGCACTGGGCTGGGCTTGGCTATTACCCGCGAGCTGACCCAGCTGATGGGTGGTGAGATCGGCGTTGAGAGCGAGCCGGGCAAGGGCTCGCGCTTCTGGTTCCGCCTGGAGCTGCCGCTCGACGAGGAGCCGCCGACCACCGAGTTCGATGCCGCACTCACGGGCAAGCGGGCACTGATCGCCGATGACAATGCCACCAACCTGCGCATTCTCAAGCACCAGCTGCTGGCCTGGGGCCTGACCGTTGACTGTGTCGATAGCGGATCCCGGTTGCTGGGCTGCTTCGACCTGGCGCGCGAGCAAAACGAGCCCTACGACCTGGTGGTGCTGGACATGAATATGCCCGGCCTCAATGGCCTGGAAGTGGCGCAAATCATACGCAACAAGCTGGATGACAAGGCCACACCGGTCCTGTTGCTGAGCTCTCTGATGACCTCGCGCGATTCCGAACAGTGGCAGCAGGCCGGCGTTACCGCATCGCTGACCAAGCCGGTGAATTCCGAGGCGCTCTACCGCGCGGTGCTCAAGCACACCGGCTGTGATGTGCCAAAGCCCACCCTGCAGGATCGGGCACCGGCTGTAGCCGAGGCGCTGCCGCCCCTGCATCTGCATGTGCTGCTGGCGGAAGACAACCCGGTCAACATGAAGGTCGCCTGCAGCGTGCTCGAGCGCCTCGGGTGTACCTTCGATACCGCTCGCGACGGCCGGGAGGCGGTCCACAGCGTTGCAGAAAAAGCCTTTGATGTGGTCCTGATGGACTGCCAGATGCCCAACCTGGATGGCTATGAGGCCACCGCGCTTATCCGGGAGCGGGAAGCCGAGCAGGGTGTGCCGGGTATTCCCATTATCGCGTTGACTGCCAATGCCCTGGACGGTGACCGAAAGAAGTGCCTGGAGGCAGGCATGGACGACTACCTGTCCAAGCCTTTCAAGATCGAGGACCTGCATGAGCGTCTTCAGGGCGCGGTCAGGGGCGGTGCTGCGACAGGCACGCCGGCACCCGCCTCTGAATCGGAAGCGGAGCCTGAAGAGAACCAGGCAGACCACCTGGTCGACCCGGACGCCCCGGCTATCGACCCTGAGAAGCTGGCCGAGCTGGAGGAGCTGGTCTCGCCGGAGCTGGTACTTGAGATTCAGGAGTCCTTTGTCGAGAGCGCACCGGGCGCCATCGCCCAGATGCGCACCGCGCTGACTTCTGCGGATGCTGACACGCTGGCCCGCGCCGCGCACAGCCTGAAGAGCAGCAGCCTCAATGTGGGCGCTGTTATCCTCTCGCAGCTGTGCAAGGAACTGGAGCAGCTCGCCCGCGCCGGCAGCCTTGATGATTGCAAGCCGCTGGTGCAGCAGGCGAGCGCCGAGTACGACCGCGTATTTGCGGTCATGCAGCCTGCTCCTGACGAGGCCGCGAGATGATGGAGCTGCTGGGAAATTCCCGCAGCAGGCCACTGCTGCTGATCGCCGATGACGACAAGGGCACGCGGCTTATTCTCCAGCACGTGTTCACCAAGGACGGTTTCGATGTCTGTCTGGCCGAAAACGGTGCCGAGGCTATCGACAAGTACGCGGAGCGACGCCCCGATGCGGTGCTGCTGGATGTCCAGATGCCCTATATGGACGGCTACCAGGTCTGTGAACTGATCCGCGACCGCGAGCGGGAAGTGAAAACCCCGATCGTGATGATCACCGGCCAGAACGATATCGAGTCCATCAGCCGCGCTTACGATCTGGGCGCCACCGACTTCATCTCCAAACCCTTCGACAAGAACACGCTGCCGTTCCGCATGCGCCACGTACTGCGCGCCCACAGTGAGCACAACAGCCTGCACGGCCTGATGCACGGTATTCCCGATGCCATCGCGGTGCTGGACGACACCGGCGACGCGATCGATTTCATGAATGCCAACCGGCTGTTCCGGGACGTGGAGAATGCCGACATGCTTGAACTGTTCAAGCGCGGACACCGGCTGCCCAGGGGGTTTATGGACAAAGTGCGCGAGTGTGTTCGCCGCACCCTGCAAACCGACGAGGTGCAGGAGCTGGAATTCCAGATAGCCAACAGCCAGCGGCATTTCGAGGCGCGTATCATTCGTCGTGACGCCTATTCCGCCCTTGCGATTATCCGCGATGTAACGGAACGGCAGCGCTCTGAGCAGAAGATCCAGGAGCTGGCCTATTCCGATACGCTCACCGGGCTGCCGAACCGGGAGCAGTTCAAGAAAATCCTGGCTACGGCGATCCGCCGGGCGGATGCCACCGGTACCAGCGCCGCCTTGCTGTACCTGGACCTCGACCGCTTCAAGCGAATCAACGATACCTTTGGCCACTCCGTGGGCGATGCCCTGCTGTGCGCGGTGGCTGAACGCTTGCGCACCTCCATTCGCAAGTCGACGAGGGGCGAGTCGTCGATCCCCGGCGGTACCGAAATCTCGCGCCTGGGCGGCGATGAATTCACGATTGTTGTTCCCGAGCTATCCGACAAGAGCCATATCGAAAGCCTCTGTTCGCGCATCCAGCGTACCCTGACAACACCGTTCGTCTGTGAGGGACACCAGATCGTGGTCAGCCCCAGCATCGGTGTCGCCATTTACCCCGAGCACGGTGACGATGAGCAGGAATTGCTGATGCGTGCTGACACGGCGATGTACGAGGCCAAGGGCGAAGGCGCCAACAACGCGCGGGTCTACCATGAGTCGATGAATGCGCGCTCCCTGGAACTGCTTGCGCTGGAGTCAGAGATGAACCGCGCGATAGAGCGCAATGAGCTGGAGTTGCACTACCAGCCCAAGATAGATATCCGCGAGTGGCGGTTGGTGGGCCTGGAAGCGCTAATACGCTGGAAGCACCACGAGCGCGGCTGGATTTCCCCGGTAGACTTCATTCCCATCGCCGAGGACACCGGCCAGATTATCGACATTGGCCGCTGGGTGCTGCAGGAGGCCTGCAGGCAGCTGGGCGAGTGGCGGGAAGGCCCGGCCGCCGGTCTGCAGATAGCGGTCAATATCTCCAGCCAGCAGTTTACCCACGACGATCTGCAACGCTCAGTGATGGAAGCGGTATGGGAGAACCGGGTCGGGCCGCGCATGCTGGAACTGGAGATCACCGAGAGCGTGCTGGTCGGTAATGTCGATGAAACCATCGACCTGCTGACGGCGCTGAAGACCAGCGGCGTGTCGGTAGCCATCGATGACTTCGGCACCGGCTACTCCTCCCTGTCGTACCTGAAGCGCTTCCCGGTGGACAAGCTGAAGATCGACCGGACCTTCATCCGCGACCTGCACCGCAACCCGGACGATGCCGCCATCTGCTCTGCCATCCTGGCAATGGGGCGCCAGCTCGGCCTGGCCGTGGTGGCGGAGGGCGTGGAAAACGAGGAGCAGCTACAGTTCCTCGACGAGCGCGAATGCGACCAGGTGCAGGGCTACTACTTCGGCAAGCCCATGCCGGCTCACGCGTTGCCTGACTTCCTGCATGATGTTCTCAACCCTCACCTGGCAGAGCTGAAACGCAACAGCCGCGCTGCACCCTAGCAGCCGCGGGTCAGCACCGACGCGGTGTTGGCACTGGCGGCAGAACTGCACCCGGAAGCTGATGAATCAGGCGAACAGGTCGCGGACCAGCTCCGCCACCGGCACCTCCCGGCAGTTCTCCGGCTGGGTGCCGCTCCACACCGGCGTGAAATCAAACTGACCGGCGGCCTCTGCCG
>JASJBK010000033.1 GCA_030066555.1 Halieaceae bacterium
CGAGTGGATCGACAGTTTCTTCCGGCACGTGGAGGACAACCGCAGCCTGATCCGGGCAATCGCCTATATCAACGAGCCCTGGAACGACGTCGAGCGCGCCCCCATGTGGCAGGACCAGCAGGACCAGAACTGCGGGGGCTACTTCTCGCGTTCCAATGCCCGGCTCAATGACAACCCGGTGCTGGAGAAGTACTGGGCAGACAAGATCAGTCAGCCGCTATACCTGAACCTCGAGCCGAAGCTTTATGAGAAGCTGCACATGGGGGGCGAGTGATGAATGAGAGCCTCAACACCGCGGAACTGGCTGAGAGCTTCTGGGAGCGGGGTTATCTCGTCGTGGAAGATATGTTCGCTCACGATCTGATGGACCAGTACCAGGCGATGATCCTGGAGCACTTCGGCGAGTCGCCGGCCTTCTTCCACAACGAGGAGTTCCTCACAAAATCCGCCACCGAGGTGATTCCCTGGTTCCCGCAGCAGGAGGGGTTCAAGGAGTTCGACGCGGTAGAGAATGACCCGAGACTGCAGGCGCTGACCGAGGCCATTCTTGGCGACGGCTGGTACAGCCTGTACTGCATGACCATGTTTTCCCGGCGCGGTACGAAAGGGCAGGCCTGGCACCAGGACTGCGCGCCGGAGGACCCGGCGGTCTTCAATATGAACCGCTTGATCTACACCGAGGACATCACGCCGGAGATCGGTGGGCAGACTATCGTCGTGCCTGGCTCACACAGGCGCGGCCTGTTGAGCATCGGTCCGGTTGATGAGGACTTTGCAGACCAGGTGGTGCTGACCCCGAGCAAGGGAACGCTGGTCATCCTGCACGGCCATACCTGGCACCGGGTGCGGCCGGTGACGGGGCGCTACCGGGTGTCCACCAACTACCGCTGCTCGCCGAGTGGAACCCCGGAGAACATCACCGACATCTGTGTCTATCGCAACATGCGTTATCGCTTTGAAACCAACGAGGTCGTGGAAGAGCGCGTAGCGGAGTAGTATCCGTCAAGCTTCCTCGCGGGGGATGGCCTCGCGTAAGGCCAGCATGTCTTCCTGCAATGCCAGGCTGGTAGCCAGGGGAACGGTTTCGCACTCGGTCCTCCCCTCGAGAATTTCCCGGCTGACCGCATCGATCTCGTAGTCGAAGCCAAAGGTCGAGCGATTGTCTTCGAAATGATCCACGCGCTCGTCCAGCACATAAAGTGAGCAGCAGTTCGCCCGCCAGAAGTCCGGTATGGCGATATAACCCTCGGTGCCGATGATGTAGGTCCAGTTCTGCAGCTTGCAGCGAAAGCTGGTGCCCAGTGTTGCCATGCAATCACCGTAGTCGCATACGGCAGACACATCGTCTTCGACACCGTTTGCGGCGCGGCGGCCGGTGACCTGGATGCTGTCAGGGCCGCGCCCGATAAACAGTCGGGCGATCGCCACCGGGTAGATACCCATTTCCAGAACCGCACCGCCGCCCACCCGGGCGTCGTACTCGCGCAGGTCTTCGCTGTAGCGCAGCGGGTAACCGAAGTCGGATTTCACGTGCAGCAGCTCGCCGATGCGCCCCTGCCGGTACCAGGACAGGGCTTCGCGGATCGCCGGCAGGAACCAGGTCCACATGCCTTCCATCAGGTAACTGCCGGTTTCCCTGGCAATGTCCATCAGCGCCCGGCACTCGGCCGGCTCAATCACCAGCGGCTTCTCTGACAATACGGCCTTACCACGGCTGAGGGCGGCGCCGGCATGTTCGAGGTGGTAGCTGTGAGGGGTGGCCACATAGACCGCGTCGACCTGGGGGTCATCGAACAGCGCATCGTAGCCGTGGTGGGCGCGTGCTATGCCGTACTGCTCGGCAAAGGCCCGGGCGCGGTCGCCATCGCGGGCAGCCACCGCCACCAGCTCGGCGTTGTCGACGGTGGCGATATCATGGGTGAACTGATGGGCAATGCGGCCGGGGCCGACGAGCCCCCAGCGCACCCGGTTATCGCTCATGCGGTTTGCGCCCCTGTCAGCTCTTCCTCGAGTTCTTCCAGGGTCTTGCCGCGGGTTTCCGGTACCAGCCACATCACCAGTATCAACCCGATAATGGCGAAGCCCGCATAGCCCGCCAGGGTAATGGCAACCCCCAGGTTGGTAAGCTGCCAGGGGAACAGGAACTGTACGCCAAAGCTGACACCGCTGTTCACCACCCCGGTGACCGCCATGGCCACCCCGCGCACCTTGTTGGGGAAGATCTCCGGCAACATGACCCACATCACCGGCCCCAATGACACCGCGAAGGAGGCAACGAACAGCAGAATGCCGAACAGCACCACCTGCGGGTTGATCTGGATCGCGGCCTGGATCAGCTCGGACTCGATCTTGCGAGCCTCCTGCTCACCCACGGCCTCGCTGATCGCTGCCTTGAGGGCGACATCGTCTTCGAACTGCCGGCCTTCCAGTGGCGTGAGCTTCTGCTCCAGCGCAGAACCGTCGAACCTGTCCAGGGCGCCTTTCTCCAGTGCGTAGCTCGCATTGTTGAAGGACACCGCGCAGACCATCATGCTGACCGCGATACCACTGAGGCCGATGATCAGCAGGGGTTTCCGGCCCAGTCGATCGATCAGCAACATCGAGACAATGGTAAAGACCACATTGGTCAGGCCTACCGCCACCGCCTGCGCAAACGCGGCGTCGGTGCCGATGCCGCTCTGCTCAAACACAGTGGGAGCGTAAAAGTAGATGGCGTTGACGCCGGTAATCTGCTGGATTACTGACAGGATGAGGCCTATCACCAATGCGAAGCGCATGCGCGGGCTGAATACATCCTTGATCCGTGCACCGAGGGTGGCAATCTCGCCGTGGGCGCTGTGGCGGATATCGGCGATTTCGGTTTCCAGGTCGCTGTCCAGCTCGAGGTTTTCCAGTACTTTGCGACCCTCAGCCTCACGGCCGTTGATGATCAGCCAGCGCGGGCTTTCCGGCAGGCGCAGCATTAGCAGCAGCCACAAAACGGCGGGCAGCAGTTCAAAGCCCAGCATCCAGCGCCAGGTGTTCTCGGCAATACCAAGACTGCGCACCCACTCTGCGTCCAGCCCGCTGACACGAAGGATGACGAAATTGACGAAGTAGGCGGCGGACAGACCCAGCACGATATTGAACTGGTTGATGGCCACCATGCGGCCCCGGGAACGGGCCGAGGCGATCTCCGAGATGTAGATAGGTGCCATCGCCAGTGAGGCGAAGGCCAGGCCGCCGATGGCCCTCGCCGCCATCAGCACCTCGTAGTTGGGCGCGAAGGCCGAGAAGCCGGCCGACAGCACATACAGGGCCGCGAGGATCAGCAGCAGGGTGCGGCGTCCGTACAGGTCACTGAGGGGGCCGGCACAGCTCGCCGACAGAATGCCGCCGAGGGTAGGTGCTCCCACCAGCAACCCCATCTGCAGGTCGCCGAGGTTGAAGTCCTGCGCGACAAAGCGCACGGCACCGGAGATCACCGAGGCGTCGAAGCCGAAGACGAAGCCCCCCAGGGAAACCGCGAGAGCGATGCGCAGCGTGTGCGCGTGTTTATTATTGTTATCCATTCTGGCCTGCTTGTTGGCTATGTAGGCAGGTGCCCATTGTGCCCGTTATCGCCGGGCTTTGCGCCTAGATGTACTGATTAACCAGATTTTCGTACCACTCCTGGCGGCCGCTGACGTGGGCCGGCTCGCCGTTGGTGGCGGCCAGGTCCCGCAGCTTTGCCAGGTCCAGTTCGCCGCGTTCGAAGGCCGCGCCATCGCCGTCGTCGAAACTCGCATAGCGGGCCTCGCGCTGCTGCACCAGTGAGCTGTTGGTGATCAGTCGGTGGGCGATTTCCAGTCCGCGTGCAAAGCTGTCCATGCCGCCGATGTGGCCAATGAAGATATCTTCCATATCGACGGATTCGCGCCGCACCTTGGCATCGAAGTTGAGTCCGCCGGAACCGAGGCCGCCGGCTTCCAGCACCACCTGCATGGCGCCGACGGCATCGTACAGGTCGACCGGGAACTGGTCGGTATCCCAGCCATTCTGGGGGTCGCCGCGGTTGGCGTCGATACTGCCCAGCAGGCCGGCATCGGCACACATGCGCAGTTCGTGGGCGAAGCTGTGCCCGGCCAGGGTCGCGTGGTTGGCCTCGACATTGACCTTGAAGTCATCCTGCAGGCCGTAGTGCCTCAGGAAGCCAATCACCGTCTGCGCGTCGAAATCATACTGGTGCTTGGTCGGCTCCATCGGCTTGGGCTCGATCAGGAAGGTCCCCTCGAAGCCAATACTGCGACCGTAGTCGCGGGCCGCCGCCAGGAAGGCACCCAGGTGATCGATCTCACGGCGGGTATTGGTGTTCAGCAGACTGACGTAACCCTCGCGTCCGCCCCAGAAGACGTAGTTTTCACCGCCCAGCGTCACCGTGGCGTCCAGCGCGGCCTTTACCTGCGCAGCGGCATGGGTGACGACCGCAAAGTCCGGGTTGGTAGCCGCGCCGTTCATATAGCGGGGGTGGCCGAACAGGTTGGCCGTGCCCCACAGCAGCTTGAGACCGGTGGCCGACTGTCGCTCCAGGGCCAGCTCGGTCAGCGTGGCCAGGTTGTTTTCGCTTTCAGCGACCGTGGCACCTTCCGGCGCCATGTCGCGGTCGTGGAAACAGTAGTAGGGCACACCCAGCTTGCTGAACAGTTCGAAGGCGGCGTCCATTTTCAGTCGGGCAGCGCCCATCTCATCTGCAGCGTCATCCCAGGCGAAGGCCTGGGTATCGACACCGAAGGGGTCGCTGCCCTTCGCGCAGAAAGTGTGCCAGTAGCACACGGCGAAGCGCAGGTGCTCCTCCATGGTCTTGTCGCCGACCTTCTTGTCGGCGTCGTAGAACTTGAAGGCCAGTGGGTTATCGGATTCGCGCCCTTCAAAGGCAATCTTGCCAATGCCGGGGAAAAACTCTTTATCGCCCTGGAAAACCGAACGTGACATGTTGGACCTCACTCAAACAGGGGTTTCAATTGATTCAGGTAATTCTGGTAGACCTGGTAGCCCTCGCTGTAAGCGGAGACGCTGTCGGCCTGGGGGTGGGTGGTGGCACTGTCGTCGAAGACGATGTGATCGTCGACGATCGCGGCCAGTGCCGCGGAATCGCCGTGGGCCTTTGAGTCGAGCAGCATGGCATTGAGTGCCGCGCCCAGTGCGGCACCTTCCTCGGCGGCCAGTAGCTTGACCGGTAGCTCGAAATTGTCCGCCACCATCTGGCGCCACACCTCACTGCGCGCCGCACCGCCGGTCAGGCGGACTTCAGACAGCTCGCAGCCGTTGCGGCGAAAGGCTTCCAGGCCGAGGCGCAGGCCGAACACGGCTGCCTCCATCGATGCCCGTGCGATATTGGCGGGTGTCATGTTATCGACGTTGAGTCCCATGACGCAGCCCTTGCCGTTGGGCAGGTTGGGGGTGCGCTCGCCGTTGTAGAAGGGCAGCACCACGAGGCCGTTGGCGCCGACGGGGCTGTCCATGATCGCCCTATCCAGGCTGCCAACATCCATCTTGAACAGGTCGCGCGCCTGTTCTGTGGCCACCGTGCAGTTCATCGTGCACAACAGCGGCAGCCAGCCACCGGTAGATGAGCAGAAGGCAGCGAGTTCGCCGCCGCTGTCTACGCAGGGTCTGTCAGAGTAGGCAAACATGGTGCCGGAAGTGCCCAGGCTCACGGTCAGTCGCCCCGGGACCAGGTTGCCGGTGGCGATAGCGGCCATCATATTGTCACCGCCGCCACAGGCCACCGGGATACCAGGTGGCAGGCCCATGGAGCTGGCAACAGCAGCGGGGAGGGTGCCGCCGGCCTCGCCGGCCCCAACCAGCGCCGGCAGGCAATCGCTGAGATCGCGGTCGCCGTCGACGGCTTCGAGTATACCGCCGTGCCAGCACCGCTCCTTTACGTCGAGCAAGGCTGTGCCAGAGGCATCGCCGCATTCTGTGAAGCGCTCGCCGGTCAAATAGAAGTTCAGGTAGTCGTGGGGCAGCATGATGGTGGCCAGGGCCTGGTAGGCATCGGGGCGGTGATTCCTGAGCCAGCGAATCTTCGGCGCGGTATAGCCGGGCAAAATGGCGTTGCCGACCTCGTCGATGCAGCGCTGCTGTCCGCCGAAGGCTTCGGCAATCTCGTCACACTCGGCGGTGGTGGCGGTGTCGCACCAGAGTTTTACCGGTGCCAGCACACGGCCGTCGGCAGCTACCGGCACGAAGCCGTGCTGTTGGCCGGATACACCGATCGCGGTCACGGCGGCTTTTGTCTTCGGGTCGATCTGCTGCAGGGAACTGGCCAGTGCTGCAATCCACCATTCCGCAAGCTGCTCCCGCGTGCCGTCGGGCTTGCTGATCATATCCAGTTCGCTGCTGCCACTGGCGACCACCTGGCGCTGCTCAGCGTCGTAGACGATGGCCTTGAGGCTCTGGGTGCCCAGATCGATTCCCAGGTACATAGGCTGTGGACCCTGCTGTATTTATGGCTGTTATCAGCGTAGAAGAGCTGCAGTGTACGCAAAAATGTAAACGTTTACAATTTTGCGCCGGAGCGGTCCAGTAGCGTTCAAGAACGTATACTCCAAGGCGTTGTTACTACCTGGCCTCGACTACCCATCCAGCCTCGCCGGATGCCACAAGAACAATAACAATGGATCTCACCCTCTACTGGTTCATGTTCCCTGTTGCCATCTGCGTGGCGACCTCGGCCATGCTCAGCGGCATCGGTGGCGCCGCCCTGTTCACGCCGATATTCATCCTGGTGTTTCCGCTGCTGGGGCCCGAATACGTGTTGAGCAGTACCGTGGCCGCTATTGGTACCGCACTGTTGACCGAGACCTTCGGTTTTACCTCCGGACTGATCGGCTATCACATGAAGCGCACAATCGATTTCCAGCTGGCCAGGCAGTTCCTGAAGGTGTCGGTACCAGCCGGCATTGCCGGCGCCTTCCTGGCGCACCTGGTGGCGGAGGGCCTGTTGATTGCCGGCTACGCACTGCTGGTGCTGGGCCTGGCGGTGGTGCATGTGTTCTTCGAGTACGAGGGTGTACCCACCCACGGCCAGGCCGACCCGGCCACCGCCGGCGATTTGCGGATCGTTATAGACAGTGATGGCAGGGAGTACCGCTACCGGGCGCCGCGCGCCGGGCTGGGCAGCGGCCTGTTCACTGCGGTGGGCGCATTCCTCACCGGCATGGTTTCGGTAGGCATTGGCGAGGTCATCGTGCCGCAGCTGACCAAGCGCGGCGTGCCGGTGGCAATCGCCGCTGCCACTTCCGTGGCGGTTGTGATCGTTACCGCCGTGTGTGCGTCATTTACCCTGATCGGTCAATTGATCAGTGAGGCGGGGCTGTCGGCCGTGCCCTGGAACCTGGTGATGTACTCGATACCGGGCGTGATCATTGGCGGGCAGATTGGTCCGCGCCTGCAGGGGCGCATCTCCCATCGCAGCATGGAGCTGGCAATCGCTGGCCTGTTCGTGGTGCTGGGCATCGCCATGATGCTGGTGGCCACCCAGAAGCTGGGTTACTGGGGTGGCGCCTGAGGCTTGAGCGTCAGGTCACGGCGCCGCGCCGCGCCTCCAATGCCTCCCGCACTTCGTGGGCTTTCTCCTCGGTGATCGGATAGGAGGCGATCATCCAGATCGCAATTGCCGAGCCGATCACCGGTATCGCAATGTCGAACACGCGCATCAGGAACAGGGTGCTCTCGGCCTGGTTGCCGCCCAGCTCGACATCAAAGCCCGTGAAGTTCAGCAATAGCCCGCCGATGGCGAGCGCCGCGGCCATGCCCAGTTTGACGATCCACCAGTAGATCGATCCGAACATGCCCTCGCGCCGTTCGTGGGTCTCCAGTTCGTCCAGGTCGCAGACGTCGGCAATCATCGATCCCATCAGGGTGAACAGCCCGCCGAGGCTGAAGGCCATCAGGGGGGCAGGTAGCAGCAGCATCCAGGGGTGCTCCGGGGTATAGCACACCCACTTGAGCAGGTAGCCGACGATAGACACGCCGGTGGAGAAGAAGAATGCGCGGCGCTTGCCGATCTTCGTTGACAGCCAGCTGATGAAAAAGATCACACAGAAGGTGCCCACGGTCTGCACGGAACCCGCCCAGCCGGTGTACTCGGCGCCCAGGGCGGTGTCGCCGGCGAACACGTAGTAGATGATCACGTAGGACTGGAAGGCCGCCACCATGATGAAGCCGTTGAACACCAGGAAAGTGGCCACGCACAGCTTCAGGAAAGGCGTAAACTTCAGGGTAGTGACGAAGCCCGTGAAGAACTCGCCGATGATGCGCTTGAACGCCTTGCCGGTGCTCTCCCGGGGGGCTTGCTCCGCCTGGAGCTCGGCTATCGCCACATCCTTGAAGCGCTCCCGCAGTACCAGCGCCGGCAGCACGCCGATGATGATCGCGGCGGCGCCGACAATGATCGCCAGCCCGGCGGCGCCATCGACCAGGTTATCGGCGAAGCCCTCGTGCTGCATGATCCACAGGAACCAGGGCGAGACGAGGTAGGCGAGTTGGCCCATGAAGCTTTGCACCGCCATCACCCGGGTACGTTCGTGGTAGTCCGGCGTCAGCTCATAGCCCAGCGCCACCCAGGGCGTGGCGAAGATGGTATAGCCCAGGTAAAACACCAGCGAGCCGCCCAGGAAGTACCAGAAGTAGAAGCTCTCGCTTTTTCCTTCCGGGAGCTGCCACAGCAGCATATAGACCACGCCGACGAAGATCGCCCCGCCGAAAATATAGGGGCGCCGACGCCCCCAGCGTGACCGGGTGTGATCGGAGATGTACCCCATCAGGGGATCTGTGAAGGCGTCCACCAGGCGCGGCAGCGCTGCCAGCAGGCCGGCCAGGGCAGGGTTCATGCCCAGCCCGAGGTTGAGCACGATCAGCATGCGGCCCATGGCATCGGCCAGCATGTTGTTGACGAAGGCGCCGGTCCCGTAAACCGCTTTCTGGTGCAGCGGAACCTTGTCTTCTGGCGCGGTCTCGTAGTGCGCGGCTGTATTCATGATTATTATTTTCCCGCTCTGTGGGGCGCTATGGTCGGCCCCGGATTATCCTGGACCCCGCACTGCAGGGTGCCAATTATTCAAGACCGAAGCCTACCGGGAAGCGTGGCTCGTAGCCGGTGTCACTCACACGCACCGGCGAGGTAGTCTGGGGCCAGGAAAACGACAGCTTGCCGCTGAATGCATGATCGCCGAACAATACGTCGGCAACGCCCTGGCCCTCGGAACCCGGCAACCAGGCGGCAACGAAGGACTGGGAGGCATCGATCTCGCTGTTGGCGACCAGCGGCCGCCCCGAGACCATCACGGTCACCACCGGTATGCCCTTGTCGCGGATACGCTGGATGGTGGCGAGATCTTCAGGATGCAGGTCCTCGAGCACCAGGCTGGACCCGTAGGGCTCCAGCGTTTTCAGCTTGCCGTTGATCTGTGAGCCTGCCTGGATGATCACGTCATCGCCGTCGCGAATATCACCCATGCCTTCCGCGTAGGGCGTTTCCCCGATCACCACAATGGCGACATCGTGCTGGGCCGGGTCGGCGTCCTCTCCGTCCGCGCTGCTCATCACCGCATTGGCTGCCAGTGACTGGATTCCCTGCCAGATCGACGTGCCACCGACCACGAACTCGTTGCCGGAGGTACCCTGCCAGGCCACCGTAAAGCCGCCGCACTGGTGGCCGATGTTATCGGCGTTCTTGCCGGCCACCAGCACCCGGGCGTCCTTTGCCAGGGGCAGAAGCTGGTCTTCGTTCTTCAGCAGCACCAGTGACTTGCGCACCGCTTCCCGGGCCAGGTCCCGGTGCTCCTGGCAGCCGAAACTCTCGTGGTTTGACCAGTAGCGCTCGGCGGGCCTGGGTTTGTCGAACAGGCCGCAGGCAAACTTCATATACAGGATGCGGCGCACCGCATCGTCGATCCGCTGCATGGACACCGTACCGTGGGTGGCATGGCAGCTCAGGTGCTCGATAAACGGCCGCCAGTGCTCGGATACCATGAACATGTCGATGCCGGCATTGACGCCGATGGCAATGGCATCGAAATAGCTGTCCGCGGTGTAGTCGATGCCGTCCCAGTCCGATATCACACAGCCCTGGAAGCCGAGCTGCTGCTTCAGCACATAGTCGATCAGGTAGCTGTGGCCGTGGCACTTGTCGCCATTCCAGGAATTGAAGGACACCATGACACTGAGCACGCCGGCATCGATCGCCGGCAGGTAGGGTGCCATGTGCACGCCTCGCAGCTCGCCCTCGGAGATCCGGGTATCGCCCTGTTCAATACCGTGAGTCGTCCCGCCGTCTCCGACCCAGTGTTTGACGGTGGCGACGATGCCGTCCTGTCCCAGGTCGCCCTGCAGTCCCTGTACGAAACGGCTGGAGTAGCGGGCTACCAGCGCTGAATCCTGGGAGTAGCTCTCGTAGGTGCGCCCCCAGTGGGGATCGTGCGCGACCGCCAGCGTCGGCGCAAAGGTCCAGTCCACGCCGGTCGCCAGCACCTCCCGGGCGGTGACCCGGGCTATCGCTTCCATGAGGTCCGGGTCATTGGCAGCACCGAGGCCGATGTTGTGCGGGAAGATGGTCGCGCCGCTGACGTTGTTGTTGCCATGGATGGCATCGATGCCGTAGATGATCGGTATGGCCAGGTGCTCGTCGTCTGCCTCCATGGACGCGGCCCAGTAGGCGTCATTCATGTCGACCCAGTCGGCAACCTGGTTGTCGCCGGGGCAGGAGCCGCCGCCGCTGAGAACCGAGCCGATATGGAAGGCCTTGACCTCTGCCGGGGTGATGACCATGCGCTCGGTTTGCACCATCTGTCCGATCTTCTGGGACAGGGTCATCTGCTGCAGCAGGGACTCGACCTTGGCGCGAATAGTTTCATCCATGGTGGTTACTCCGCGGTGACCTCGAACTCCGCCCACAGCTCCGGATCGGAACTGCTGCCGATCCAGGCGTGGAACTGGCCGGGTTCAGTGATTCGTTCCATGCGTCGGTCGTAGAAGGCGAGATCATCGGTGTGAAGTTCGAACACAACGTCCCGGCTTTCACCGGGTGCCAGGTGAATGCGCTGGAAACCCTTGAGCTCCTTGACCGGGCGCGTGACGTTGCCCACCAGGTCGCGGATGTACAGCTGCACGACTTCGTCGGCGGCCACCTCACCGGTGTTTTCGACCGTGGCGCTGAGCCGCAGGCTGCCGCCCAGGGCAACCCGGTGGTCTGACAGCACCATGTCACGGTAGCTGAACTCGGTGTAGGACAGCCCGTAGCCGAAGTGGAACTGCGGTGTGAACCCGGCATCCAGGTGAAACGCCGACATGCCCAGCGAGGTCTGGGGTGCCTTGCCGTCGATATCATCGATATGGGTAATCGAGTCATGGGACGGCGGGCGCCCGGTGTTTTTCCGGGAGTAGTAGATCGGGATCTGTCCCACCATGCGCGGAAACGTCACCGGCAGCTTGCCGGAGGGGGACTCCTCGCCGAACAGCAGGTCGGCAATGGCAGGGCCACCCATGGTGCCGGGATGCCAGGCGTAGAGCACCGCGGACACGCGATCGATGATGTTGCCCAGGGTCAGCGGCCGGCCCGCGAGCACCACCAGTACGATCGGCGTACCGGTCTCGGCCACCGCATGCACCAGTTTTTCCTGGTCGCCGGGCAGGTCGATCTCGGCCCGGCAGTGGGCTTCGCCGGAGAGTATGGATTCCTCGCCAAGGAACATGACAGCGACATCGGATTGCCTGGCCGCCTCGATGGCCTCATCAAAGCCGCCACCATCGCGGCAGCGGGAATTGGCCATGGCCGGGGCCCAGTGTACCTGCACCGAGTCGCCGACCATGTCATAGATCGCCTGCAGGCAGGTGCGGCTGTGGCGGGATTCGCCATCAAAAATCCAGGTGCCCAGCTGCTCGTAGCCGTCATCCGCCAGCGGGCCGATCACCGTCATCGAGTTCAGTTGCCCCCTGTCCAGGGGGAGCACCCGGTTGTCGTTCTTCAACAGCACGCAGCTTTTCGCCGCGGTATCGCGGGCGGCTTTCAGGTGCGCTTCATTGACCAGTGCCGGATAGTCGTGCGGGTTGGTATAGGCGTGCTCGAACAGCCCCAGCTCGAACTTCACCTTGAGGATGTTGAATACCATGGCGTCCAGCTGCTCGATGTTGAACCGCCCTGACTCGATAAGCTCGGGCAGGTGGTCGCGGTACAGGGTGCTCGCCATTTCCATATCAACGCCCGCCGTGGCGGCCTCTAGAGCAGCGTGGGTATCGTTTTCGGCAAAGCCGTGTACCGTCAGCTCCTTGATCGACTCCCAGTCGCTGACCACGAAACCCTCAAAGCCCCATTCTTCCCGCAACACCTGTTTCATGAGGAATTCATTGCCGCTCGCCGGTACGCCGTTCAGGTCGCTGAAGGAGGCCATGAAAGTCACGGCTCCGGCGTCGAGTGCTGCCTTGAAGGAGGGCAGGTAGGTATTGCGCAGCTCACCCTCCGGGATATTGGCAGTGCTGTAGTCCAGACCACCTTCAACCGCGCCGTAGCCGGCAAAGTGCTTGGCACAGGCGGCAATCGCATGGACGTTGTCCAGTGACTCGCCCTGGAAACCCTGCACCATCGCCGCACCCAGTTCGCCACAGAGCACCGGGTCTTCACCCAGGCTCTCGGCAATGCGACCCCAGCGCGGGTCGCGGGTGATATCGATCATCGGTGCAAAGGTCCAGTTCACTCCGCTGGACGCCGCCTCGGTGGCGGCAATCCTGGCGCCCAGGCGGACCGCGTCGCGGTCCCAGGTGGCGGCCTGTCCGAGAGGGATCGGGAATATGGTCTTGAAACCGTGGATCACGTCGCGACCGATGAGCAGGGGAATGCCCAGCCGGCTTTCCTCGACTGCGAGTCGCTGTAGCTCATTCACCTCATCGACGTGGACTTCATTGAGCACGGAGCCAATGCGGCCCTCGCGCACGGCATCATGTAGATCGTGCGCACCACCGTTGACCTGGCAGAGCTGGCCGATCTTCTCATCGAGGGTCATCTGTTCGAGAAGGTCCCGTGCGCGTTGTTGCGGGCTGGTCTCCGTCTCGCTGACCTGGTTCATATGCGGGTTCTGCAGCATCAAGTTTCACTTGTATTCTAGTGGCTAAATACGGGCTGTCGCTTCTGCGCCGCCGATACCCGGCTTTGTGGACGCAGTGCGGCTATTCTGGCTCGCAATTTTTGGGAGATTCGTCGGCGTCTTCTATCGATAATCGCTTAAGCGGACCCAAATCGGGATAAACCGGACCGATTGCAGGGGTTTACAGGGCAGAGGTCAGGGCGCAGGAGAGGAGAACGCCGATGTTGATTGCAAAACAGCAGCTGGGATTTCTGCTGCGCGCAGTGCTGGAGCAGCGGCTTGCCCA
>JASJBK010000002.1 GCA_030066555.1 Halieaceae bacterium
TGCGGCTCTGCAGGCTCTTCAGGAACCAGCGCGCTTCCTGCAGGCTGTCGCGCATATAGGTATTGTCGGCACTGTTGTCGGCGCGCTTAACCAACCCTGCGTAGTCGGCGTTGATCTTGAGTCTGGGCGCGATATCCGGGTTGAGTTCGACAACCCAGGCGCCGTTCTTCTTGCTGACAAAAACGTCCGGCACCACGTACTCGGTGTTGTCGGTGCCGATCATTTGCCCGGGATTCGGGTTCAGCGACTGGATCAGCGCCAGGACTTCACGCAGCTCCGGTTCGCGAATCTTGCTGCGGCGAATCAGCTGGGCGTAATCACGGTTTCCAAGCAGGTTCATGTAGCGGTTGACGATCAGGCGCGCCTCGGCGAGGTAGGGGGTGTCCGCCGGCAGCTGGTGTAGCTGCACCAGCAGGCACTCGCGCAGGTCGTGGGTGCAAACACCGGGCGGGTCGAATTGTTGCAGCCGGTGCAGTACTGCCATCACCTCGTCCAGCTCGACCTCGAGGTCGGCTGCCAGCCCGGACCAGATATCCTCCACTGGCGCGGTGAGGCGGCCGTTGTCGTCAGTGGCATCGATGATGGCCATGGCGATGACGCGGTCGGTGTCCGACAGGCGGGTCAGGTTGAGCTGCCAGAGCAGGTGATCGCCCAGCGTTTCGCCACTGGAATTGCGGCTGTCGAAGTCGAAGTCGCTGTCCGGTGGTGGGGCAGACGCGGCGCCCACCGGGGATTGGTAGACATCTTCCCACTGGGTATCTACCGGCAGTTCGTCAGGGAGCTGCGCTTCGAAATCGGACAGCTCACGCTCTGCGCTGGCGGTGGGTTCCGCCTCGCTGCGGGTCTCCGTCTCGATATTTTCCAAACCCTCTGACTCAAGCGACTCCTCCACGTCCAGCATGGGGTTGGTCTCCAGGGCTTCCTGGATTTCCTGCTGCAGGTCGAGGGTGGAGAGCTGTAGAAGCTTGATAGCCTGCTGCAGCTGGGGTGTCATTACCAGCTGTTGGCCAAGCTTGAGTTGTAGGGACTGTTTCATAAATGTTTTTGGGGCTCCCTGCGGTCAGTGTAGCCCTGCTACTGTGACGAGGCAACTTTGGCATGAAACTAGCATGCCTTTATTGAGGCAGTGCATTTTCAGGTGGGAAAATTTGGTGAAAATGTGAGCAAGTCCCCATCCCGGGCGGGTGGAGACGCTCTAGAGCCTGAATTCGTGCCCCAGGTAGACCTTGCGAACCTGGTCGTCCGCGAGGATGTCGTCGGCGCTGCCGGCGGCGATGATATGCCCCTCGCCGACGATGTAGGCTTTCTCGCAGATGCTGAGGGTCTCGCGCACATTGTGGTCGGTGATCAACACGCCGATACCACGGGCCTGCAGGTGAGAGACGATTTGCTTGATGTCGTTGACGGAGATCGGGTCGACCCCGGCAAAGGGCTCGTCCAGCAGGATGAAGTCGGGCTCGTTAGCCAGCGCCCGGGCGATCTCCACGCGTCGGCGCTCGCCACCCGACAGCGCCATGCCGGCACTGTCGCGGATATGGGCGATGTGGAATTCCTCCAGTAGCTCCTCGACCTTTTCCCGACGCTGGGCCCGCTTCAGGTCGCGGCGGTGCTCGAGGATGGCCATCAGGTTGTCCTGCACGGACAGCTTGCGAAAGATCGAGGCTTCCTGGGGCAGGTACCCAATGCCCTTGCGGGCGCGGCCGTGCATGGGCAGGCGCGTCAGGTCCTGGCCATCGATGGTGATCATGCCGCGGTCGGGTGGAATGATGCCGACGATCATGTAGAAGCAGGTGGTTTTGCCGGCTCCGTTGGGGCCCAGCAGGCCGACAATCTGGCCGCTCTCGATTTCGAGGCTGACGTCCTGCACCACGGCGCGGCCGCGGTAACTCTTGGCGAGATTGCTGGCGGTGAGGACGGCCAATGGGCGTCGCCTATTCGTCTTCTTCTTCGAGCTTGTGGGCCGGGATTACAACTACGACGCGGCTGTTGTTGCTGGTTTCGGCGGCGGCCTTGACCAACTGCTGGTTAATGAAATAGTCGATCAGGTCGCCCTGCACGGTCGAGCCGTCCTGCTCGACCTGGGCGTTTTCGCGCAGCTGGACTCGCTCCTCACTGCGAAAGTACTCGATGATGTCGCCGTGGGCGTGCATCAGCGGGCTGTCGATTTCCGGCTGCTGTTGCATGCGTGCCGGCGAGCCCTCGGCGACAATGCGCCCGGCCTCATTTTCAGTCTGGTAGAAGGTAATGCGATCAGCAGTAATCTTGATGGTGCCCTGAACCAGTTCCACATTGCCCTGGTAGACCGTGCGCCCGGTTTTCTCATCCCGCAGGGCTTCGTCGGTGGTGATATGGATCGGCTGCTCGGTGTCGTCGGGCAGGGCGCTGGCCTGCATTGGCGGCAGCAACAAAGCCGCAAAGACCGCTGCCGCAAGTGCGGGCAGTGACCGGGTAGCCTGTTGCCTGCGAAATAATGCCATGGGTGCAGTATAGAGCCTGATCCCGCCCCGCCTGAAGCGCGGCTGTCGTGAAAAAGTCATGGCTCGTCCGCGTACAGGAAGGGCTGACGGGCCTGTTCCAGCAGGTCCTGGGCGTCGAGAATGAACTCGCAGGCCTCACGCACGGCGCCCATACCGCCGCTGCGCTGGCTGCGCCAGTCGGCGTGGGAGGCGACGAAATCGTCACCGTCGGCCACGGTCATGCCCAACCCCACTGCCTGGATGGCGCCCAGGTCCGGCAGGTCATCGCCCATGTAGGCCACCTGCTCGAGTGCGAGGTTCATGCCTGCCACCATTTCCTTGAGGGCATCGAGCTTGTCATCTCTTCCCTGGACAATGCGTTCGATGCCAAGTTCCCCGGCGCGGCGGTCGACAATGCTGGAACGACGGCCGGTGATGATGGCCACCTCGATGCCGGCGGCCTGCAGCAGCTTGATGCCGAGTCCGTCCGGTGTGTAGAAGGCCTTGAGTTCTTCACCGACGTTGCCGTAGTAGAGCCTGCCGTCGCTGAGCACGCCGTCAACGTCCAGTACCAGCAGGCGAATGCGGCGGGCTTTCTCCAGCGCCAGGCTCATACCACGCCCGCCTTGAGGATGTCCTGCAGCTTCACGACTCCGGTGGGGCGCCGGTTGTCGTCGACGGCGATCAGTCCGGTGATGGTGCGCTCCTCCATAATGTGTAGCGCCTCCGCGGCGAGGATTTCCTTGTCGATGGTGATCGGATCAGCATTCATGACGGTCTCGATGGTAGTGGCATGGATATCCATTTCGTTGTCGAGCGCACGGCGCAGGTCGCCATCGGTGAACACACCCAGCAGCTGGCCGCCGTTGTCCAGCACCGTGGTAAGCCCCAGCCCCTTGCTGCTGACCTCGACCAGCGCCTCGTCCAGCAGAGTACCGGCGCTGACCCGGGGCAATTCGTCGCCGCCGTGCATGATGTCATCCACCTTGAGCAGGAGCTTTCGGCCCAGGGCGCCCGCCGGGTGTGAAAAGGCAAAATCTTCCGCCGTGAAACCCCGGGCCTCCAGCAGCGCAATTGCCAGCGCGTCGCCGGCCACCAGCGACACCGTGGTGCTGGAGGTCGGTGCGAGGTCCATGGGGCAGGCTTCCTGGGCCACGCGGGTGTCAAGATTGACGTCGGCCGCCCTGGCCAGCACGGAATCGGGATTGCCGGTCATGGTCACCAGCGGTACCGCCAGCCGCTTCAGCAGCGGCAGCAGCGTCACTACCTCGCTGGTAGAGCCACTGTTGCTGAGGGCGATCACGCTGTCCTGGCTGGTAATCATGCCGAGGTCGCCGTGACTGGCTTCCCCGGGGTGAACGAAAAAGGACGGGGTGCCGGTACTGGCCAGCGTGGCTGCAATCTTGGTGCCGATATGCCCGGATTTACCCATGCCGGTGACCACGACGCGGCCCTGGGTATTGAGCAGGATCTCGCAGGCGCGGGTAAAGCTGTCATCGAGGCGGTCGAGCAGGTCGGTGATGGCGTCGCGTTCGAGTTCGACAGTACGGCGCACGGCGCCGAGAAAATCGGGGTGTTCGGGTCTGGACACGGATGCTTCCCGGGAGGTTTAGCGGGCGGTGTTGTAAAGCCAGTAATAATACAGCGCGTAGAGCAGGAGAAACAGTACGCCCATGGCGCGGCCGATCTGGTGTTCCGAGGGCGGTGCGCCGATGGCAAGGCGCCGCACTGTGGGCGCGTATAGGCCGCCCGCCAGCAGCAGGGTAATGCCGAGCATGGAGGCATAGTCCCGCAGCAGTACCTCCTGGTCGAGCACCTGGGTGTCAAACAGGCCCGGCAGTGACATTACGCCAAGCAGGTTGAAGAGGTTTGAGCCCATGACGTTGCCGAGGGCAATCTCGGCGTGGCCCTTCATGGCGCTGGCCAGGGAGGCGGCCAGTTCCGGGAGGCTGGTGCCGACCGCGACAATGGAAAGTCCGATCACCAGCGGGCTGACACCCAGTTCCATTGCCACGTTGCTGGCGCCCCAGACCAGCACCTTGGAACTCAATACCAGCAGCACCAGGCCAATGCCGAAACTGGCCCAGGCCTTGACTGGCCTCATGTGCGGAAGCTCCTCGACATTGGCTTCCTCCTCGGCATTGGGGTCGTGGGACTGCGAGCGGATCATCTCGAACAGGATGAAGGACAGTGCGCCCAGCATCAGCAGGCCGTCGATCCAGTCCAGCTCGAAATCCAGCAGCAGCAGACCACAGCCCAGGGTGACCGCCAGCACGGTGGGCAGCTCCCGGCGCAGTCGGTTGCGGTGGACCGGTAGGGGGGCAATCAGCACGGTGATGCCGAGCACCAGGCCGATGTTGGCCAGATTGGAGCCGATGGCGTTGCCCACCGCCAGTTCACCTGCGCCGGCGATCGCCGCATTGATGCTGACCAGGACTTCAGGGGCGGAGGTGCCGAGGGAAACGATGGTGAGGCCGATGAGGATGGGCGACATTCCCATGTTCTCGGCGATAGCGGCTGCCCCGGCGACAAACAGGTCTGCGCTCCAGACCAGGATGATGAAGCCGACCAGAATGGCGGCCGAAGCGATCAGCATAAACGTCCTATTCCTGTTAAAGTATCGCCGCTGCTGCGTGTGGCCGCCGTGGCTCTCGGATTCGCGCCTGAACTCGCGTTTGAACTGGTACGAGTCAGGGCGGTCCAAGTACAACGAAACATCGTATCATGCCGCGGGCGCCTGCATTATATAAGCGTCCCAGGGCTATGGAAACGGACCTCTATCGCAGGTGAGCGCTTTCAGGCGCGCCTGAATTACCAGCAAAACTAGCCAGGACTCACGGACAATATGACTGTGCTGCTTCGCAAATTCGCCTACTTTGTACTGCTTGCAACGGTGCTGTGCCCCCTGGCACTGGCCCAGGAGCCCGCCGGGGAAGACGCCTACCAGGTCATTGAGCGAACCACCGACCGGGTCATGACCCTGGTGCAGGAAGCCAATGCCTATGCCGACGAAGACCCGGAGCGCTACTTTAATGAATTGCAGACGGTGCTGGACGAGGTGGTGGATTTCGCCTATTTCTCCCGCGCCGTCATGGGGCCCTACGCCAGCCGCAAGCGCTACCAGTCGCTCAGCGACGAGGGCAAGCAGGAACTGCGCGGCCAGGTAACACGCTTTACTGAGGTCATGCGTGACGGCCTGGTGCGTACCTACGGCAAGGGCCTGCTGGCGTTCGGCGGCAGTCGGGCGGAAATCCAACGGCCGGACGGTTCGCAAGAACTCGGCAACCGGGCGGAAATCCGCCAGCTGATCTACAGCGATGCCCCGGATCCCTACGTGATCGAGTACCAGATGCGCAAGGGTAAGGACGGCCAGTGGCGGCTGCGCAACCTGATCGTGGAAACCATCAATCTCGGGGTCATTTATCGCAACCAGTTCCAGGCGGCTGCTCGCGATGCCGACGGTGACATCAACTACGTGATCGACAACTGGACCACGCCCGAGGGCGAGGCTGAAGCGGGCTGACAGACTCGCTATTGGCTGGCAATTCTCCTAAACTTCACGCTTTTTTTGCTGCGGGGAAAACCATGCAGGCGCAGGAACTGCAAACACTGCTGACCGAAGAGCTGCCAGACTGCGACGTGGAAGTGCGCAGCGAGGGCAGTCACTATGACATCCTGGTCATCGGTGAGATGTTCGACGGCCTGCGCCCAGTGCAGAAACAGCAGGCGGTTTACAAGGTTCTCAATCCGCTGATCACCGGCGGCAGCATTCACGCGGTCAACATACGTACCTACACGCCAGCCGAGTGGCAGGCGCTCGACCACTGAGCCCCGCCCGTGCCTGGCGTACTCACCCTCGCCCTCACCAAGGGGCGTATTCTCAAGGAGACCCTGCCGCTGCTGGCAAGGGCCGGTATCGTGCCGGTCGAGGATATCGCCTCCAGCCGCAAGCTGGTCTTCGACTGCACGCGGCCCGGGGTGCGCCTGCTGGTGCTGAGGGGTACCGATGTTCCCACCTACGTGCGCCACGGCGCTGCGGACCTGGGAGTGGTGGGTAAGGACATACTGCTCGAGGAAGGTGCCGATGATCTCTACGAGCCGCTGGACCTTGGCATTGCGCGCTGCCGCCTGATGACCGCTGCGCCCGTGGGCTGGACGCCGGGGCCCGGCCGGGTGCGGGTGGCGACCAAGTTCACCGGTATCGCCCGGCGCTTTTTTGCCCAGCAGGGTCGGCAGGCGGATTTCATCAAGCTGTACGGCGCCATGGAACTCGCCCCGCTGATGGGTCTGGCGGACGTGATTGTCGATATCGTCGACAGCGGCAACACGCTGAAAGCCAACGGCCTTGAGCCCCTCGACCTGATCGCCGACATCAGCACGCGACTGGTGGTCAACAAGGCGTCCATGCGCAGTCAGCACGCCGAAATCCAGGAGCTGATCGCCGAGCTGCGTGAGGCGTTGGCCTGATGCGCAGACTCGATACCCGCGACGCCGATTTCCAGGCCCGGCTGGATAGCCTTACCACCTGGCAGGATAGTGTTGATCGCGAGGTCATCCAGGCGGTGGATGCTATCGTCGACGACGTGATCGCCCGCGGTGATGCCGCGGTGCTGGAGTACACCGCACGTTATGACGGTGTGCATGTGGATGCGGTGGCCGAGCTCGAAATTGGCCGCGAACGCCTGGACGCCGCGCTGGCTGGCCTTGCTGAGGAGCAGCGCAGCGCACTGGAAGTGGCGGCCCGGCGTATCCAGGACTACCACCAGCGCCAGCTGGGCGAGTCCTGGCACTACCGGGACGGTACCGGCAGCATGCTCGGCCAGAAGATCACCGCCATGGCGCGCGTCGGTGTCTATGTGCCCGGCGGTAAAGCCAGCTACCCCTCATCGGTGCTCATGAATGTTATTCCCGCGAAGGTGGCGGGCGTGGGCGAAATCGTCATGGTGGTGCCTACCCCGGATGGGGAAATCAGCCCGCTGGTACTGGCGGCGGCCGCGCTGGCCGGCGCCGACCGCGTATTCGGTATGGGCGGTGCACAGGCGGTGGCAGCGCTGGCCTATGGGACGGACACGGTGCCGCGGGTCGACAAGATTGTCGGCCCCGGCAATATCTTTGTGGCGACTGCCAAGCGCCGGGTATTCGGCCAGGTGGGTATCGACATGGTGGCGGGGCCGTCGGAAATCCTGGTGATCTGCGATGGCCAAACCCCCGCCGACTGGATCGCCATGGACCTGTTTTCGCAGGCGGAGCATGACGAGAACGCGCAGTCCATCCTGTTGTCGCCGGACGCAGCTTTCCTCGACGAGGTGGAACGCAGCATTGAACGGCTGCTACCCGGCATGGCCCGCGCCGACATCATCCGCAGCTCGCTGGAAAACCGCGGTGCGATGGTACTGTGCCGGGACCTGGATGATGCGACAGCGGTGTCCAACCGGGTGGCGCCGGAACACCTCGAGCTGTCAGTAACCGACCCCGAGGCGCTGCTGCCGGCCATTGAGCATGCTGGCGCCATCTTCATGGGCCGCTACAGCGCCGAGGCGCTGGGCGACTACTGTGCCGGCCCCAACCACGTGTTGCCGACCTCGGGTACGGCGCGCTTTTCCTCGCCACTGGGGGTCTATGATTTCCAGAAGCGCAGCTCGGTTATCCAGTGCAGCCGGGAGGGCATTGCCCAGCTCGCGCCGGTGGCCTCTACCCTGGCCCGCGGCGAGTCCCTGGAAGCGCATGCGCTGTCGGCGGAGTACCGCCTCTCTGAATCCGACGGCGACTAGCGCGATCTTGTCCGGTTAGCTGCTGCGCGGCGGCCGGGAGCCCACCACCACGTTGACGTTCACCTCTGCCGCCCCGCGCAGCAGGCTCAGCTCGACCTCGTCACCGGGGCGCAGCAGGGCAATCTGGGTCATGGTTATGCGACCGTCTACCACCGGTTCCATGTCGATATGGGTGATGATGTCGCCCTCGCGAATGCCGTTGCGGGCCGCAGGCCCGTCGGGGTGGGTGCCGGTGACCAGCAGTGACGGCGTGTCCGAGCCGGTCATGAAGATGTTCTGCACGTCCAGCCCCATCCAGCCGCGAATCACCCGCCCGTAAGCCACCAGGTCCTGGGCCACACCCATGGCCAGGTCTGCCGGTGTGGCGAGGCCAATACCGGTGAACTCGCGGCTACGGGAGAAGGTCGCGGCGTTGATACCCAGCAAGCGGCCCTCGGTGTCGATCAGCGCGCCGCCGGAGTTACCCTCGTTGATCGCGGCGTCGGTCTGGATGAAATCTTCGTAGGTGCTGAGCCGCAGCCCGTAGCGCCCCAGCGCGGAGACGATGCCCTGTGACACCGAATGCCCGAAGCCGTAGGGATTGCCGATGGCCAGCACCACGTCGCCAACCCGGGCCTGGTCCGGGTTGCCGAAGCTGATGGCCTGGATGTCTTCGATATCGATCTTCAGTACTGCGAGGTCGGTGTCAGCGTCGCTGCCCACCACCTCGGCCAGCGCCGTGCGGCCGTCGTGCAGGCGTACGAGAATCTGGTCGGCGCCGGCGATGATATGCCCGCTGGTGAGAATCAGGCCCTGGGGAGACACGATGACACCGGAGCCCAGTGAGCGTTGCAGGCGTTCGCGGCGGCGATTGTCGCTGTTGAGGAGGCGGCGATAGGCCGGGTCCTCGAGGATCGGCGGCACCCGCTCCCGGATCACCTTTGCCGTGTAGATATTGACCACGGAGGGAATTGCCCGCTGCACGGCGGTGGCGAAGCTGACCCGGGGATTCTGCTGCACCAGCTCCGCGGCGGTGGGTGCCGGATCGGGACGCTGGTTTGCCGTCCACTGCAGAATCAGGGCAGCGGCGAGTATCCCGGCCACTGCGGGCCAGGTGATAAACTGGACTACGCTTCGCATGAACAGCCTGCTACGTTGCGGAGCCCGGAATTATACACGCCGCTATTGACAGGAGAATGCTGGATGAGTGTGTCACTGGCACAACTGACTGCGACCTTTGACCGGATCCTTGAGCCGTCGCGATTCCGCGATTACGCGCCCAATGGCCTGCAGGTGGAGGGCCGCGCCGAGGTGCGGCGCCTGGTGAGCGGTGTAACGGCCTGCCAGGCCCTGGTGGACGCGGCCATTGAGGAGAACGCCGACGCTATCCTCGTCCATCACGGCTATTTCTGGCGCAACGAGGCGCCGGTGCTGACCGGTATGAAGCGGCGTCGCATCGCCGCTCTGCTGGATGCGGATATCAGCCTGTTTGGCTATCACCTGCCGCTGGACGCCCACCCGGAATACGGCAACAACGCCACCCTGGCGGCGCGGCTGGGTATTCTTAGCGAAGGCCCGCTGCACCCCGATGACGCCTCCGCGGTGGGCAATGTTGGCAGCCTGCCCGCAGAGACCCCGGTGGCGGAATTCCTGGAAACCGTGGCGACAGCACTGGATCGGGTACCGCTGCACGTGGGGGATGTGAATCGCCGGGTGCGGCGTATCGCCTGGTGTACCGGGGGTGCGCAGGGCTATATCGAGGCGGCGGTGGCGGCCGGTGCCGACCTGTATCTCACCGGCGAGGCCTCGGAGCAGACGGTGCACGTCGCCCGTGAGGAAGGCATCGAGTTTATTGCCGCCGGCCACCACGCCACCGAGCGCTACGGCGTGCAGGCGCTGGGGGAAGCGGTGGCTGCTGAACTGGGCCTGGAGCACCGGTTTATCGATATTGATAACCCGGTGTGAGGCAGGGGTGGGGGGCTTGTGACGCCGACCTCAGGCGCTTTTCTCGACTTCCTCGCTCTCGTCGGCAACGGCCGGTGCGGGCTCTTCGATGACGGCGGGCTCGGCGGCCACAAAATCCTCGCCGCTGCCTGAGGCGGCCTTGTCGAGGCCAAACTCCTCGTTGAGCACGCCCGATGCATAGGGCGACGCCTTGGGTGCATAGTCCAGCGGTGCCTGCACCGCCTCGGGCTCTGCGTCTGCCATCACCTGCGCCAGGCCACTGTCGGGGATCGTGCGCAGAATGCTGCCGGCCT
The DNA here is from genome assembly GCA_030066555.1 of Halieaceae bacterium. Lineage (GTDB taxonomy): Bacteria > Pseudomonadota > Gammaproteobacteria > Pseudomonadales > Halieaceae > JANQIO01. Next base: position 10,465 of record JASJBK010000002.1, read on the forward strand.
CGTCGGCGCACAGCTGGCTGGCGCCGCTGGCCAGGTGGTTGTGCACATCGCGATAGCTTTCAGCCAGGTTGTTGAGCAACTTGGCGGTGTCGGTGAAGTGCTCGACTACCTCATGCTGGTAGTCCTTCTGCTGCTGAATCAGCTTGTCGACGCTGCGCTCCAGCTCCCGCTGCTTGCGCCCGTCAAAAGAATAGCGGCGTACCACCAGCGCGCCCAACCCACCGCCAACCAGCAGTGCGATCAGGGCGGTCATCAGGAGACTGCTCAACTCGTACACAATTTCACCTCGCTGTAAGTGCTGTGGGGAGTATAGCTGCTTCCCGAGGCTCTCATCACCCCTCCAGCTTCTCCATTGCGCGGCCATGGGCGGCTCGTTAAAGTGTGCGCCCATGACAGACACGGGACACCACAACAGCCCCCTGGAGCGCTACGCCCGCGACCTGGAACGAGATGACTTCCAGGAAGATCCCGCCCAGCGTCACGCCGTTGAGAAACTGGATGCGCTCTACCGGCAGCTGGTTGCGGCCGAGAACGCACTGCAGCGGCAGTCTCCCCTGGGCCGCGCCTGGCAGCGCTGGCGCGGCGAGCGCCCCGAACCGGTTCGTGGCCTGTACCTTTGGGGTGGAGTTGGGCGCGGCAAGACCTACCTGGTAGACACCTTTCACGACTGCCTTCCTTTCAAGCGTAAGCTGCGCATCCATTTTCATCGATTCATGCAGCGGGTCCACGCCGAACTCACCGACCTGGAGGGCGAGGCCAACCCCCTGCAGATCATTGCCGAGGGGCTGGCGCAGGAGGCGAGGGTGCTCTGCTTCGACGAGTTCTTCGTCTCCGATATCACCGACGCCATGATCCTCGGTGGCCTTATGGAGGCCCTGTTCGAGCGCGGTGTTACCCTGGTGGCCACCTCAAATATTGTCCCCGACGAGCTCTACAAAGATGGGCTGCAGCGGCAGCGCTTCCTGCCCGCCATCGAGCAGGTGAAACGCCACACCGAAGTGGTGAATGTCGATGCCGGTGTCGATTACCGCCTGCGCGCCCTGCAAAAGGCCGAGCTGTACCACACGCCGCTGGACGAAATGGCCAACGAGAGCCTGTTGCGCAGCTTCGAGAGCCTGGCGCCGGAGGCCGGCATGCAATGGGAAAGGCTGGAGATCAACGGCCGTTTCCTGAGCAGTCGCTGGGTGGCGGATGACGTGGTGTGGTTTGAGTTCGCCGAGCTCTGTGACGGGCCGCGCAGCCAGAACGACTACATCGAGATCGCCCGCATCTACCACGCGGTGCTGTTGGGCAATGTGCCGAAGATGGGTGTTGCCAGCGATGACCAGGCGCGTCGCTTTATCAACCTGGTGGACGAGTTCTACGACCGCAACGTCAAGCTGATCCTGTCCGCGGAAGTGCCAATTCTCGAACTCTATTCCGGTGGCCGTCTGGAGTTCGAGTTCCAGCGCACCCAGAGCCGCCTGCAGGAAATGCAGTCCGAAGAGTACCTGGCCCGTTCCCACCGCGCATAGCCGCGAGCGCTAGAGTTTGTGGGCCTTGGGCCAGCGCCTCTTCAGGCAAATCCACTGGTCGGGCTGTTCGCTGATCCAGGTTTCGAAATGGTGGTGCACCGCCTCGGTCATGGCGATCGCCTTCTCGTCCGTGCTGCCACTGTCCGGCACCGGGATCGGTGCGTACAGGGTGACCCGGTAGCGCGCTTTGCCGAGCCGCTCACCGCGAATGGGCAGCACGGCGCTACCCGTCTTCAGCGCCAGCCTGGCCGCGCTGGTATTGCTCAGGGCGTCGCGACCGAAGAAAGGCACCAGGGCGCCGGTGTCGAGGCGGGTATCCATGGCCATGCCGATGGAGCGGCCGGCGTGCAGTTCCTTGAGCAATGGTCTTACACCCGCATCGGTGGGTACCAGTTTGACCCCGAAGGACTCGCGCAGCTTGAACATCTGCTCGCGCAGGGCGGCGTTTGATTCCGGCGCATAGATCACGCTGACTTCCAGGCCCATGTCCAGCACGATCAGGTTGGTAACCTGCCAGGGTCCAACGTGGGCCGATACAAATACGGCGCCGCCGGCATCCAGCGCCGCGCGTGCCGCGGGATCGACGATAAACTCTATGCGCCGGTCGCGCTCTTCCCAGATCTGCCCCAGCTTGATCAGCTCGGCGGCAGATTTGCCAAGGCTGCGGAATATCCCGCGCACTTTTTCATCGCGCCAGGCCTGGTCCCGGTCCGGGAAGGCGATGGAGAGGTTGATGTCGGCCTTGCGGGCCTTGTCACCGTAGGGGCCCAGCCAGCCGAAAAGCGCCGCACCCCAGGCGCTGGCGCGCTCCGGCGACAGCCTGTCCAACAGCCAGAACACGGTATTGAATATACGCGCTTCCAGCCACTGCACGCAGCGCCCCAGCCAGGGCCAGGCTCGGGCTGCGCGCTTGGGTACCAGGTAGTACTCGGGCATGGGCGCGAGCGTGTAGTGTCTCAGGCCTGTTGCGCGGGTCGCTTTGCGTCTGCGTCGGGCAGCGTGCCAAACACGTGGTCCCAGAGCGGGGAACTCACGCCGTAGCGACCGCCTTCGCCAGAAAAGTGGTGCTTGAGATGGTAGTGCTTGAGGTACTTCGCCAGCGGGCTGCGCATCGGGAAGTGATGGGTGGCGTAGTGAATGTAGTCGTAGCACAGGTAGCCGATTATGAAGAACGCAAAAAACGGCTGTAGCCACGGCTGCGGTATCGCCAGCCCGAACAGCAGGTACAGGGCTGCCATGATCGGCACGCCGCCGGCGGGTGGCATGACCAGGCGCGTCTTGTCCTTGGGATCGTGATGGTGGTTGCCGTGGAAAATAAACACGAACCACTTGCCGATGCGGCTCTTTGCCGGGAAGTGAAACACGAAGCGGTGCAGCAGGTATTCCGCCAGTGTCCAGGCGAATACACCAGCTGCCGCCATGGCCAGCAGCGCCCACAGGCCAAAGCCATGCACCGCCACGCTGCGCCACAGCAGCCACGCGGCCACCGGGCTCCAGAATACCAGTGGCGTAATCGGGTGTACGTGGGACAGTCGCTCGAGGGTGTCGTTCTCGAACAGTCGGATGGACTGGTGCTCAGTCTTGGGCTGGGCGTTTTGTTGCGTATCAGGCTGCATAGCTGTCTATACCGGAATCGTTCCTGGCCGGATTGGCAGGCGCGGAGTTTTTCTGTTTGTCCCAGAAGCGCTTTGAAGCAAACCAGTCTTGCGGGTGCTTGCGAATCCAGGCTTCGAAATGTTGATGGACTTGGGCGGTCATATCCACTGCCTGCTCGTTTTCGCTGGCGTCGGGGTCGCTCGCCCGGATCGGCTCGTGGAAGGTGACCCGAAACCTCGCATTGGCCAGGCGTTCAACCTGCACCGGCACCAGGTCACAGTTGAATTTCAGTGCCAGCTTGGCTGGCATCAGCGTGCTCAGCTTGTCGCGGCCGAAGAAGGGTACGGGAGAGCCCTCGTCGATGCGGCGGTCCATGACAGCACCCGCGGTGCGGCCCTTCTTCAGCGCACGCATCAACAGGCGCGCACTGTTGTCCCTGGAAAGCAGCTCGCAGTTGAGCGCCAGGCGGCTGTCGGACAGCATCTTGTCAAGGTAGGGATTGGTCGGCGGCGAATACAGGCTGGAGTTGGGCATGCCCAGTTTGGCCATGGCCGAGCAGACGACTTCCCAGTTACACACATGAGCGGTGGCGACCACGCAGGGGCGCGAGAAATCAGGTTGCTTTACCACGATGTCCAGGCGCTCGTCTTCGGCAAGAATGGTCGCCAGATGGGGGTATTCGCCCAGTACCCGCCCGGCAGCTCCCCAGGCATCGACCACCAGGGCGTCGAGCGCTGCATCGTCCAGCTCTGGAAAGGCAGTGGCGAAATTGTTGCGGTAGATCGCCGTCTTGCGCTTCATGCGCGGCCCGATCAGGCGCCCCACCCGACGTCCCAGGCGTGAGGAGAAATCCACCGGTAGCAGCGTGAACAATTTCGCCAGCACCCACACCATGGCAAAGTCGAGTCGCCACAGTGCCCTCTGCAGGCGAGGGTGACGGCGCGCAATCTTGCGTAGCGGGCTACCAATGATGAATTCAGCCATGGTTGCTGGTCTTTCCCGGCACTAAAGCCTGGTCACTGTGTCATGGAAAAGTGGAACTAAATCAACCGCTTATTATAGCGAAAAGGCATGCCTCGCGGGCTGCCAATTTCGTGTCAAAGTGCCGTATTGTCCAGTGTCAGCAGGCCGTCGTGAAGGCCGATTTGCGGCGACCAGCCGGTGGCCTCGCTGATGGCCCGATTGTCGGTCACCCAGTTGTCGAAGCGCAGTTCCCGCAGCTTGGGTGGCGTGAGCATGGCGGGTTTGCCGGTCAGCCGCCCCAGGCCCAGACTCAGTGCCGCGACTGCATTCAGCAATGGCGCCGGTACCTGCCACAGACGAACCTCGCGGCCGTATACCGTGCCGGCTATGGTGGCCATTTCGCGCCAGTTGTAGCCACCGCTTTTTTCATCCCCCAGCTCGAATACCTGGCCTGCCGCTGCCTCGCCATCCAGGCAGGTCGCGATTGCTTGCACCAGGTCGTCAACGTGCAGCAGCGAGGTGCGCGCCTCGATGCTGCCCGGCACCAGGGCAATGCCGCGAGCCATCCAGTCAAAGATGGCGCGCATTTCCTCGTCACCTGGGCCATAAATGGCTGGCGGCCGCAGCACTACCCAGTCCAGGCTGCTGGCCTTCACCAGCTCTTCGCCGGCGCGTTTGCTGCGGGAATACCAGGACAGCTGCGGCTCTCTCGCGGCCAGCGACGACACATGGATGATTCTTGCCCCCGGCGCTACAGAGCCGGCTGCGGTCAACACAGCGCGGGTACCCTCGCAGTTGGAGACCAGGAAATCTTCGGCTTTGTTGCCGCGCACCACGCCGGCCAGGTGGATTACGGCGTCGGCACCGCTCAGCAGCTGCTGCAGGGCGTCCGGCGTTTGCAGGGAGCCGGTGACGGTCTCGATACTATCCGGGAGCCGGCTGGCCTTTTGCGGGCTGCGCAGCAGTGCGCGCACGCTATCGCCGCGCCCGAGAAGATGGGCGCAGAGGCGTTGTCCTATGAAGCCTGTCGCGCCGGTCAGCGCAACCAGTCTGGCCACTCTGGCGCCGCTTTAGGCGGTGGCTACCCTGAGGCGAACTTCCTCGGCCACCGCGTTGAGGCGCTCATTGTCATGGGCGGCAATGAAGTCCTGGCGTGCCTTGGAGCGCGACAGCTTGCCTGAAGAGGTCCGGGGCAGCGAGTGGGGTGCTACCAGTTCAACGTAGCAGTCGAGGCTCAGTTCCATGCGCACCAGGGCGGTGAGGCGACGCACCAGGTTATTACGCTTGTTGGGGTCGGTTTCACGACACTGGACCACCAGGACACAGAGCTCGTCGCCCTCATGGTCCGGAGCGGAGAAAGCGAGGGCATCGCCCACCCGTACTTCCGGCTGGGACTCAGCGATGTGCTCGAGATCCTGCGGCCAGATATTGCGGCCGTGGATGATGATCAGGTCTTTCTTGCGACCGGTGATAGTGATGATGCCGTCGGCCAGGTAGCCGATATCACCGGTGTTGAGCCAGCCGTCTTCGCACAGGGCGTGGCTGGTCTCTTCCGGCAGTCCGAAATAGCCTGACATGACGCTGGGGCCGCGCAGGTAGATGACACCGCTGTGCCAGTCCGGCAGCGCCTTGCCATCGTCGTCGCGTACTTCGACGTCGAAGCCTGGCAGCGGATAGCCGCAGTTGACGAAGTGGCGGCCGCGGCCGCTGTTTTCTGACTCTTCCAGCAGCACCGCTTCGTGGTGGTCTGCCAGGTGGTCGCTGTCGATATGGTGGGTGGTGAAGCCGGTGTTGAGCGGGGAAAAGCTGATCCCCAGGGTGCACTCGGCCATGCCGTAGCAGGCCAGGAAGGCGCGACGGTCGAAGCCGCAGGTCTCCAGCATGTCGGCAAAGTGTTCCAGCGTCTGCGGCCGGATCATCTCGGCGCCAATGCCGGCCACGCGCCAGCTAGAGAGGTCGTACTGCTCGAGATCGGCGGGCCGAACCCGGCGCGCGCACAGGTCGTAGCCGAATGACGGCGCAAAGGAAATCGTCGCGCGGGTCTTGGTCATCAGGTTGAGCCACTGGCGCGGGCGCATGGCGAACTCGCGGGTGTCCAGGTAGTCGATGGATACCTGGGCGGACATGGGTACCAGCACAAAGCCGACCAGGCCCATGTCGTGGTAGTAGGGCAGCCAGGACATCATGCGATCGTCGGAGCCCATTTCCAGACCCTGCATGATGGCCTGCAGGTTGGCCATGGCAGTCTGGTGCTCGATGACGACGCCACGCGGGAAGCGGGTGCTGCCCGAGGTGTACTGGATGTAGGCGATATCGGTGGGCTTCACCTCCGGCAGCGCCAGGCCGGTATCGGGCAGGGCGTGGAAGGCTTCCGGCTCCTCGACCATGCGAATGGCCAGGTCTTCGCTGGCTTCCTGCAGGAAAGGCAGGTAGCCCTCGGAAGCGACACCAATGGCGGCATCGCTGGCTTCCAACAAGCGCTGCAGCTGGGCAACGTAGGCGCTGTGGGCGCCGACCTTTACCGAGGCAGGCAGGGCAACGGGGATCAGGCCTGCATACTGGCAGGCGTAGAAAAAGCGAATGAATTCGGGGTCGGTTTCAGCAACCAGAGCCACGCGGTCGCCCTTGTGCAGGCCGAGGCCCAGCAGCTTACGCGCCAACATCTGCGACTGTTGGCGCAGGTCAGCGTAGGAGATGCTGGCATAGATTTCGCCGCGACCGGTATAGAAATTGGAGCCGGTCTCGCCCTGGGCCGCGTAGTCGAGCGCATCGGTGAGCGTCTCGAAATCTGCCGCGCGATAGGCCAGGTCGTGGTGCGTCGGCGTAGCGTTAGGTTGCAAAAATGAATCCCCCTCATTTTTGGCGGATCTACCGCCAGCGCATCAACTCCCGGTCACCTGACTCAGGTCAACAGCGCAAAATCAAATAAGGCCCCTCAACTCTTTTCCCGGACTATTCCGGAAGAGTTGAAGACCGTTCCTGCCCCCAAATGGTCTCCGGCGCTGATGCGGCCGCTTGATCACCGTTCGAAACCGATGTGTACAACCGCTTGCGTCATGCTCTCAGGCCTTTTGTTATTCTCACCCGATAGGCGAAAATGGTAGCACCGATAACACTGTAACTTATAGGTAATAATACCAATCGAACCGGTCATGGCGGTGGCCAAATTGAGGGGTTTTTCCGGTGATTCGTCTAATAACGGGTTGCTGTTGCATGCCGCTACCCAAACCCTCTTCCGAAAACCCCGCCTCGCGGTCGACGGCAGGACGCAACTATATGTTATTTAAGCCCTTTTTGCCACACCCTTTGGTTGGCGAATAAATCGGGGCTATACTGCGCGCCCCACGCCTTCCGAGTACCGAGTAGAAAATCCATGAACGGCCAGAGCGCCGCGTCCATCCGCCTGGAGACGCTGGAAACCCCGTCACAGCTTCGCGATTTCCTGGCGCTGCCTCATCGTCTATACGCTGAAGACAGCGCCTGGATTGCTCCGCTGACCCTTGAGCAGCGCCAGCGCTTCTCGCCAAAGAACCATTTTTTCCAGCATGCACGCTGGCGCGGCTGGGTCGCCTATCGCGACGGCGTGCCGGTCGGTCGCATTACCGCCCAGGTTGATGAACTGCACCAGGCTCACCACGGCGACCATGTGGGTTACTTCGGTATGGTCGAGGGAGACGATGACGCCGAGGTTTTCGCCGCCCTGTTTGAAGCTGCCGAGAGCTGGCTGCGCAGCGAGGGCATGCAGCGGGCCCGCGGTCCGCTCAACCTGCACATCAACGAGGAAGTGGGCCTGCTGGTCGACGGCTTCGATACCCCACCCTTCGTGCTGATGGGGCACGCCAGGCCCTTCTACGGAGAGCGCATCGAAAGCCATGGCTATCGGGGCGCCCGCGACTTGCTGGCCTACCACATCCGGCCCGACTTCGAGGCGCCTCGAGTCATGACGAAGCTGGCCGAGCGGGTTTCGGGCCGTGTCACCGTGCGCGCGCTGGATCGCGCGCGGATCGACGCCGAGGCGGCAGTCATGCTGGAAATCTTCAACGACGCCTGGAAACACAATTGGGGCTTTGTGCCTCTGGGAGAAGAAGACTGGGCGGATACGGTCAAGACCCTCACCAGGCTGATGCCAGACGACTATATCCAGATCGCCGAGTACGACGGCGAGCCGGTGGCCTTCATCGTTGCCCTGCCCAATATCAACGAGGCCGCTCGGGACCTGAAGGGTCGCCTGTTCCCGTTTGGCTGGCTCAAGCTGCTGTGGCGCCTCAAGGTCCGGCACCCCCGGACCGCCCGGGTGCCGCTGATGGGCGTGAAGCAGGAATTCCAGCACTCTCGGCTGGGTCCCACGCTGGCCTTCATGGTGATCGATGCAGTGCGCAAGGCCCTGCATGCCCGCGGCGTCGAAGACGTCGAAATGGGCTGGATACTTGAGGACAACGACGGGATGCGCAATATTATCGAGACCATCGGCGGCCAGGCGTACAAGCGCTACCGCGTGTACGAAAAACCTCTCTAGGAACCCCGCATGCAACTGGACCCCGAATCCCACCAGATGACCGCCATTGTCCTGGCCGGAGATCGCAGCAAAACCGATTCCCTGGTTGATCAATCCCCTGCGGGCTGCAAGGCGTTGATCGATATCGACGGCACTCCCATGGTGCGCCGGGTGCTGGACTCGCTGCTGGCATCCAAGGTGGTGTCGGCAATCACCATGGCCGGGCCGGAGGCCGATGAGCTGGCCACCGATGCCGGGATTACTGCGCTGGTGGATGCCGGCAAGGTAAGCTGGCGCGCACCCCAGGCGAGCCCCTCCACCAGCGCCTACCAGGCCATGCAGGCAGTCGATGCCGACCAGCCGATCTTGCTGACCACCGCGGATCACCCGCTGCTGACCCCGGAAATTGTCGATGCCTTCGGTCGCCAGAGCCTGGCGGATGATGTCGATGTGGCAGTAGGGCTGGCACCGCACGCGCTGGTTACCGAGGCCTACCCAGGTATCAAGAAAACTGTGCTGCGCTTCGCCGACGGTGAATTCTGCGGCTGCAACCTGTTTGCCTTTCTCACCCCGGAGGGCCGGCGCGCGGCAAACTTCTGGCGCAAGATCGAGCAGGAACGCAAGAAGCCGCTGCTGGTGATCGGCCTGCTGGGCTGGTGGGCAGTGATTCGTTACCGGCTGGGGCTGCTGCCCCTGGAAGACGCGCTGGCCAAGCTGTCCAAACGCCTTGGCCTGCGCATGCGGGCGGTAATCCTGCCCTATGCCAATGCCGCCATCGACGTCGACTCCATCGCCGACCTGATGCTGGTCAAGGGCTCCCTCGAAAAAGCTGTGGATAGGGACGCTTAGTCCGGGCGGGCCGCGCAGGCACGCGTAGTCAGGGCGGGCCGCGGCGGGGCGCGCAGCCAGGCACGCATAGTCCGGGACGCGCAGTCACGGACGTGGCAGCGTCAGCACCTGCGCGCCGGCCACCTCAAACTGTTCACCGGCGTCATCGAGTCGGCGCTGTTCTACGGTCAGGCGCCAACCCCCTTCTTGCCGCTCAACCCTGTAGCGGTTGTAGGCTGCGACGTCTGCGCCGTACAGTCCCCTGGCCGAAGCCGAGGGCACCGCGAACACCGGTACTTCGCCATCGGCGCCCGGCAGGTGGTCAAGCCGCGCCCGGTGCCCGTGTCCGTGTAACACCAGCTCAGCGCCGTGTGTGGCCAGGGTGTCAGCGACGGCGCTGGCATTGCGCAATGCCTTGCGCCACTTCTCGACTCCCGGCACCGGCGAGTGGTGTACGTAGACCACGCGGAACTTGCCGCGGGTCGCATCGAGCAGCGCGCCAAGCTCTGATAGTTGGGCGGCGCTGACTTCCCCGCTTGCCATCAGTGGCGGTGTTGGAACGGCACTGGACAGGCCGATGAAGGCCAGTTCGCCGCGGATCCTCAGGCTCGGGAATCCCGCTTCCCGATCCGGGTCGGAGGCCATGTAATCCTGCCACAGGGCAAAGGTCTGCCCGGGGTCATCGCGCACCAGCGCGTCGTGATTGCCCGGGATTACCGCCACTGTGTCTGCCGCTCCCAGGCTTTCCAGCCAGGCCTGGGCCTGGCGGAATTCTTCCGGCAGGCCGGTGTGGGTCAGGTCACCGGTCACCAGCAGCTGGCTAAGCTCCAGGGTCGCCAGGTCGTCTGCCAGCGCCGACAGCACTTCGCGGCGGTGTTCAAAGCGACGCTTGCGCCGCCAGGAGAGATAGCTCAGCAGGCGCTTGCTGAGTAGCTGCGAGAGGCGCACGCCTCCGAGGTCCGAGAGATGGGGGTCGGAAACCTGCGCAAACTGTTGCGCCATGGCGGGCCTGCCTTGCTTCTGGGTCGAGATTCGGGTCAGGCGCGGTGAATGATCGCGCCCAGCTCCGCGAGCTTGTCGACGATGTTCGCATAGCCCCGGTCGAGGTGATAGACCCGGTCGATGGTGGTCTCACCCTCGGCGGCCAGCGCGGCAATCAGCAGGCAGGCGGAAGCGCGCAGGTCGGTGGCCATCACCGGCGCGCCCTGCAGGCGCTCGCGCCCCGTGACGATGGCGGTGTGGCCCTGCAGTTCGATGTCGGCGCCCATCCGCTGTAGTTCCGCCACGTGCATGAAGCGATTCTCGAAAATGTTCTCGATCACCGTCGCCGTACCCTCGGCCAGCGCATTCAGCGCCATGAACTGGGCCTGCATGTCGGTGGGGAAAGCCGGGTAGGGTGCGGTGCTCACGTGTACCGCCTTGCAGCGCCGGCCGTGGGTATCGAGCTTTATCCAGTCGTCTCCGACCTCGACGGTGGCACCGGTGGCCTCCAGCTTGGCCAGCACGTGCTGCAGGAAGTCCGGCCGCGTATCCAGCACACTGATAGAGCCGCGGGTGGCCGCGGCGGCAGCCAGGAAGGTGCCGGTTTCAATGCGGTCTGGTGGCACTCGATGGCTGGCGCCGTGCAGGCGCTCGACACCTTCGATGGTCAGCGTCCCGGTGCCGGCCCCCGACACCTTCGCGCCCATGCTGTTGAGCAGGCGGCCGAGGTCTTCCACCTCCGGCTCCAGCGCGGCGTTTTCGAGTACCGTCGTACCCTCGGCCAGGCTGGCCGCCATCATCAGGTTTTCAGTGGCGGTCACCGAGGGGATGTCGAAGGCGAAGTGCGCGCCCTTGAGGCGAGTGGCCTTGGCCTGGATATAGCCGCCTTCGATGTTGATCTCGGCGCCCATGGCTTCGAGACCGGCGATGTGTTCGTTGACGGGTCGCGAGCCGATGGCGCAACCCCCCGGCAGGGAGACATCGGCTTCGCCGAAGCGTGCCAGCAGCGGTCCCAGCAACAGGATGGCGCCGCGCATGGTCTTCACCAGTTCATAGGGCGCGCGCACGGCGTCCACGGCGCTGCTGTCGATGCTGAGTGCGTCGCCGTCGCGCTCGACCTTGCAGCCCAGTAATTCCAGCAGCTGCAGCGCGGTGTCGATATCCTTTACCGCCGGAATATTGGCCAGAGACAGGGGCTCGGCGCTCAGCAGGCCGGCGGCGATGACCGGCAGGGCCGCGTTCTTGGCGCCGGCAATGCGCACCACACCGCGCAACGGACCATTGCCGGTGACGTGAATTTTATCCATCAAGCTGCCTGGTCGGGATTGAGCAGTCCGCTGTCGAGCAGGCCGGCGTAGGCGCCGATGATCTGGTCGATCTGTTCCGTGGTGTGCGCGGCGCTCACGCTGTTACGCAGCAGGAAATTGGTCGACGGCGTTGCCGGCGGTACCACCATGTTGACGTAGACGCCGGCATTGAGCAGCGCCTGCCAGCAGTCGATGGCCTGGCTGCGGTCCGCCAGTTGCACAGCCACTACCGGGCTCACCTGCGGGCCCAGTGTCAGGCCCAGGTTTTCGAGACCGGCATAGAGTCGGTTGGCGTTGTTCCAGAGCTTGTCGCGCAGCTCGGGCTCGGCGCGAATGATGCGCAGCGCCTCGCGGGTGGAGGCGACCACCGACGGCGTCGATGAAGCGGTAAAAATATAGGCGCGTATGCAGAAGCGGATGACTTCCAGCTCCGGATGGCGGCTGGTGCAGAAACCACCAATGCCCCCCAGGCTCTTGCTGAAGGTGCCGGCGAAAAAGTCGACATCGTCCTCGATGCCCGCGGCCTGGGCAGCGCCGCGACCGGTCTCGCCCATCACGCCCATGGAGTGGGCCTCGTCGATCATCAGGTAGCCGCCGTATTCACGCTTGATGGCGGCAATTTCCTGCAGCGGGGCCACGTCGCCGAGCATGCTGTAGATACCCTCGGCAATGATCAGCGTGTTACCGGTGCGGTCTCCCAGCCGGCGCAGGCGCTTGGCCAGGTCGTCGGGGTCGCTGTGCTTGAAGCGGATGACCTCGGCGCCGGAGAGTTTTACGCCGGAATAGATACTGGAATGGCTGTCGCCGTCGAGCAGGATAACGTCACCGGGGCCGGCCAGGGTGGCGGTCATGCCCATGGTGGCCGCATAGCCGGTGCTGAAACAGATGGCGTGGTCGACACCGTAGAAATCCGCCATTTCCGCTTCCAGGGCCTGGTGCTCTGCGAAGGAGCCATTGGCCAGCCGCGAACCGGTGGTACCGGTGCCCCACTTTTTCAGTGCGGCCTCGGCGGCCTCGATGCAGCGCTGGTCATAGGACAGGCCGAGGTAGTTGTTGGTGCCGGCAAGAATAACCTGCTTGCCCTGGACCATGCCGGTGGTAGCCGTTAGCAGCTCTTCCGTGACTGCCCCAAACGGTTTGACGTGCTTGCCGGCCAGCTCCGCCTGGAAGTCGGCCATTTCCTGGAATTTGTCGAATAGCATTGCTTATGACCTGTATCTGTCGAGCGGCTTGCTACCGTTAGTGTCGCGAAGATTGCGACATTAGTAACGGTAAATAGTAACGGTAAATATTTCAGCCTGGCAGGCCCACCGCCGCAACGGTCCGGTCAGGGATTGAGGCCCTGGACCTTCTGGGCCAGCTCACCGATGGTGTTTACATCCGGCAGGATGTTGAGGGGGATGGAGATATCGAAGTGATCCTCGATCTTCTCGATGAACTCCATGACTTCCAGGGAGCTCAGGCCGATGTCCGCCACCAGGTCGGTGGTTTCCGTGAGCTCAACGTTTTTCTTGTTCAGCGGCCCAAGCGCGCCGTACATGAATTCGAGGTATTCGCGGTAGTCGGCCATCCTGCCCGTGCCCTTGCGCCGTTAATTGCAAGTCGCTAGATTTCAAAGCCGGAACTATACCCACGGTACCCCCGCAATGCCAGCGATTTGGTTAATAGACGCTTACCGCGCAGGTGAGCGCGGTCAGGTGCGTGCGCTGGCAGATGCGGTGGCGGCGTCGCTGGGCTGGCCCTGTCGCCGCATCGAGCTGGACTATCGCTCGCACATCATCCTGCCGCATATTCTTGGCGCGGCCAGTGTCAGCGGCATTACCGAGGCCTCGCGCCGGGCGCTGGCGCCGCCCTGGCCGGACCTGGTGATTACCTGCGGAGTGCGCAATGAGCCGGTGTGCCGCTGGATCCGCAAACAGTCCGGGGGGCACACCCGCTACCTGCACCTGGGCCGTCCCTGGGGTCGGCTCGACAGTTTCGACCTGGTGGTGACCACGCCCCAGTACCGCGTGCCCGATCGGGCCAATGTGGTCAACAACGAACTCACCCTGCACAGCTTTGACGGCGATCGCCTGCAGGCCGCCGGTGCACGCTGGGCCGAGACCTTTGCGTCACTGCCGCCACCCTATGTGACGGTGAACATCGGTGGCGACAGCGGGCCGTTCACTTTCGGGCCGAAGGCGGCTGAGCGGCTGGCGCAGGATGCATCAAGCCTGGCGCGGGAACTGGGTGGCTCGTTGCTGGTGTCCACCAGTTCGCGCACCCCGGTCGCGGCAGCAGATATCCTTGAGCGGAACATCGATGTGCCCTGTCATGTGTACCGCTGGCGCCCCGACGACCAGGACAACCCTTACCTGGGGATGCTGGCGCTGGCGGAGCGGCTGGTGGTCACCGGTGACAGCATCGCCATGCTCTCTGAGGCCTGCGCCACCGGCAAACCTGTCTATATCTATGACCTGGGCGGCATGCGCGAAGAGGTGCCCGTCGAGCGCGACTTTCGCTGGGGCGGGTTTTTCTACGGGCTGTTGATGCGCTGGCTCTGGCAGCGGCTCAGTCGCGACATCACCCTGGTACACCGGCAACTGTTGGCAGCGCAACGCGCCAGCTGGCTGGGCGAGGCGCCGCCCTCGCAGGCCGAGGCGCCGGTCAATGATCTCGCCCGTGCAGTCAGTGCCACCCGGGCACTACTTGGCGAGCCCCAGGCTGTCGACCTCGAGTAAACGAGCGCTGCCGTCACTCAACTGGTAAACGTGGTCGGCGGCGCTGACCATGGCGCGGTTGTGAGAAATGGCGAGGATGGTGAGGTGACCCTTGAGCTGCTCCATGGATTCCCGCACTGCGGCCTCGCTGTCGGGATCGAGTGCGCTGGTGGCCTCATCCAGGATCAGCAGTTTGGGGTTGTTGACCAGGGCGCGGGCGATAACGATGCGCTGGCGCTGCCCGCCGGAGAGTTTGCCGCCCCGTTCACCCACCACCGTTTCCAGGCCCTCTGGCAGTCGCGCCACGAAGTCCCAGGCACCGGCGGCCTTGAGTGCACGTTCGGCGTCTGCTGTGCTGAGCGCCGGGTCGCCAAGGGTAACGTTGTGAAGGACGCTGTCGTGTAGCAATACGGTGTCCTGGGGTACGTAGCCAATCATGTCGCGCCAGGCGCGGATATCCAGTGCCTCCAGGGAGCGACCGTCGAGCTGCACTTCACCGCTGTCGGGGCGCAGCAGGCCGATGGTCAGGTCGATGATGGTGGTTTTGCCCGCACCCGATGGCCCGATCAGGGTGGTCAGCGAACCGGCGGGAATTTCCAGGGTGAGCCCGTTGAAGACCGGGTGCTTGTCGTAGGCAAAGTTCACCTGGTCGAAGCGGATGCTGCTGTCGAGGCTTGGCGTGCTGCCGCCGTGCAGCTGTTCGCGGGCGTCATTGGCGGCGGCGATACTGTCCTGCATGGCCCAGTAGGCGCTCTCGCCCTGCACCAGTTTCTGGTACTGCTTCTGCACCTTGCCCAGGAAACTGAAGGCGCGGCCCAGGGTCACCACCAGTACCATCACTGTGGTGAGCGCCATGCCGTAGCCCTCCAGCGCCACGTAGATGCCCAGGCAGATGAACAGTGCGAACATGAGCTCCTGGGCGGAATCCAGCACCGCGGCGCTGAGCACCTGTACTCGCAGCGCCTTGTTGAGCCGCCGTGTTTCGTGGGTCAGCACGGTGTCTGCCAGGTGTTCCCGGGCCATGGCCTTGAGCGGTTTCACCGATTGGAGGGTGTCTGTGAGGTTGGCGATCAGCGAGGTCATCAGGTTGGTCTGTTTGCGGCCTGCCTTGCGGGTTATGCGCACCAGGAAGTGGGACAGCCCGATGACCACCGCACCGGCGCCGATGGCCACCAGCGACGCCTGCCAGGACAGGGCGAAGGCAACGGCGCCATAGATGACCGCCTGGATCAGGAAGGTAATGGCGGTGGCGCCGTGCACAAAAGAGGCGGAGGAGCGTTGGGCCTCCGTGGCCAGCGAATTGGTGAGCTTGCCCACCGGCTGGTGCAGGAAGTACTCCCACTTGCTGCGCAGCACCGCGCGCAGCATCTGCAGGCGCAGGTCGGTGCCGACCTGGGCCGCGGTATAGCCCACCTGGCGCTGGGCAATCAGCAGGAACACGCTCTTCAGGGCCACGCCGGCGACGATGATCAGCAGCATATTGCCGAGGGTGGGCGCGATGCCGAGGCCGTCTAGGGTATTGAGCACTGCGGCCTCAAAGCCGGATTGCGCTTCACTTTGTACGCCCATGCCGAGTTCGGCGGCTGCAGAACTCGCCTCGCCACCCACGGCGATGTTCAGCAGCGGCAGCAACGCGGACAGGCCGACACCCTCGGCGATACCCGACAGCAGCAGGGCCAGCAGCATCAGCACGGTGTGCAGACGGTAGGCCCGGAAAAAGCTGAGCATGAGTTTCATGGAGCGGTTCCGGTGGGGCGCTGGGCGAAGCGCGGCATTATGCCGACAGCGGCAGCGCTTCTCAAACCGGCAGCATTCACCAGCGCATCCTGCGCAAAAGCAGCAGGGCCGCCAGGAACACGATGACGGTGGGCAGGAAGGCCACCACGGGTACCGACAGGGAGAGCAACTGGCCCAGTGCGTAGATGATCTGCGCGCCGAGGTAGAAGAGGATGCCCACCAGGGCGCCGATGCCGAGATTGACACCGAAATTGCTGCTGCGCCGCGAGCCCAGGCTGGCGGCAATGGGTGTGGCCAGCAGCACCATGGCGCCCACGGTCAGTGGCAGGGCCAGCTTCTGCCAGAATGCACCGAAATAGCTCTGCCATGCCTGGCCGTTGGCCTTCAGGAACTGGCTGTACTTGTACAGCACTGACAGGGTCATGCTGTCGGCAGTCAGCGCCAGGGAGGGCAACTCGTCCTTGTCCCACATGTTACCCACCTCCAGCTCTGCGTGGCCGCGGGTGCGGAACACGCCATCCACAAGGTATTTTTCTCGCACCCGCTTGAGCAGCCAGCGCCGCCCGGAGCGGACTTCTGCAGCGCCCGCGTGCAGGGTGCGCACCAGCTGGCCGTCCTCGTCAAACTCGTAGACGTCGATACCGCCGGGTACGCCGTTCTCATCGAGCCGGGCAAGGTGGACGTAGCGGCGCTCATTGCGTGACCAGACGCCGCCGTCGGGAATGCGCACGTCGCCCCGGTAGCGCAGATACTGGCGTTCCTGTTCCGCATGCTGGTGCAGCCTTGGGGTGGCGAATTCGAGGCCGGCCCACAGCAGTGTCATCAGCAGCAGGGTAGGCAGCGCGATGGCGGTCAGCAGCGACCTGCGCGAGACGCCGGCGCAGCTGATCACGGTGAGTTCGTTGTAGCGGTCGAGGTTGGCCAGGGCCATGATGCTGCCCAGCAGCGCGATCACCGGCGCCAGTCCCACCAGCTGCTGGGGCAGTGTGTAGATCGTATAGCGGGCCACCGCCAGGGCGTCGTAATCGAAGCGGGTGCGCTCCAGTTCGGTGATGAAAGCAATCAGCCCGAACACAGCGCCCACGACCAGCAGCACCATCAGCCAGCCACGTACCAGGTTGGCGGCAATGTAGCGGCGCAGGATCACGAGGCGTTCCTCGCGCGCCGGCTGCGCCGCAGGCGTGGCGGGTTGACCAGCAGCACCAGGATCACGGCGACCACCGCATGGGCCGCCCACAGGCCGGGGAAGCGCGGCACTGTGCCCTGTTCGATGCCGGTGCGCATGACGGCGGTCAGGCTCAGCAGGCCGATGTAGATGCCCAGGGCGATGAAGAAACTGCGCAGTCGCGACTCGCGCGGCGCGGTGCGTCCCAGCGGTACGGCCACCAGCGCCAGCAGCAGGGTGGCCAGCGGCGTGGTGATGCGCCACTGGTACTCGGCGATGTCCTTGGGCTCCGGGGAAAGTGACAGGTTCAGGGTGGTTTCCGCCTTGCGACGATACTGCTCGCGGGCCTCCTCGTTGGCGAGGCTCACCTCCATGCGGTTGAACTTCAGGGTGATGTCCTGGCGCTTGCGCTTGTCGAGCAGGTAGTTGTAGCCGTTGTGAAATTCCGCGGTCAGCGCCTGGCCCGGGTTGAGGGTGGGCAATGCCGCCGACTCGGCGATAATGATCTCCTCGCGACCCTTGCCCGGGTAATGGCGCTGCATGAATATTCCCTTGTGCAGGCCGCGTTCCAGGTCCAGGCCCTCGGCGATGAAGGTGTAGTCGCTACCCTCCATATTCACGAACTCTCCCGCTGCCATCTTCTTCAGGTCGAACTGGGCCGCGGCTTCAGCCTCGAGTCGGTAGCTCTCGCGGTAGGCCCAGGGGCGACCCAGTATGGAAATAACGCCGGTGATGATGGCCACCACTACCGCCAGTTTGAACACCGCTTCGAGAATCCGCGCACGGCTCAAGCCCGCGGCATACAGGGCGTTCATTTCCGCATCCCGGTACATGCGCCCGATGGCAGCCAGCACCGAGAAAAACAGGGCCGAGGGGAGCAGCACCTCGAGGGTGACCAGCGTATTGAGCCCTACCAGCTGGAAGGCGGTGAGCATGTCGAGTTTGCCCTGGGCCGCCAGGCCCAGCTGCACAGAGGCGGAATAGCCAATGAACACCAGCACCAGCAGGCCGAGGCCTGACACGAAGGGGCGCAAAATTTCCAGGCTGATGTAGCGATCGACGATCAAGCGAGCGGTCCCTGTCCGCAGCGGGGGGTGGTTCCCGCGCATTGTAACGCAAGCCAGTAAGACCGACGCGGGTGGCAACCGGTTCCCAGAGGGGTGCATCTGGCCATTTTGGCCCGCTTGGCGCATAATTGCGCGCTTTTCGAGGCGGGGCCCCCCGTCCAATCCCATGATGGCCTCCAGCCCAAATCCAAGAGAGGGCCTCCAGCCCAAACCAGAGAAAGTCGGATGTTTAAGCTGAGCGACGGCGTCAAGAAGGCGCTGATTCTCATTCCCACGCAGCCCCTGCCCGCAAAAACCCGGGTGGCGCTGCGCCGCAAGCACCTGGCCAACCTGGAACTGGCCAAGGCCCACGCAGCGCAGTTCCTGATTATCGGTCATCCCAAGAGCGGCAATACCTGGCTCAAGGTGATGATCTCGCGGCTCTACCAGCTGCGTTACGACCTGCCCGAGTCCAAGCTGATCAACACTGACGAATTTGCCCGCAAGATCCCGGAAATCCCGCGGCTGGCCGCCACCAACGGCGTCTACAGTTACGAGGGCGAAGTCGGCAAGCTGCTGGCAGTGGGTGCACCGGATAATCCCCTGCGCCAAAAGCCGGTACTGTTTCTGGCCCGCAACCCGATCGACATCGCCGTAAGCTGGTACCACCAGTTCACCAAGCGCCAGTCACGCGCCAAGCAGGAACTGATCAACCATTCCATCGAGCACCCCATCGACCGCAACACGGTGGAGATGTGGGAGTTCGTACGCCACTCCGACATCGGCCTGCCATTCCTGATCAACTACCAGAACCAGTGGGCCGAGGCGATTGCCGAGCTGCCCCGCGGGCTGATGGTGCGCTATGAAGACCTGCGCGCCGACCCGGTGCCAACCCTGCACAGGATCGTCCAGCACATGGGCGAGAACTTCTCCGAGGAAGAGGTGCGCGCCGCCGTGGAGTGGGGCTCCTTCGACAACCTGCAGAAGCTGGAGACCAGCGGCACCTTCAGCCAGGGTGGCATGAAGCTGGTCAACAAGAACGACCCCAGCACCTACAAGGTGCGCCGCGGCAAGGTCGGAGGGTACCGGGAAGACTTCAACGAGGCGCAGGTGACCGAGCTCGAGGCGCTGGTGCGCGACCTTATTTCTCCCCAGCTCGGCTATTGCCAGGAAAGCAGCCAGGAAAGCAGCCAGGAAAGCAGCACAGAGAGCCGCGAGGACTGAGATGCCGCCGCGCACCTGGGTCATCCTCAGTGACAAACGGGGCGACAATGGGCAGGTAGACACCATCGTCGAAGCCCTGGGCTGGCCGATAGAGCACAAGTATGTGCATATGAAGCCCGAGTGGGTGCTGGGAAAACCTCGCTATCGCCCCTCTCTCGATCACCTCGATCTCAGCCAGTCCGACGCTCTGGAAGCACCGTGGCCGGAACTTATTATCACCGTGGGCCGACGGCCCTCCATGGTGGCGCTGTGGATTCGCAAGCAATCCGGCAACCGTACGAAGATCGTGCTGGTGGGCAAACCCTCCGGACATATGCTGGACTTCTCGCTGGTGGTGGCCAGTGCCGAGAACCAGATGCCGCCGCTGCACAACTTCCAGGCCACCACGCTGCCGCTGATGCGTATCACCGCAGAGGATGTGGCCGAGGAGGCGGTGGCCTGGCGCGAGCGCTTCGCGGAGTTGAAACGGCCGCTGATCGCCATGCTGATCGGTGGCGAAACCAATCCCTTTATCATGAACCGCAAGGTGGCGCGGGACCTGGTGGCCACCGCCCGCTGGGTGGTGGATGAACTGGGGGGTACCCCCTATATCACCACCAGTCGTCGCACCACGCCGAAGGTGCTGGAAGTGCTGCGCGCCGAGTTGCCGGAAGAGGCGATCTACTTCGAGTGGTCAGCGGACGCCACGGACAACCCCTACCGGGCACTGCTCGGCTCTGCCGACGGTTTTATCGTTACCGGCGACAGCGTGTCGATGATGGTGGAAGTCATCAAGCTGCACAAACCGCTGGCGATCTTTCCGCTGCCCGGTGGCTGGCTGGGCAGGATCGACCAGCTGCGCCGTTCACTGGCGCACTGGCTTTTCCGGCCCAAACTGACGTCAGGTTTTGATCGCCTGCGCCACGCGGTGGCGAGGGGCGTGCACCACATCGACTACTTCAAGGTGTTGAGTGCCACCCGCGACTTCCGCGCTTTCCACAAGCTGCTGGTCGATAATGGTTACGCGGTGTGGGCTGGCCAGGCGTTTCGCAAGGACGAGCTTGCACTGCCCGACGATGTGGGCGTGGTGATCAAGCGGATTGAGGCGCTGTTTCCGGCAGACAGCCAGACAGGTTCCGCCTAGCGCATCCCGAGAACGTTCTTCATGAAGTGGGTGCCGAAGCGGCTGATGCGCTGGGCTGCCACCGCCAGCGGGCTCTGGTCCAGGTAGTTGAGCTGCACCATGCGCCGCTCACCCACGAAGCGGGTGTGGCCGTGCCAGGAATGGTCGGTGCGGCGGAAGGCCAGCAGGGTGCCGCCGAGCGGCGCGACCTGGGCCGCGTAATCCCCGATATCGGACTTCGAGCGCAGCATGCGTAACTGGCCGTCCTCGTGATCCCAGCCCTCGTTGAAGTACACCAGCACAGTGATCACTTTGCTTTTGTGATCGGTGTGAATGTTGCCATCGGTGCGCTCGCAGAACTTGCGGACCGTCACCGTGGTCGGCAGGCTGGCGAGATCCATGTCGAAGCGCTCGCCGAGCACCTCGGCGAAGGCCTGGCCCTGGATTTCATCCATCAGCGCGCCGAAGGCCGGACCGTAGCTCAGGTTGTCCAGAGCGTGATTGGCGGCCGTGTCGATCGCCGGGTAGTCGGCGTTCACCTTCGCCAGGGCGTCAGCGGAAAGGAAGTCCGGCACCACCATGAAGTCGAAGGGGTCGCTGTTGAGGTCCGCGCTGCGGACTGCGTCGAGGTTGATCAGAGACATGCGCGAATTGTACGGGCAGGCGCGAAACCGCAGCAAGTGAGAGGCCCGGTAATAGTGCGGCAAATCAAGAATTCCTGTATCATGCGCCGCCTTTTCAAGCCGGAGAATTCCCCGCCCATGGGCGACAAAGCCCGCGCCGCCGCGCGCATCCTGATCATGCTGCTGTGCTTCTGGTTGCCGGCGCAGCGCCGCAAGCGCCTGGAACGCTGGCTGCGGGGTCGCGAGGAATTCAAGAAGCTCGAGCGCTGTGACTGGGTGCTGATGAGCTGGGGGAAGTCCGGCCGAACCTGGCTGCGGGTCATGCTGTCCCGCGCCTACCAGCTCAAGGGTGGGCTGGCCTCTGACGAGCTGCTGGATTTCGACAATTTCCGCGCCAGTGACGCCTCACTGCCGGCTGTGTTCTTTAC
>JASJBK010000054.1 GCA_030066555.1 Halieaceae bacterium
GAACACCGTGAACACCGAGCTCTCGTCAGCCAGAACGGTGTCCAGCCCGGTCGCCTGCAGTGCTGCGACCAGGGTGGTGAAGTTGCCGTCGGCGACCAGAACTTCCACCAGGTTTGACGTTACGTCCTCAGGCGGCGACATGACCGTGTCGATGACGTGAATCACGCCATTGGAAGCCGCAATGTCGGTGATGATGACCTGTGAGCCGTCGATAAACAGGTTGCCATCCGTCAGCGTGATCGCCGCGAGATCGCCATTCGCCATCTGTACTGAGGTACCGGCGAGGGCAATGGCCGTGTCTGAATCGACAGCGGAGCCTGCAATCACGTGGTAGAGCAGGATGTCGCTGAGCGTGTCGGTGTCGCCCAGCAGCGCGGCAATCACATCATCGCCCAGTGCAGCGAAGGCTTCGTCAGTTGGTGCAAACACAGTGAAGGTTGCAGATTCGTCAGCCAGCGTGGCGTCGAGGCCAGTTGCCTGCAGCGCCGCTACCAGGGTGGTGAAGTTGCCTGCCGCGACTGCTACTTCCGGAATCGTGCCCGCCTCGGGATCCATATCCATCGGCGGTGACATGACCGTGTCGATCACGTGGATAATGCCGTTGGCAGCGGGGATATCGGTGATGATGACCTGGGAACCATCAATAAACAGGTTGCCGTCTACCAGCGTAATCTCCGCCGGGTCGCCGTTGGCCATTTCGACCGAGGTGCCCGCCAGGCTGATAGCCGTGGTGGAGTCCACCGCGGCACCGGCGATAACGTGGTACAGCAGGATATCGGTCAGGGTGTCGATATCACCGAGCAATGCCGCGATAACGTCGTCGCCAAGCTCCGCAAATGCCTCATCGGTGGGCGCGAATACCGTGAACTCAGCGTCAGTGTCCGCCAGCACTTCGTCAAGGCCGGTAGCCTGCAGGGCTGCCACCAACGTCGTGAAGTCGCCGGCCGCAATCGCCACTTCAGGGATTGAGCGCGACTCTGCCTCGACGTCCTCCGGTGGAATGAGCACAGCGTCGATCACATGGATGATGCCGTTGGATGCTTCGATGTCGGTAATGATCACCTGGGCGTCATTGATGAACAGTGCGTCGCCTTCCAGGCGCAGCGCAGCCTCATCGCCGTTTGCCATCTCAACCAGGCCGGGAGCCAGGGATATCGCGGTTTCCGCGTCCACTGCCTGGCCGGCAATCACGTGATAAAGCAGGATGTCGGTCAGGGTTTCGATGTCCGCGAGCAGCGCGTTGATGGCTTCTTCGCCCAGGGCATCAAAGGCCTCATCGGTCGGCGCGAAGACAGTGAAAACTGCGGTCTCGTCATCGAGAGTGCTATCGAGGCCGGCGGCCTGCAATGCGGCAACCAGGGTCTCGAAGTCGTCGTCTGCGGCGGCGATTTCGGTGATGGTCTGGCTGCTGCCGCCGGTATCACCAGAATCTACCTCTGCGGCTGCTGCCGGGCGATTGTTGTTGCTGTTGCTACCGCTACAGGCTGCGATAAACAGCAGACTTACCGCCATGATGAACGCCCGGTTGAGGCGTCCACCCAAATTAAACACAGTCATCAGGAGTCTCCAAATTCCACACAGGGGGTGTTGTGGTCCGAATTACGCACTCCAAGCTAAATGTAGATTCACAAATCCGAGACAATCGATCGCCGAAACTTGAACAAAATGTAAACGCAGGTTGCCGGGCCAAATAGTGGTCGCAGAGCTGCCTGACAGGCCATCCATGCACGTGGTGTTGGCGTATAGACCTATTGGTTTTGCGGCCCCCTCGCGCGCAGTCGTATACTTGACGGTTTGGTGTTCAACTACATGCGCGCTGCCAATGCCGCTGGTGACACCATTCAAACGACCTTCCACAAGCGGTACAGAACAGGTAGAACATGGACGAGATTCAGGTCCGCGGCGCACGCACCCACAACCTTAAGAACATCGACCTCGATATTCCCCGGGACAAGCTGGTGGTCATCACCGGCCTGTCAGGCTCAGGCAAGTCGTCACTAGCCTTCGACACCCTCTACGCGGAGGGGCAGCGGCGCTATGTGGAATCCCTGTCCACCTACGCCCGGCAGTTCCTGTCGATGATGGAGAAGCCCGATATCGACCACGTGGAGGGCCTTTCGCCGGCCATTTCCATCGAGCAGAAGTCCACCTCCCACAATCCGCGCTCTACTGTTGGCACCATTACCGAGATCTACGACTACCTGCGCCTGCTGTTCGCCCGCACCGGCGAGCCGCGTTGCCCAGAGCACGACCTGCCACTGGAGGCACGCACGGTCAGCCAGATGGTCGACACCGTACTGGCCCTGCCCGAGGGCTCAAAGCTGATGCTGCTGGCGCCGGTCATCCGTGATCGCAAGGGCGAGCACCTGCATGTCTTCGATGAACTGCGCGCCAGCGGCTTTGTGCGCGCACGGGTCGACGGCCGGGTCTACGACCTGGACGAGGTGCCGGAACTGGAAAAAAACAAGAAGCACACCATCGAAGTGGTGGTAGATCGCTTCAAGGTACGTGAGGACCTTAAGCAGCGCCTCGCGGAGTCCTTCGAGACCGCTCTGAACCTGACCGATGGCCTGGCCTCGATCTGCCCGATGGACGAAGACAGCGACGAGGCGGAGTTGTTGTTTTCCGCGCGTTTCGCCTGCCCGATGTGCGGTCACAGCATCAGCGAACTGGAACCCAAGCTGTTTTCCTTTAACAGCCCGGCCGGCGCCTGCCCTGCCTGCGACGGGCTTGGCGTGCGCCAGTATTTCGACGAAGAACGCATTGTCCTGCATCCTGAGGCAAGCCTCGCCGAGGGCGCGATTCGCGGCTGGGACCGGCGCAACGTGTACTACTTCCACATGCTGACCTCACTGGCCGAACACTACGGCTTCGATATCGATACGCCATTCAAGAAGCTGTCAAAGAAGCACCGCCAGATCATCCTCCATGGCAGCGGCAAGGACGAGGTGACCTTCTCCTATATCAATGATCGCGGTGATGTGTTCCAGCGCACCCACCCCTTCGAGGGCATCATCCCCAACATGGAGCGCCGCTACCGCGACACCGAGAGCCAGTCCGTGCGCGAGGAGTTGGCCAAGTACCTCAGCACGCAGGACTGCCCCAGCTGCAACGGCACCCGCCTGTGTGAAGACGCGCGCCACGTCTACGTGGACGGCCGCACCCTGCCCGAAATCGTAGAGATGTCGGTGGGTGACGCGGAAACCTACTTTATCGAATTGACGATGGAAGGCCGCAAAGGCGAGATCGCCGACAAGATTCTCAAGGAATTGCGCGCCCGTTACCGCTTCCTGGTGGATGTGGGGCTCAACTACCTGACCCTGAACCGCAGCGCCGAGACCCTGTCAGGCGGCGAGGCACAGCGCATTCGCCTGGCTTCCCAGATCGGCGCGGGGCTGGTGGGCGTGATGTACATTCTCGACGAGCCCTCGATCGGCCTGCACCAGCGCGACAACGAGCGCCTGCTCAACACCCTGACTCACCTGCGTGACCTGGGCAACACCGTGCTGGTGGTGGAGCACGATGAGGACGCCATCCGCACCGCCGATCACATTATCGATATCGGCCCTGGCGCCGGCGTCCACGGCGGCGAAATCGTCGCCCAGGGCAAACTCCAGGACATATTGCGCAGCAAGCACTCGCTAACTGGCGATTACCTGTCAGGCAAGCGCAGGATCGTGATTCCCGCGGAGCGCGTGCCGTCTGATCCGAAGCGCATGTTGAAGCTGAAGGGCGCTACCGGCAATAACCTGCACAATGTCGACCTGGAGATCCCGCTGGGCCTGATGACCTGCATCACCGGCGTCTCTGGCAGTGGCAAGTCGACTTTGATCAACTCCACCCTGTTCCCGATTGCCGCCACGGAGCTCAATGGAGCATCGACCCTGTCGCCGGCGCCCTACCGCGAGATCGACGGACTAAAGCACGTCGACAAGTGCATCGACATCGACCAGAGCCCCATCGGCCGCACCCCGCGCTCCAATCCGGCCACCTATACCGGCATTTTCACGGCGATCCGCGAACTGTTTGCCGGCACCCAGGAGGCCCGCTCGCGAGGGTACAAGCCCGGGCGCTTCAGCTTCAACGTCAAGGGTGGCCGCTGCGAGGCCTGCCAGGGCGACGGTGTCACCAAGGTAGAAATGCACTTCCTGCCCGACGTCTACGTACCCTGCGACGTCTGCAAGGGCAAGCGCTATAACCGGGAAACCCTGGAAGTGCGCTACAAGGGCAAAAATATCCACGAGGTGCTGGAGATGACCGTGGAGGACGCCCTGGAGTTCTTCGCCCCGGTGCCGGCCATCGCCAAAAAACTGCAAACCCTGATGGATGTGGGCCTGTCCTACATCCGCCTGGGGCAGGCTGCCACCACCCTGTCGGGAGGCGAGGCCCAGCGGGTCAAGCTGTCCCGGGAGCTGTCAAAGCGCGACACGGGCAAGACGCTTTACATCCTCGACGAGCCCACCACAGGACTGCACTTCCAGGACATCCAGCAGTTACTGGCCGTGCTGCATCGCCTGCGCGATCACGGCAACACCGTGGTGATCATCGAGCACAATCTCGATGTCATCAAGACCGCGGACTGGATTGTGGACCTTGGCCCCGAGGGCGGCAGCGGCGGTGGCAAGATCATTGCCACCGGCACCCCGGAACAGGTTGCGGAAGCGCCAGGCTCCTTCACGGGACAGTTCCTGAAGCCCATTCTCGACGCCGGCAAGGAAGAAGCGGCCTAACTCTGCGTCGCCTCGTTGTATCGAGCACAAAAAAGCCGGGCAACGCCCGGCTTTTTTGTGTTTTCCTCGAACTGTCTACAGCCCGGGAAGGACGAAGTTACTCGTCGTCGTCCTCGAAGGCATCATCGGCGTCGAAAGTGGGGCGATCCACCAGTTCAACGTAGGCCATCGGCGCCTTGTCACCGGCACGGTAGCCGCACTTGAGTATGCGGATATAACCACCGGGACGCTCCTGGTAGCGCGGGCCAAGCTCGCCGAAGAGCTTGCCGACCGCGTCCTTGTTGCGCAGGCGGTCAAACGCCAGGCGACGGTTGGCAACGCTGTCGTTCTTGGCCAGCGTGATAAGGGGTTCAGCCACACGGCGGAGCTCCTTGGCCTTGGGCAACGTGGTCTTGATCAGCTCGTGCTCCACGAGGGACGCCGTCATGTTGCGGAACATGGCCTTGCGGTGCGAGCTGTTGCGATTTAGCTGACGTCCACTGTGACGATGACGCATTTTTTCAATCCTATAATCCGGTGCTATCGCAGCACGTGTATCTGTTGGGCGACCGGTACTGTGCTCTTTAGACGCTCAGTACGCGGTCGTCGTTCTTGAGGCTGGCCGGCGGCCAGTTGTCCAGGCGCATGCCCAGCGACAGGCCGCGGGATGCCAGAACGTCCTTGATCTCGGTCAGGGACTTCTTGCCCAGGTTCGGCGTCTTCAGCAGCTCCACTTCCGTGCGCTGCACCAGGTCGCCAATGTAGTAGATGTTCTCTGCCTTCAGACAGTTGGCTGAGCGAACCGTCAGCTCCAGGTCGTCGACCGGGCGCAACAGGATCGGATCGACTTCGTCCTCTTCCTCGGCGGCTTCTTCCAGCTTCTCGCTCTCCAGGTCGACAAACACCGCCAGCTGCTGCTGCAGGATGGTGGCCGCGCGACGGATCGCTTCTTCCGGGTCGATGGTGCCGTTGGTTTCGAGGTCCAGTACCAGCTTGTCGAGGTCGGTACGCTGCTCTACACGAGCCGCTTCAACAACGTAGGACACGCGCTGAATCGGGCTGAACGTGGCGTCCAGCTGTAGACGGCCAATCGCACGGGTCTCTTCTTCCGGATTCTCGCGGCTGTCAGCCGGGGAGTAACCGCGACCGCGCGCCACCGTCAGAGACATACGAATCTCGGACTTGGCGTTGAGGTGGCAGATAACATGCTCCGGATTGCGGATCTCGACTTCGTGGTCGGTCTGGATATCGCCGGCGGTGACGACACCCGGGCCCTGCTTGCTCAGTACCAGCTCAGCAGAATCCTTGCCGTGCAGCACCAGCGCAACGCCCTTGAGGTTCAGCAGGATTTCAATCACATCTTCCTGCACGCCTTCCATGGAGGTGTACTCGTGATCCACGCCATCGATATCGACTTCCGTGATGGCACAGCCCGGCATGGAGGAAAGCAGGATCCGACGCAGCGCATTGCCGAGGGTGTGGCCAAAACCACGCTCGAGCGGCTCCAGGGTAACCTGGGCACGGGTGTCGCTCTTCTCTTCGACATTGATAACGCGGGGCGTCAGAAATTCAGTTACTGCAGTCTGCATATGTGCACCTGTGTGTTCGGTTTTCAGGAACGTGAGTTCCGTGTAACGGATTACTTGGAGTAAAGTTCGACGATCAGGTTCTCGTTGATATCCGAGCTCAGGTCCTGACGATCCGGGTAGGCCTTGAAGGTACCTTCCAGCTTGTCATTGTTTACTTCAATCCATTCGGGCTCGCCGCGCTGTGCAGCCAGGGCCAGGGCAGACTGCACACGCAGCTGCTTCTTGGCCTTCTCGCGCAGGGAGATCACGTCACCCGGTGCGACCTGGTAGGACGGAATGTTGACCGACTGGCCATTCACCAGGATAGAGCGGTGCGACACCAGCTGGCGCGCTTCGGCACGGGTAGAGCCAAAGCCCATCCGGTACACCACATTGTCCAGACGCGACTCGAGCAGGCGCAGCAGGTTTTCACCGGTTGCACCGCGCTGACGGGCAGCTTCCTTGTAGTAGTTGCGGAACTGCTTCTCGAGGATGCCGTAGATGCGACGGACCTTCTGCTTTTCACGCAGCTGTACGCCGTAATCAGACAGGCGACCACGGCGGGCGCCGTGCTGGCCAGGAGCGTTCTCGATGTTGCACTTGCTTTCCAGTGAGCGCACACCGCTCTTCAGGAACAGGTCCGTTCCTTCACGGCGGGAGAGCTTGCACTTGGGACCGATATATCTTGCCATGTCTTGTCCTGCCTTATACGCGACGCTTTTTCGGAGGGCGACAGCCGTTGTGCGGAATCGGCGTCACGTCGGTGATGTTGCTGATCTTGAAGCCGCAGGCGTTGAGGGCGCGCACGGCAGACTCACGACCCGGCCCCGGACCTTTGATCTGGACGTCCAGATTCTGCAGGCCGTATTCCTTGGCAGCCTCGCCGGCACGCTCCGCGGCCACCTGGGCGGCGAACGGGGTGCTCTTGCGGGAGCCACGGAAACCGGAACCGCCGGCCGTAGCCCAGCTCAGGGTATTCCCCTGGCGATCGGTAATCGTGATGATGGTGTTGTTGAAGGACGCGTGGACGTGGGCAATCCCATCTACCACGGTCTTCCGGACTTTTTTGCGAGTGCTTTTGGCACCTGGCTTAGCCATATTGAGTTCCTACTCTAATATCAACACTGCACTCCGGTGCAGCTACACTAAATCGGATTCGAATTGTCTTTTTCTAAACTTCGAAGGTGACCTAGCGCCTCCTCAGTTCCTAGAGGCTCAGGCCTCTAGCGGTTTTACGAAAAGCTCTTAACGACGAATCGGCTTACGCGGCCCCTTCCGGGTGCGCGCATTGGTCTTGGTCCGCTGGCCGCGCAGCGGCAGGCCCTTGCGGTGACGCAGGCCACGGTTGCAGCCCAGGTCCATCAGGCGCTTGATGTTCATGCTGACTTCGCGACGCAGGTCGCCTTCAACATTCATCTTGCCCACTTCGTTGCGCAGCGCGTCCATCTGATCTTCAGACAGGTCGCTGATCTTGCTCTGCTCGTCCACACCCGTGGTGGCACACAGTTGCTTCGCCGTAGTACGACCAACACCATAGATGTAGGTCAGCGAGATCACTGCGTGCTTGTTATCGGGAATGTTGACACCGGCTATACGAGCCATTCAAAGTCTCCAAATATCTTCAGCCACATGCGCTGCAAAGCGACGGCTGACCGACCAGGAAGCCCTGGTTTCTGCGGTCACCGGCGCGAAAGGCGCAGCATTCTAGCGACATAAATCCTAAAAATCAACACGTTACGCGAGTTGTGATCAGCCCTGGCGCTGCTTGTGCCGGGGCTCCGCACTGCAAATAACACGCACCACACCCTTGCGGCGCACGATCTTGCAGTTGCGGCAGATCTTCTTCACGGAAGCACGTACTTTCATGACTTCTTCTCCACACTTACCAGGCGGCTACCGGACGCGGCCGGCACCACCGTAATTCTTCAGGTTGGCCTTTTTGAGCACCGAATCATACTGCTGCGACATCAGGTGGCTCTGTACCTGGGCCATAAAATCCATCACCACGACCACGGCAATCAGCAGCGAGGTGCCACCCAGGTAGAAGGGCACATTGGCCCAGATCTGCAGGAACTGGGGCATCAGGCAGATGATCGCGATGTAGGCTGAACCGAACACAGTCAGCCGCGTCAGCACGCCATCGATGTAATTGGCGGTCTGCGCGCCCGGGCGGATACCGGGAACAAATGCGCCGGAGCGCTTCAGGTTGTCTGCGACTTCTTCCGGGTTGAACATCAACGCCGTGTAGAAGAAGCAGAAGAACACAATGAACGCCGTAAACAGCAGCACGTTCAGCGGCTGGCCGGGGCCAATCGCCAGTGCAATCTCCTGCAGCAGCTCGTTGTCGGTTCCAAACCACTGGGCGATCGACGCCGGGAACAGCAGGATCGAGCTGGCGAAAATCGCCGGGATAACACCCGCCATATTCACTTTCAGGGGCAGGTGGCTGCTCTGCGCCTGATACTGGCGCCGTCCCTGCTGGCGCTTGGCGTAGTTCACCGTGATGCGACGCTGGCCGCGCTCGATGTAGACGATGGCGTAAATAACCACCACCGCCAGCACCAGGATCGCCAGCAACAGCAGGATGTTGAGTTCACCCTGGCGCGCTGACTCCAGCGACTGGCCAACGGCGGCAGGCAAACCGGCCACAATGCCGGCGAAGATCAACAGCGAAATGCCGTTGCCGACGCCCTTTTCAGTAATTTGTTCGCCCAGCCACATCATGAATACGGCGCCCGTCACTAACGAGGTGATGGCCACAATGTAGAACAGCAGGTTAACGCTGTAGGCCATGCCCTGGTTGGCCATGCCTACCGCCATACCGGTGGCCTGCACCAGCGCCAGTACCACGGTCAGGTAGCGGGTGTACTGGCTGATCTTGCGTCGGCCGGACTCACCCTCTTTCTTGAGCTGTTCCAGCGACGGCGTCACCGCCGACATCAGCTGCATAATGATGGAAGCAGAGATATAGGGCATGATGCCCAGCGCCAGGATGCTCATACGCTCCAGAGCGCCACCGGTAAACATGTTGGCCAGGCCCAGGATCGTGCCCTGGTTCTGGTTGAACAGCGCAGCGATCTGGTCGGGATTGATGCCCGGCACAGGGATATGCGTACCGATGCGATAGATGATTATCGCCATCAATACAAAGCGAAGGCGAGCCAGTAGCTCGCCCATTCCCGCGGTGTTTGCACCCGGCAGAGAAGGTCTACCCATTAAATGCTGATCCTCGGCTCTCTAGCTCTCAACTCTCTACTTCTCAAGAATGCGTTACGGTACCCGGATTACTCTTCGATCTTGCCGCCGGCCTTTTCGATGGCCTCACGAGCACCCTTGGTCACCTTGAGACCTTTGACCGTAACCGCCTTGTCCAGTTCGCCGGACAGGAAGACACGGGCGCGCAACACGTCGTGACGCACCAGGTCGGCCGCCTTCAGCGCGTCCAGGTCGATCACCTCGGCGTCCACCTTGGCCAGTTCGCCGAGGCGAATTTGCGCGGTAACGCGGGATATGCGGGAGGTAAAGCCGTACTTCGGCAGGCGCTTCTGCAGCGGCATCTGGCCGCCCTCGAAACCGGGCTTGACGGTGCCACCTGAGCGGGACTTCTGACCCTTGTGGCCGCGACCCGCGGTCTTGCCAAAGCCGCTGCCAATGCCGCGACCAACGCGCTTGGCGTTCTTGCGGGAACCAGGCGCCGGGCTCAGGGTATTCAGTCGCATTGAATCAGACATGTCTTACTCCTCAACCCGAAGCATGTAGTTGACTTTGTTGATCATGCCGCGGATGGCAGGCGTATCCTCCACCTCGACGGTATGACCGATGCGGCGCAGGCCCAGGCCGGCGATGCAGGCCTTGTGGCTCTTGAGCCGGCCGTTCACGCTGCGGATCTGCGTAACTTTAATCGTTGCTTCTTTAGCCATGACTCTGTCGTGGTCCTAAATAAAACTGTTTAACCCAAAATCTCTTCTACGGACTTGCCACGCTTGGCAGCAACCGATTCCGGAGAGGTCATGCTCTGCAGACCCTTGAAAGTGGCACGCACCACATTCACCGGGTTGGTAGAGCCGTAGCACTTGGCCAGTACGTTGTGCACGCCCGCAATTTCCAGCACGGCGCGCATCGCACCGCCGGCGATAACACCGGTACCCTCTGATGCCGGCTGCATGTACACCTTGGAGGCGCCGTGGCGAGCCTTGATCGGGTACTGGATGGTGCCGTCAGCCAGGTCGACCTGGATCATGTTGCGACGGGCGTTCTCCATGGCCTTCTGGATCGCTACCGGCACTTCGCGGGCCTTGCCGCGGCCGAAGCCTACCTTGCCATTGCCATCGCCAACCACGGTCAGGGCGGTAAAGCCGAAGATACGGCCACCCTTGACCACCTTGGCCACACGGTTCACCTGGACCAGCTTCTCCTGCAGGCCTTCGGTGTTGTCATCTTTCTTGCGGTCGTTGTACGCCATCTCGCTTAACCCTAGAAATCCAGTCCATTTTCACGTGCTGCGTCGGCCAGAGCCTTCACACGCCCGTGATACTTGTAGCCGGCGCGGTCAAACGCGACCTTCTCGACGCCCGCCGCCTTGGCGCGCTCAGCGATCAGCTTGCCCACCGCGGTGGCAGCGTCGATGTTGCCGGTGCTGCCGCTACGCAGGTCCTTATCCAGCGTGGAGGCACTTGCCAGCACCTTGTCACCGCCAGCCGTAAAGACCTGGGCGTAGATGTGCCGGGGCGTGCGGTGCACGCTGAGGCGGTTGATGCCCAGCTCGCGCATCTTGGCGCGAGAGCGACGAGCGCGGCGCAGCCGTGAATCGTTTTTTGCACTCATAACCTTACCTGCTTACTTCTTCTTGGCTTCCTTACGACGGACATACTCGTCCGCGTAACGAATGCCTTTACCCTTGTAGGGCTCCGGGGGACGCACACTGCGAATCTTGGCAGCGGCCTGGCCCAGGGCCTGCTTGTCGATGCCCTTCAGAACGATCTCGGTCTGGCTCGGCATCTCGGCGGAGATTCCTTCCGGCAGCTCAAACTCCACCGGATGGGAAAGACCGACCGTGAGATTCAGCTTCTTGCCCTGCACGGCGGCACGATAGCCAACGCCGTTCAGCAGCAGCCTCCGCTCGAAGCCATCGGAGACGCCGACAACCATGTTGTTAACCAGCGCCCGCGTGGTGCCGGACATGGCAACACTGTTCGGGCCCTTGGCTGCAAAGGTCAGCGTGTTGTCCTGCTGGGTGATCTCGACACCCTCGTCAACGGTCATCGTCAGCGCGCCCTTGCTGCCCTTCACGGACAGGTCGCGGCCGTCGAGCTTGACCTCTACGCCATTCGGTACGTTGACCGGGCTGTTA